>JBBQCA010000308.1:0-1554 GCA_038318315.1 Burkholderiales bacterium | reverse complement strand
TTTTATTCGGGCAGTACTCTGGAACGCTCAATGAAGTCGCTTTTTGCAGTCGCCTGCCGCGCGACTACATGCGGCTCTTCGACCATCGATCATTGATCGCCGGCCTCCGTGCCTGTCCGAATGACGGGCAAAGTGCGGTCGTGTAAGGTTTGCGCCCTCGGGTTTTCTGAAAGGCGAATGTGATGGGCAAGCTGCTGGAAGGTGACGTTGCGCTGGTTACCGGTGCAAGCCGCGGTATCGGTGCGGCGATCGCGGACGAACTTGCCGCGCTGGGCGCGAAAGTGATCGGTACGGCAACGACCGAAGCGGGTGCGCAGGCGATCGGTGAACGTCTTGCCGAAAATGTGGGTGTCGGACGCGCGCTGAATGTGACCGATGGCGCTGCAGTCGAAGCGCTGATCGACTCGGTTGCTAAGGAATTCGGCGCAGTGTCGATCCTCGTCAACAACGCCGGCATCACGCGCGATCAATTGTTGATGCGCATGAAGGACGAAGATTGGCAGGCTATCATCGATACCAATCTCACCTCTGTTTTCCGCACTTCCAAAGCCGTACTGCGCGGCATGATGAAAGCGCGCAAGGGTCGCATTATCTCGATCGCGTCGGTGATCGGCCTGACCGGCAATCCGGGGCAGGCAAACTACGCTGCCGCGAAGGCGGGCATCATCGCGTTTTCCAAGTCGCTCGCGCGCGAGATCGGCTCGCGAGGAATCACCGTAAACGTCGTCGCTCCAGGATTCATCGACACCGACATGACGCGTGCGTTGCCCGAACAACAACGCAATGCATTGCTCGGCCAGATTGCGCTGGGTCGTCTCGGCGCTGCCGGCGATATTGGCAAGGCGGTTGCGTTCCTCGCGTCGCCCGCCGCGGCGTACATCACCGGCGAAACGCTGCACGTCAATGGCGGCATGTACATGGCCTAGACGTTCGGCCGGCATCGAAAGGCGTTGACAGGCGGATTGCGGGCTGTTGCGAAACAGGATCTTGGAGCACACTGCAGCGACGAGTTCGAGCTGCGGCAGATGGCCGGTGCGGCAGGTGGCGAGGGTTCAATCCTTCCACTACAATGCCGCGTCTCGAAAAGGGCGTACCGCCCACGCGATCCGCGCCACGAAGTGCGGGTCGCAAGAATTCCGATCGGAGGTACAGGAACACATGAGCACTATCGAAGAACGCGTCAAGAAGATCGTCGTTGAGCAGTTGGGTGTGAAGGAAGACGAAGTCACGCCGAATGCGTCGTTTGTTGACGATCTCGGTGCCGATTCGCTCGACACCGTCGAGCTGGTGATGGCGCTGGAAGAAGAATTCGAGTGCGAGATTCCGGACGAGGAAGCCGAGAAGATCACGACGGTCCAGCAGGCTGTCGACTACGTCAAGGCGCACGTCAAGGCCTGAGTTCTGGTCGTCAAGCGTTACACGAAGCTGCGCCCACGAGGCGCAGCTTTTGTTTATGGCCATGGATGGCCGGTATGTCGAAAACGCAGGAGCAGTTTTCGGCGATGGCCAGGGATGGCCGGTATGCTGGGTCCGCGGGCGTTCCTGACGCCCGTG
>JBBQCA010000307.1:0-1582 GCA_038318315.1 Burkholderiales bacterium | reverse complement strand
GTACTTGTCGCGCATCGCCACGGCCCAGATGCGGCGCGCTACGCGGCCCATCACGGTGTACTCGGGGTCCATGCCGTTACTGAAAAAGAACGACAGGTTCTGCGCGAAGTCGTCGACGTGCATGCCGCGCGCGAGATAGGCCTCGACGAAGGTGAAGCCGTTGCTCAACGTGAACGCGAGTTGCGAAATCGGGTTCGCGCCGGCCTCGGCGATGTGATAACCGCTGATGCTCACCGAGTAGAAATTCTTCACCCGGTGCTGCACGAAGTACTGCTGGATGTCGCCCATCACCTTCAACGAGAACTCGGTCGAGAAGATGCAGGTGTTCTGCCCCTGGTCTTCCTTGAGGATGTCGGCCTGCACCGTGCCGCGCACGTTCTCCACCACCCACTGGCGGATCTTCTCTTCTTCGTCGTCGGTGGGCTCGCGGCCGTTGTCGGTCTTGAACTTGTCGAGGTTCTGATCGATCGCGGTGTTCATGAACATCGCGAGGATCGACGGCGCGGGACCGTTGATGGTCATCGACACCGACGTGCTCGGGCTCGTCAGGTCGAAGCCCGAGTACAGCATCTTCATGTCGTCGAGCGTGGCGATCGACACGCCCGAGTTGCCGACCTTGCCGTAGATGTCGGGCCGCAGGTCGGGCTCGTGGCCGTAGAGCGTCACGCTGTCGAAGGCCGTGGACAGGCGCTTGGCGGGCATGCCTTCGGACAACAGACGAAAGCGGCGATTGGTGCGAAAGGGATCGCCCTCGCCCGCGAACATGCGGGTCGGGTCTTCGCCTTCGCGCTTGAACGCGAACGTGCCGGCGGTGAAGGGAAACGAGCCGGGCACATTCTCGCGCATCAGCCACTTCAGCACTTCGCCCTGGTCTTCGTAGCGCGGCAACGCGACCTTGCGTATGGTCGTGCCCGACAAGGACTTGGTGGTCAGCGCGGTGCGCAGTTCCTTGTCGCGGATCTTCACGACGTACTCGTCGCCCGCG
Organism: Burkholderiales bacterium; assembly: GCA_038318315.1. Classification (GTDB taxonomy): domain Bacteria; phylum Pseudomonadota; class Gammaproteobacteria; order Burkholderiales; family Burkholderiaceae_D; genus CAHJXF01. The sequence continues at coordinate 597 of JBBQCA010000307.1, read as the reverse complement.
TAGGCCTTCTGCATCGTGGGCCACATCGCGAGCAGCTTCTTCGAATGCGCGTCGAGGCGCGATTCGCGATCGGCCGCGAGTTTTTCGAGGCGATCGGAGGGCAAGGCTTTCGCGTCATCGCCCGCGCCGCTGTGTTTCGCTTCGCTCAGCATCCGCACCGAAGCCCGCAACTGCTGCGCTTCCCGCGCGATCGCGCTCTGCGCGTCGGCGTGCTTGAGATAGCCGCGCACGACGTCCGCGATCTCCGCGAGATAGCGCGAGCGCGCCGGCGGAACGATCACGTTGGTGGCGGTCGATTGGTGGGTCGCCACTTTCGGCAGGCGGCCCTCGCCCACCTTCAATCCGAACTCCGCGAGCCTGGGCAACAGTCCCTGATAGAGCGCGGTCACGCCGTCGTCGTTGAACTTCGACGCCTGCGTGCCGTACACCGGCATCTGATCCGGCGACATCGTGAAGGCTTCGCGATTGCGCTGGACCTGCTTGGCAACGTCGCGCAGCGCATCGGCCGCACCCTTGCGATCGAACTTGTTGATCGCGACGAAATCCGCGAAGTCGAGCATGTCGATCTTCTCGAGTTGGCTGGCCGCGCCGAACTCG
>JBBQCA010000306.1:0-1586 GCA_038318315.1 Burkholderiales bacterium | reverse complement strand
CTCGAGCTTATCCAGCAGCCGTACTGGGTGCGCGGCCACGCGGTCCACGTCAGCGCGAGCATCGGTCTGTCGATATTTCCGGAGGACGGCGACGATCCCGACACGCTGCTCAAGAACGCCGACGTTGCGATGTACCGCGCGAAGGACGCCGGCAAGAACGTCTACCAGTTTTTCGTGCGCGAGATGGGCACCGAGCAGCAGGAGCGCATGGTGCTAGAAACAGCGCTGCGCCAGGCGCTCAAGGACGAGACGCTCGCGCTTGTGCTCCAACCGAAAGTCGAGCTCGCGAGTGGGCGCATCGTCGGCGCCGAGGCGCTGCTGCGCTGGCACGATCCGGTGCTGGGCGCCATTCCGGCGACGCGCTTCATCCCGCTGGCCGAAGAGTCCGGATTGATCGAGCGCCTCGGCGACTGGGTGATGCGCAGGGCCTGCGAGCAGGCGCAGCAGTGGCTCGCGGAGGGCCTCGGTTCATTGACGATTGCCATCAACCTGTCGGTGCGGCAGTTCCGCGATCCCGGGTTCGCCGCGCGCATCCAGCGTATCTTCGCGGAGACCGGCATCGATCCGCACCGCGTCGAATTCGAAGTGACGGAAACCAGCGTGCTCTATGACCCGGAGACGGTCGGCAACGTGCTGCAGATCGAACGCGAGCTCGGCGTGCGCGTGGCCATCGACGACTTCGGGACGGGATATTCGAGCCTCGTGCACTTGAAGCGGCTGCCGATCGACACGCTGAAGATCGACCAGTCATTCATCCGCGACGTCACGACGGATCCCGACGACCGCGCGATTACAGCCGCGATCATCGCGCTTGCGCACAGCCTCGGACTGAGTGTGGTGGCCGAAGGCGTCGAGACCGCGGAGCAGCTCGCCGTGCTGGCGGAGCAGGGCTGCGACTTCTACCAGGGACATTACTTCAGCGTGCCGCTGGCGCCGGCTGCATTCATCGAGCTCGCGCGGGACGCCGCGGCGTCGGGGACTGCGCAACCGCCGCGCGAATGAATTCGTCGAGCGCCACGGCGAGGCGCTCCCATCCGGATTCGAGCATCAGCATATGCGGCAAGTCGTCGAGCACGACCGCATCGGTGCCATGGCGGGCAGCGGTCGCCTGGGCTTCGGCCGCGGTGAACAGCACATCGGCGCCTGCCGCGAAGACGCGCAGGGGCGTGCCGGGGGCGGCCTGCGGCGGTGCTGCGCCGCGCCACGCCAATTCCATCACCGCGCGCGGCGATTCGGGCGACAGGTGCCGCATCGCATCGGCCAGCACTTCCTGCGGCGCGTTGGGCGTGAAATAGAACTCGCGCAGCGTCGACAGCGCAACGGGATCGAGCGCGCCGTGATGGAGCTTCTGTGCGTGCCAGAAGAAATCCGGCCGCGACCACCACAGGCGCGTGAGCGAGGCCATCAGACCCGACGGCGGAATCGGACATACCAGCGCCGCAGCGGGGAACGCTTCCGCGGAGATCAGCCGGTCGACGAGCGTCGCGCCCATCGAGTGCCCGACGAGCACCGGTCGCGCGGGGAGCGACGCGACGACCTGTGCGACATCATCGACGTAATCCGCGAGCGACAGCGATTCGAGCGAT
>JBBQCA010000305.1:0-1587 GCA_038318315.1 Burkholderiales bacterium | reverse complement strand
GTGACCGTCTCCATGTGCTTGATGAAGCCGTCCCACACCTTGGCGTATACCGCGGGATCCTCGACCGGTGTGTAGGCAAAGATCAGGGTCGCGGGATCGACGAAATTCTTCGCATCGGTCGGCGCGTCGGCGACCAGGTCGCCGTTCGCATCCTTGAAGCGCGCTGCGTCGAGCGCGTTGGCGAGCGGGCACAGCAGAAAAGAAAGCGCGACGAAGGCGAACCGGATTCGCAGCGATGGACCGTTCATGAGACTCCCCGAGAGATGGCGCGTATCGACCGACGCGTACGCTAACAGTGTTCGGAGTCTTTTGAAATCGCGACCGCCTGGCGATGGTCCGTCGGCCTCGGATTCTCCTCGCGGCGAGTTCACGGCGCCGCCGGCATTTCCAGATACACGGGCGGATTCGCGGACAGGCCCGCATGGACCAGCCGCGTGCGTTCGTCGGCCAGCACTTCACTCGCACCGGCTTCCAGCGCGTCGAAGGTGCGTGTCACGACCACATCGGGCGCCGTCTTCGGCACGTCCCATCCCTTCGTGAGATCGGTGTCGACGAAGCCGACGTGCAGCGCGAGCACCTGCGTGTTCTGCTCGCGCAATTCGTTGCGCAGGCCGTTGGTCAGACCCCACGCCGCCGACTTGCTCGCGCCGTAGGCGCCGAGGAAACCTCGATTGATCCAGCTCGCGATCGAGAGCACGTTGAGGATCGCGCCGCCTCCGTTCGCCGCGAGTATGGGTGCGAAGGCGCGACTCATCAGCAGCGGCCCGAAGAAGTTGGTGTCCAGGTGCGCGCGTGCGGAGGCCACGCTCTTGTCCTCGAGAAACCCGCCCGTCACCGCGATGCCGGCGTTGTTGATCAAGAGAGTGACGTCGCCGCAGGTCTTCGCGACGGCGGCGATGTCGTGCTCATCGGTCACGTCGAGCTTCACCGATACCACGCCCGGCAGGGTGATGGTCGAAGGATTGCGCGCGCCCGCATAGACCTTGCGCGCGCCGCGCGCCAGCGCCTCACGGGCGAAGGCCAAGCCTAGCCCGCGATTGGCGCCTGTGATCAGGACGACGGCGTTTTCGAGTTTCATGAGGTTCCTTGCGTAAGCGAGTGATCGGGAATGCGTGACGAACGCGCTCGCACGCGAATCAAAATATGATGATCGTCATGTTCGCGGCAGAGCGAACGGGACGCGATGAGGCGCATGATGAACCACAGCTTCGATGCCATCGTCATCGGCGCCGGCCAGGCCGGGCCGCCGCTTGCCGTGCGCCTCGGCGCTGCGGGCATGCGGGTTGCGCTGATCGAGCGACACCTGCTCGGCGGAACCTGTGTCAACACCGGTTGCACGCCGACCAAGACGCTGGTTGCGAGCGCCCATGTGGCGCACACCGCGCGGCGCGCCGCCGAGTACGGCGTGCAGATCAGCGGCACGATCGCGTTCGATCTGAAGAAGGCGAAGGCACGTGCCGACGCGGTCGTGACGGACTCGCGCAACAACGTGACCTCGTGGTTGCGCGATGCGCCGGGCGTGACGGTGCTGCACGGCCACGCCGCATTCGAAGGCCCGCATAGCGTGCGCGTCTGCAACGAGGTGAT
>JBBQCA010000304.1:0-1880 GCA_038318315.1 Burkholderiales bacterium | reverse complement strand
GACCGGACAACGGCTCGAAGGCGGCGCGATCGAGGACGTGCTCTTCATGCGCGACGAGATGGCCAATCTCGCGTGGGCGATCGAGCGCAGCGTCGAGAGTCCGCTCGAGCAAGCGATGCAGCGGGTCGAGCGCGATCCGGTTCCGAACGAATCGCCGCGCGCGGCCGATGCGCCGCCGCGCTATCTGCTCTCGTCGACCGTCCCGGCGCACTGGATCCCGCTGATGCCGATCCAGGTGAAGGACGCGACCGGCAAGGTCATCACGCGGCTCAGGCGCGGCGCGGTCCTGCAGCCGGACGGGACGCAGCAGATCCATCGCGCGATGAGCGAAGCGCTCGATGCAGCGGGCCCGCTCCTGCTATACGACGAGGAGGTGCCGCGCGAAGGGCAGCACGTGACGCGGCGACGCGTCCTCGCGCGCTGGGTCGACGGCTCGACCTGGTTGTGGACGGGCTTCAGGAAGCAGGTGGGAAGTGGGGAGGGTTCGAGCGGTCTGGTGTTCGATCAGCTGCTCGGCGACGATCGATTGCGCTGACGAATGACTGCGCTTCGTCGCGCCATCGACAACTATCGGGGACTATCGAAAACGGCAACATGTCGATCTCGCATTCTCGGTTCACCAATGCGGCATTTGTCCAAACTTCGCGCGAGCCGCAGCGCCTTAGATGCGTTCGAAGACCGCGGCGATACCCTGCCCGCCGCCGATGCACATCGTCACCAGCGCGTAGCGGCCTTTGATGCGGTGCAGTTCATACACTGCCTTGGTGGCGAGGAACGCGCCCGAGCAACCGATCGGGTGACCCAGCGCGATCGCGCCGCCGTTCGGGTTGGTCTTCTTCATGTCGAGTTCGAGGCCGCGTGCTACCGCGATGGCCTGCGCAGCGAAGGCTTCGTTGCTCTCGATCACGTCCATCTGGTCCAGCGTCACGCCGCCCTTCTTGAGCGCCAGCTTGGTAGCCGGGATCGGCCCTTCGCCCATGATCTCGTTCGGCACGCCAGCCACCGCGTAAGAGACCAGCCGCGCGATCGGCTTGTGGCCGGCCGCTGCTGCCACCGTCGCGTCGGCGAGGACGAAGAAGGCAGCACCATCGTTGACGCCCGAAGCGTTGCCCGCGGTCACCGAGCCATCCTTCTTGAACGCCGGCTTCAGCTTGCCCAGCGATTCCATCGTCGTGTTGGGCTTGACGTGCTCGTCGGTGTCGAAGATCACCTCACCCTTCCTGGTCTGCTTGACGATCGCGACGATCTGCTCCTTGAAGCGCCCTTCGGCAATCGCTGCGGCTGCGCGCCGGTGCGACTCCATCGCGAGGGCGTCCTGCTCCTCGCGCGTGATGCCCCACTTGGTGACGAGGTTCTCGGCCGTGATTCCCATGTGTCCCACGCCGAACGGGTCGGTCAGCGTGGCGACCATCATGTCGATCAGCTTTGTGTCGCCCATGCGTGCGCCGGTGCGCATCGCCGTGGACAGGTAGCCACCGCGACTCATCACCTCGACGCCGCCGCCCACACCGTAGTCGCAATCGTTGAGCAGGATGTTCTGCGCCGTGGTGACGATGCCTTGCAGGCCCGACGAGCAGAGTCGGTTCACCGACATCGCCACCGAATCCATTGGCAGCCCGGCCTGAATGGCCGCGACGCGCGCTACGTAGGGGAAGCGACTCTCGGTGGGAATGGTGTTGCCCACCGTCACATAGTTGATTGCCTTCGGGTCGACGCCGGAACGCTTGACCGCCTCCTTCATCACAGTGCCGGCCAGTTCGGCTGGCTCGATCTCGGCGAGCGCGCCACCGAAAGTTCCGATTGCCGACCGGGCCGCGCCCAAAACCACCACGTCACGTTTGCTCATGCTCTGTCTCCTTGAGGGCTGATTGCCAAGCATC
>JBBQCA010000303.1:0-1895 GCA_038318315.1 Burkholderiales bacterium | reverse complement strand
TCACGATGAAGGACGCGGACTCCGGCAAGCAGGAGATCATCGAGAACGGCACGCTGATCGTCGAAGGCGATGCGATCAAGGCGGTCGGCGCGAGCGGCGCTGTTGCGATTCCGTCGAACGCGAAGGTCATCGATGTCGCGGGCAAGACGATCATGCCCGGCTACGTCGATGCGCACGCGCACGCGAGCCACTTCTTCACCGGCGTCGTGCCGCAGGCGAACTGGACCTACTACGCGAATCTCGCCTTCGGCATCACCACAATGCACGACCCGTCGGCGACGACCGAGACGGTGTTTTCCGAAGCGGAGCTGGTCAAGGCCGGCGACCTCGTCGGACCGCGCGTGTTCTCGACCGGCACTATCCTGTATGGCGCCGATGGCGACTTCAAGGCGGTCATCGATTCGCTCGATGATGCACGCGCGCACCTGCGCCGCATGAAGGCGAACGGCGCGTTCAGCGTAAAGAGCTACAACCAGCCGCGCCGCGAACAGCACCAGCAGATCAACCAGGCAGCACGCGAACTGGGCATGCTCGTTGTCGAGGAAGGCGGTTCCACGCTCAATCACAACCTGCCGATGATTCTCGACGGCGTTACCAACATCGAACACAACCTGCCGGTCGCTCCGCTGTATGGCGACATCGTCAACTTGTGGAAGCAGACCGACGTGCGCAATACGCCGACGCTGGTCGTCGTATACGGCGGACTTTCCGGCGAGAACTACTGGTACGAGCACGACAACGTGTGGGAAGACAAGAAACTCAACCGTTTCTTCCCGCGCGAAACGCTGGATGCGCGTTCGATCCGCCGCGAAGCCGCGCCGGAATGGGACTACTACTACACCGAGGTCGGCAAGGCGGCGAAGGAACTTCGCGACGCGGGCGTGAAGATCCAGACCGGCGGCCACGGCCAGTTGCAGGGCCTGTCGGAAAACTGGGAAATCTGGATGCTAGCCAAGAGCGGCTTCAGCAACTGGGAAGCGCTGCGCGCGGCAACCTACGACGGTGCGGACATGCTCGGTTTGTCGAAGCAGATCGGCTCGCTTGAAGCGGGCAAGCGTGCGGACTTCGTCGTGCTCAATACCAATCCGCTCGACAACATCCGCGCGACGATCGACACCCGCTACGTCAGCGTCAACGGTCGCGTGTTCGATGTCGACGCGGACATGGCCGAAGTCGGCGGCAAGCAGCGCAAAGCGCCCGAGTTCTACTGGCAGCGCCATCGTGACGGCCATGCATTTGGCATTGAATACGGCCCCACCGCGATGTGCCATTGCCCGAAGTCGGCGGGGTGGCACGTGCATTGAGGGGTTGATCACGAACGAAACCGACTCGCTTGCCGAAAAGTCCGCTTCCGGTAAAGAGCTGCCCTTCACTGACGGCGACTTTTAGGCAGTTACCACTGCCCCCTGTGCCAATGTGACCTGAGACAACTACCTCTTCCTAATTACTGAAGGTAGGCTTCTCTCATGCACATCAAAGAACCACGGGTTTCTGCTCGACCATCGTCGTCTTCGACGGCTGTGGCACACGCCGATGCTAACGCCGCATCTTCCTCTACGGAGGTCAAGGCCAAGGCTACGCGCCGCCGGTTCAAGCTGGGGTACAAACGCAAGATTGTCACCTTGGCGGCTGACTTGCCATCGGGTGAGATTGGTGCGTTGCTACGACGTGAAGGCTTGTATTCCTCGCATCTGACGCATTGGCGTCAGTTGATTGCCGCGCTCGATTCAGAAGTGGCCGAGCCCAAGCGCGGTCGCAAAGCCGATCCGTTGCGCGGCGAACGCTTGGCGCTTGAAAAGCTGGAGCGCGAGAACGCGCGTTTGCAGCGCCGCTTGATTCAGGCGGAGGCGATCATCGACGCACAAAAAAAGTTGTGTGCGCTGTTGGGTCTGCCC
>JBBQCA010000302.1:0-1902 GCA_038318315.1 Burkholderiales bacterium | reverse complement strand
GAACGTGGCCACCGACTACGGCGTGAATCGCGACGACCAGGATCGCTTCGCGCTCGCCAGCCAGACCAAGGCGTCGCGCGCGCAGGGCGACGGCACGCTGGCCGAGGAGATCACGCCGGTGACGGTGGCGCAGAAGAAAGGTGATCCGTTCGTGGTCGATCGCGACGAGCATCCGCGCGCAACCAGCATCGAGGCGCTCGCGAAGTTGAAGGGCATAGTCAGACCCGATGGCACGGTGACAGCCGGCAATGCGTCGGGCGTGAACGATGGCGCGTGCGCGCTGCTGATCGTCGGCGGCGAGGCCGCGAAGACGCACGGCCTGACGCCAAGAGCGCGCATCGTCGGCATGGCGACCGCCGGCGTGCCGCCGCGCGTGATGGGCATAGGCCCGGCGCCCGCGACACAGAAATTATTGAAGCGCCTGGGCATGACGATCGCTCAGATGGACGTGATCGAACTCAACGAGGCCTTCGCGAGCCAGGGCCTCGCGGTGCTGCGCCAGCTCGGCGTCGCCGACGACGACGCGCGCGTGAATCCGAACGGCGGCGCGATCGCCCTCGGCCATCCGCTGGGCATGAGCGGCGCGCGCCTGGTGACGACCGCGATGTATCAACTCCATCGCACCGGTGGCCGCTATGCGCTGTGCACGATGTGCATCGGCGTGGGCCAGGGCATCGCGCTCGTGATCGAGCGGGTCTGATCATGGCAACGCTCGAACGCGACGATGTGACGATCCACTATCGAATCGACGGCGCGCACGACGCGCCGCCGCTGCTGATCTCCAATTCGCTGGGCACCGATCTGGAGATGTGGGCGCCGCAGATCGGCGTGCTCTCCGAAAATTTCCGCGTGGTCCGCTACGACACGCGCGGCCACGGCGCTTCGTCGGTGCCTGAAGGGCCGTACACCATCGAGCAACTCGGGCGCGATGCGCTCGCGGTGCTCGATGCGGTCGGCGTGGAGCGGGTCTGCTTTATCGGCCTGTCGATGGGTGGGCTCACCGGCCTTTGGCTGGCGCTGAACGCCCCCAATCGCATCGACCGCATGGTGCTTGCCAACACCGGCGCGAAGATCGGCAACGACGAGTTCTGGAACGCGAGGATCGAATCGATTCGCGATTCAGTGCGCGATTCAATGCGCGACGTTGGTGTCGCCAGCCTGCCCGATGCGATTGTCGATGCGGTGGTCGAGCGCTGGTTTACCAAGCGTTATCGCGCGATCGCCCCACAATCGGTCGCGCGCATCCGGCGCATGCTGGTCGAGACCAGCAGCGCGGGCTATGCGGCCAATTGCGCCGCGATCCGCGATGCCGACCTGCGCGCAGGTCTCGCGTCGATCCGCATCCCGACGCTGGTGATCGCGGGCACGCACGACCCCTCGACACCGCCGGCGCTGGGCCGCGAGATCGCCGATGCGATTCCCGACGCGCGCTATCTCGAGTTCGATGCCGCGCACCTGTCGAACCTCGAACAGGCGGGCGCGTTAAACGCGGCGGTCGTACATTTCCTGCACGAAGGCCGGGTCACCGAGCGCGAACGACTGCAGGTCGGCGAGACCATGCGGCGCTCGGTACTGGGCGACGCGCACGTCGATCGCAGCATCGCGTCGCGCAGCGACTTCAACGGCGAGTTCGTCGACTACATCACCCGCACCGCATGGGGCTAAACGTGGACGCGGCCCGGATTGTCGCGCCACACGCGTTCCCTGCTGACGATCGCCATGATGGTCGCGTTGAATCGTCCCGACGAACTGCGCCTGCACCTGAACGCCGCGCGCAACAACGGCGTGACGCGCGACGACATCAAGGAAGTGCTGATGCAGGCTGCAGTCTATTGCGGCGTGCCGGCGGCCAACTCGGCGTTTCATCTGGCCGCGCAGGTGTTCGCCGGGCAGGACCAGGAA
>JBBQCA010000301.1:0-2011 GCA_038318315.1 Burkholderiales bacterium | reverse complement strand
CGTTTTCGCAGCCAGGTCGAATCGAAGGACGCGGGCGATGAAGAGGCGATGTACTACGACGCCGACTACATCCGCGCGCTCGAATACGGCATGCCGCCCGCCGGCGGCTGCGGCATCGGCATCGACCGGCTGGTGATGCTGTTGACCGACTCGCCCAACATTCGCGACGTGATTCTCTTTCCGCACATGCGGAAGGAAGATTGACTCCGCAGTCGCGTGACGCCGATGTCCTGATCGTCGGCGGCGGCATCGCCGGCTGGTCGGCAGCCTGGTTCGCCGCACGCGCCGGACGCGCCGTGACCGTCGTCGACGCCGGCCTGCATCGCGCGAGCGACCTGCCGATCGCGCTCGTCAATCCCTTGCGCGGCAAGGTGGGCCGTCTCGTACCGCGCGGCATCGAGGGCATGCGCGCGAGCTTCGAGTTGATCGATGCGCTGCAGGACGCGGGTCATCGCGTACTGCATGGCCGTGGATTGTTTCGACCGCTGCTCGATGTCGCGGCGAGGGCGCGTGAACGCACCTACTGGAAGGAAGTTCTTCCCGAGGACTTCGCGTTCGAATGGCACGATCAGGCGCCGGCCTCGCTCGGCCTTGCGCAATCGGTGCCGGCGCTCTATCTGCCCGAAGCCGGATGGGTCGCGCCGCGCGGCTTGCTGGCCGCCTTGAAACGCGCGAGCGCCGCGATGTCGATCGACGATGAAATCGTTGCGATCGACGTCGATGTGAAGACGCGCGGAGGCGCCGTGCTCCTCGCAAGCGGGCAGCGGCTCACGGTCCGTTCGCTGGTGTGGTGCGGCGGCGCCTGGGGTGCGGCACGACTCGATCGAGCGCTCGACGAGGGCTCGACGGCCGATGCGATCTACAAGCCCGGTTGTCTCATCACGACGCGCAGCGCATTGACGCGCGCTGCGCTGACCTTCGGCCTCTACGCGGTCCCGACGCTCGAGACTTCGACCCTGGTCGGCCCGACACGCGAGCCATCCCAGAGCAGTTTTCCGACCGACGGGATTCCCGCGGATGCGATCGCGCATTTGCAGGAGCGTATCGCGCACGTGTTCGGAAGCAGCATCGACGTATCGTCTATCTGGCGCGGCGTGCGGCTCGTGCGTCCGTCTTCCAATGCGTTGCGGGCACTGCAGGACGTGCCTTCGATCACCGCGCTCGGCTCGCGTGGATTCCTGATGGCGCCCCTCTTCGCATCGGAATGGGCGCGCTCGCTATGATGCGCGGTCGCTCTGCCGCACGTCGATCACATCGAAAGCCCGCATGACCTCGAATCTCCTGCGCAAGCCCGCCTTCTGGATCGCGTTGCTGATCGCGTCGGCACTGTGCGTCTTCACGGTGTTCCGCTATTTCGGCGACGCGTTCTCGGTGCTCGATCTGGATGTGCGCATGTCGCGCGACCAGGCGATCTCGCAGGCGCACCGCATCGCCGATGACAGGAAACTGAGCACCGCGACGCTGACCGAATCGGCCGCGAGCTTTTCCGGCAACGCGGCGGTGCAGACCTTCATCGAGCTAGAAGGCGGCGGCAAGCCGGCCTTGAAGCCCTTGCTGGGCGGCGACGACCGCGACAACGAATACGCGCTCTACAAGTGGCGCGTGCGCCTCTACACCCCCGGCGAGGAGCGCGAGGTGCAGATCGCGTTCTCGCCCGATGGCCGTCCTTCGGGCTTCTTCAGCAAGGTGCCCGAGGCCGATCCCGGTTCCGCGCTTTCGGCCGACGACGCGCGCGCAATCGCCACCGCCACCGCGACGCGCGACTGGGCCGTGGACTTCGCGCGCTATCGACCGTTGACGGCGTCGGCAGTGACGCGCCCGAGCAAGCGCGTCGATCACGAATTCATCTACGAACGCACGCTCGAGGGCGCGCCATCGATCGGCGAAGGCCGGTTGCGATTGCGCCTGATGGTCTCGGGCGATCGATTGACCCGCGTGCAGCGCTACATCTTCGTGCCCGAAGCCTTCGCGCGTCGCTACGAAACGCTGCGTTCGGCCAACAACACCATCG
>JBBQCA010000300.1:0-2141 GCA_038318315.1 Burkholderiales bacterium | reverse complement strand
GAGGCCGACCGGCGCCACTTCGGGTTGCAGCAGCAGCAGGCGTGCAAGCTCTTCGGCGCAACGATTCTCGACCGAGATCTCGAAGCCGTCCTCGCCGGTGTATCCCGAGCGCGTGACGAAGCATGCGATGCCGCCGATCTTGAGATCGCGAGCGCTCATGAAGTTCCACTTGCCGAAATCGACATCCGGGCAGAGGCGCGTCATCACGGTCACGGCCTCGGGCCCCTGCAGTGCGAGCAGGGCGTGATCGTCGAGCTCGACGATGTCGCAGCCGGGCTTGCCCGGTCCGCCCAGCTCGGCGCGCAGGTGGGCGGTGTCCTGCACCTTGCACGACGCATTGACGACCACGAAGAGATAGCCGCCGCAGTGGGTGACCATCAGGTCGTCGAGGATTCCGCCTGCCTCGTTGGTGAACAAGGCGTAGCGTTGCTGGTTGCGCGCGAGGCCCATGATGTCCATCGGCACGAGCAGCTCGAGTCCTTCGGCGGCGTGCGGGCCGACCAGCTTCAATTGCCCCATGTGGGAGACATCGAAGAGACCGGCCGCGGTTCGCGTGTGCTGGTGCTCCTGCAACACCCCCTTGGGATATTGCACCGGCATGTCATAGCCGGCGAAAGGGACCATGCGCGCGCCCAGTTCAAGGTGCAACGCGTGCAGCGCGGTCTTTGCCAGCGGCGTATCCGCCTGGGACGAGCTTGAATCGGTGGAGGCTGTTGTCATGACTCTCGGCAGATACAGTGGGGATTGGCAAATAGCGGAGCCTATCCCTCTGTCCTTTTACCTGAGAGATTGCGGCGCAAGTGTGAAGCTTGCGCCCGCGTGCCCCTTCGGTGGATGGCCGTCGCGATATATACCTCGCGACGCCATCGCTCTCCAGATTGGTGATGCCGTTCGACCAGTCTTCGAGGACTCGCACTGCACTTGCACTGCGTGCGAGCCCTGGGCCTGAGCGGTTATGGGATTTGCGCCTTCGGCGGTCGCCGGCAAAGCCGGCAACGCTCTCCTGATCGACGCGCGGATTGTACCGATCGAATGCCGCTTGAACAAACTGCTGAGCAAACCAATCGAACGTCCGACGGACTGCAGGAGTTCAGCGTTTGCCGCGCGGGCGCACGTCGGCCGAACGAAATTCCACGTCGACCTCGTCGTCCACGCGCACCCCGCCATCGGTGGTGAACAGGATGTTCGTCATCGTGCTTGCGCTGCCTCGGTGGACGATCGTCGCCTGTGAGGAGGTATCCACGCGCGCGGGCGAATCCGCGCGGTTTGCTGCCGCGCGCGTACCGTAGGTCACCTGCGGGCGATGGGGTTGCGAGTCATCCGCAGGCGACATCTCGTCTTCCAGCGGCACCAGGCCGAAGCCGAATTCGCTGTCGTCGCGCAGGCTCTCGCGCGCGTTGGGCGCATTCGCGATCAACTTCTCGTTGGACTCCTGGGTCCGACGCATCAAGGTGCCGACGATCAATTGTTTGAAGTGCTCCTGACATTCCTCGCTTGCCAACGCGTAGGCCGCTGCGTTGACCTCGAGATAGATCGTATCGACCATCGCGATCACGGTGGCGTTGCGCTTCGAGGGGCCGGGCGACAGGAAAGCGAGTTCACCGATGACTTCACCGGGCCCGTAGACCGCGAGCTGGCGGCCTTTCAGCGATGCTTCGACCTCGCCTTCGATGATCACGCCGAAGTTGGTGCCTTCCTCGCCTTCGACCATCAACGGCCGAGACTCGTGCACCACGCGCCACTGTGAGATGCGGAGCACTTCCCATACCTCGTCGTTCTCGAAATCGGTGAATGCCTGGTTCAATCGCACGACCTTGAAGCGCCGCGTCAGACGTACCGAATCAGCGTCGTCGAGGATCTGGAACTTGGCCGACGACAGGTCCTGCGCGAACTGGGCGCCGGTGCGATAGCGCGTATAGAGGTCCTTCTCGAGCGTGCGCTTGATGATCGGGTCGAGCGTATCGGGTACCGAAGGGTTGAGCGTGCTGACCGCCTCGGGATCCATGTTGATGATCTTGTACATCAGCGACGCGCGATTCTTGGCGCGGAAGGGTTGACGACCCGTCAGCAATTCGAACATCACCGTGCCCAGCGAATACAGATCGGTCTGCCCGTTCAACGGATAGTCCTTGATCTGCTCG
>JBBQCA010000299.1:0-2158 GCA_038318315.1 Burkholderiales bacterium | reverse complement strand
GCGGCGCCTGATCGCCGACGACTTCCAGCGCGCGTTCAAGGGTCTCGATGGCAGCGGCTGCGACGTGATCATGGCGCCGGTCGCGCCGACGGTCGCATGGAACATCGGCGAGAAGTCCGACGACCCGATCGCCGAATATCTGGCCGACATCTTCACGCTCTCGACCAGCCTAGCCGGACTGCCGGGGATGTCGATCCCGTGCGGCTTCGGCGACCAGCATCGTCCCGTGGGCCTGCAGATCATCGGCAACTATTTCGACGAAGCCCGAATGCTCGGCATTGCGCATCGCTTCCAGCAGGCGACCGACTGGCACGCGCGCATCCCCGAGGGCTTCGCATGATCGCGATACCCGCGACGATGAAAGCGCGCGCGCTGCTGATCGCCGGCTGCGCGACCGTGGTGGCGGGTTGCGCGTCGCGGCCGACACCGATCGCGTATCACCCGATCACGATAGCCGCGCATTGCGCGCAGCGCGAAGAGGACGGCTTTCGCGAAGACGCAAGCCTCACGGTCGATGACAACCGCGTGCGCGCGCTCGATTGGCAATTGTGGGTGGGCCAGCGCGGCTCGTGTCGCTTCGCGCTTGCAGACTTCACGCAAACGCGCGAGAAGCCGCAAGTCGAACTGCTTGCGAAAGACGGCAGCCGCTGCAAGCTGTTCGTCTGGCAGCAGCCGGGCCGCGTCACGCTCGCGCACGCGGATTGCGAGGCGCGTTGTACCGCCGGGATTTACGATGAAGCGTGGCCGGTGTCCTTCGATCCGGCATCGGGTCGTTGCGCGGCGGTTCATTGAATAGGCGCTTTTCATGAGATTCGTGCGATGACGCTTTCAACCTGGTTGACCTTCTTCGTCGCGAGCTGGCTGATCAGCTTCTCGCCGGGCGCGGGCGCGATCTCGTGCATGAGCGTGGGCATGCGCGAGGGCTATCGGCGCGCGCTCTGGAACATCGCAGGACTCGAACTGGGCATCGCGCTCCTGATCGCGATCGTCGCGGCCGGACTCGGTGCGGTGCTCGCGGCAAGCGCGATGGCGTTCGCCGCGATCAAGTGGTTGGGCGTCGCGTACCTGATTTTTCTCGGCATCCAGCAATGGCGCGCGAAGGTCGAGACGGTCAGGCTGGACGCGGGAACCGGCGCGCGGCGCACGCCTGGGCAACTCGTGACCCAGGGATTCCTGATCAACGCGAGCAATCCCAAGGCCATCGTCTTCATGCTCGCGGTACTGCCGCAATTCATCGATCTTCATACGCCGCAGTTGCCGCAATACGCGGTCATGATCGCAACCTTGATCTGCACCGACCTCGTCGCGATGAGCATCTACGCGCTGCTCGCGGCGAAGGTGCTCGCGGCGCTGCGCGAGCCGCATCACATCCAGTGGCTCAACCGCACGTTCGGCGGCCTGTTCATCGGCGCCGGCCTCTTGCTCGCGTCGTTCAAGCGCAGTGTCTGACCGGAGATCCGCGACCATGCAGTGGGAAGTCGTCATCGGCCTCGAGACGCACACGCAGCTCTCGACGCAATCGAAGATCTTCAGCGGCGCGTCGACCGCGTTCGGCGCGTCGCCCAACACCCAAGCGAGCGCGGTCGATCTCGCGTTGCCCGGGACCTTGCCGGTGCTCAATCGCGGCGCGGTCGAGTGCGCGATCCGCTTCGGGCTCGCGATCGGCGCGACCATCGCGCCGCTCTCGATCTTCGCGCGCAAGAATTACTTCTATCCCGACCTGCCCAAGGGCTATCAGATCAGCCAGTACGAGATTCCGGTGGTGCAGGGCGGCACCGTGTCGTTCGTGGTCGAGCAGGATGGCAAGGCCGTATTGAAGACCGTGAACCTGACCCGGGCCCATCTGGAAGAGGACGCGGGCAAGTCGCTGCACGAGGACTTCGTCGGGCTGCACGGCGAGAAGAGCACCGGCATCGACCTCAATCGCGCCGGCACGCCGCTGCTAGAGATCGTGTCCGAACCCGAGATGCGCTCGTCGGCCGAAGCCATCGCGTATGCGAAGGCCCTGCATGCGCTGGTGATGTGGCTGGGCATCTGCGACGGCAACATGCAGGAGGGCTCGTTTCGCTGCGACGCCAACGTGTCGGTGCGGCCGATGGGCTCGACCACGCTGGGCACGCGTTGCGAGATCAAGAACCTGAACTCGTTTCGCTTCATG
>JBBQCA010000298.1:0-2167 GCA_038318315.1 Burkholderiales bacterium | reverse complement strand
CGGGGCGGCCCTCGCTATAATTCGTCGATGAACTCCAGGGCCGATGCGACGCGGCCTGCCAACGCCGCGTCACCCACTTCCATTGCAGACGTTGCCGTGATCGGCGGCGGCATCGTGGGCGCCGCGGCCGCGCTGGGCGCGGCGCATGCGGGGCTCTCGACGATCTGGGTTGCGGGTCGCGACCATCCTCTCAGCGAAGGCGCGACGAGCAAGACCGACTTCGATGCGCGTGTCTATGCGCTCAGTCCCTCCACGCAACGCTTCCTCGAAAGCCTGCGCATCTGGCCGCAACTGGATGCGTCGCGCATCGCGCCGGTGTACGACATGCGCGTCTATGGCGATCGCGAAGCGCGCGCGGCTTTGCACTTCGGCGCCTACGAAGCCGCGACCGAGACGCTCGCCACCATCGTCGAGCATCGCGAACTGTCGCGCGTGCTCGACGCGGCTGCGGGCTTTTTTCCGGGGATCACCCGCATCGAGGGTTTCGCGTCGCAGGTCACGATCGCCGACGAGTACGCGACCATCAAGACCGACCGCGGCCTTGGACACGCGCGGCTGGTGATCGCGGCCGATGGCGGGCAATCGCCCACGCGCGCGGCCTTCGCGATCACGACCGAGACCAGGCCCTACGACCAGCGCGCCGTGGTCGGCAACTTCGCGTGCGCACGCGCACATGCGGGCACGGCCTTTCAATGGTTTACCGACGAGGGCGTGGTCGCGCTATTGCCCTTGCCCGACATCGACGGCAGGCATGCGGTCTCGCTGGTATGGTCGGCGCCGAACACCGTCGCCGAAGAGTTGATGCGCGGCGGATCGGCCGCGCTCGCGGCGCGTCTGTCCGCGCTGGTTGCGAGCCAGTCCGCGCTGGTTGCGAGCCAGTCCGCACACGCGATCGGTCCTGTCATCGGTCCGCTCGAAGCGCTCGCGCCTCTGGTCTCGATTCCGCTCACCATGCAGTTCGCGCGCCGCATGATCGCGCCGCGCGGCGTGCTCGTCGGCGATGCCGCGCATGTGGTCCACCCGCTCGCGGGGCAGGGTCTCAACCTCGGTTTGCAGGACGTGGAAGTCCTGCTCGACATCCTCACCGCGCGCGAGTCGTTTCGCGATTGCGGCGACCTGGTCCTGTTGCGACGCTACGAGCGTGCGCGCGCCGAACCGGTGTTCGCGATGCGGCAGATGACCGATGGCCTGGCACGCCTGTTCGCGTCCGAACAGGCGGGCATCGCGCGCTTGCGTACACTGGGCATGCGAGTAGTCGATCGCATGACGCCGCTCAAACGGCTCCTGATCCGGCGGGCGTCGGGCAATCCATAGCGGCGCGCCATTCGTATCTCGTTCGTATCCATCTCGCGGCACGGCCGCACCTCTCCCTCGAAAGTGGAGTCTTCATGAATTTCGTTTCCAGGCGCCTGGGTCCGGCGCATCTGTTCATCATCACGATGCTCGCCGCCACATGCGTGGCATCGTCCTCATTCGCGCAGACGTCGAGCACGCCGACCGCTGCTCAGATCCTGACGCCCGGCGCGACCACATCGACAGGCAATGCGAACAACGCGGGCGGCGCGCCGGTCGTCGATGCAACGCTCAAGAAGAATCTCGAGACGCGTCTTGGCGCAACCATCGACAGCATCACGCGCCTGCCGATCGCGGGGCTCTACGAAATCCGCATCGACAACGACATCTTCTATGCCGATGCCACCGGCAACTACATCGTGGTGGGCAACCTGATCGACCTGCGCTCGCGCGAGAACCTGACGAGAAAGCGCGTCGAAGCGATCAAGCAGGCGTCGATTCCCCAGATCAAGTTCACCGATCTCCCGCTCGACACCGCCGTCAAGGTCGTCAAGGGCACCGGCAAGCGCCAGGTCGCGATCTTCGAAGACCCCAACTGCGGCTACTGCAAGCGTCTCGAAAAATCGATACACGACATCGGCGACGTGACGATCTACGTGTTCCTCTCTCCCGTGCTGGGTCCCGATTCGCTGGCGAAGTCCAAGCAGGTGTGGTGCGCGCCCAATCGTTCGAAGGCGTGGAGCGACTGGATGCAGAACGGCACCGCGCTCACCGGCGAGGGCGCGTGCCAGACGCCGCTCGACAAGACGCTCGAGTTGGGCAAGAAGCTCAAGGTCGAAGGGACGCCGACGCTTTTCTTCTCGAACAACAAGCG
>JBBQCA010000297.1:0-2193 GCA_038318315.1 Burkholderiales bacterium | reverse complement strand
GGTTTCCGCAACGCGCTCGGTCCCGAAACCTATGAACTCGCGATGCGGGCCTTCGCGGACGTCGAGGGCGACCCGACGATCCGCGCGGTCGTGCTGACCGGCGCCGACGGCATGTTCTGCGCGGGCGGCAACCTCAATCGTCTACTCGAGAATCGCAGCCAGCCGCTGCAAGTGCAGGCCGACTCGATCGACAGCCTGCATCGGATGATCCGTGCGATCACCGATTGCGCGAAGCCGGTGATCGCAGCGGTCGAAGGTTTCGCGGCGGGCGCGGGGATGTCGCTGGCCCTCGCCTGCGACATGATCACGGCGGGTGCGTCCGCGAAATTCGTGATGGCCTACGTGAAGGTCGCCCTCTCGCCCGATGGCGGCGGCTCGTGGTTCACGACGCGCGCACTGCCGCGTCAGACCGCGGCCGAGATGATGCTCGAAGGAGGCGCGTGGCCGGCCTCGCGCCTGCACGCGCTCGGTGTCGTCAACACGCTGGCCGACGATGGACAAGCGCTGGCCGCTGCGCTCGAACATGCGGAGCGACTCGCAACGATGTCGCCGCATGCCTTGAGTCGCATCAAGGGCCTGATCGCAAAAGCCCACGACGCAACGCTTCCCGAGCACCTCGTCAACGAGCGCGAGTCGTTCGTCGCATGTCTGCATCACGACGACGGCGGCGAGGCGATCGCTGCGTTTCTCGAGAAGCGCAGAGCGCGCTTCGACTGACTCGATCACTCTTTTTGCAAGCATCGATGGACGAAGGATCACACACATTTTAGACACCCTCACGGCGCCGCATCTTCCTGATGCGCCATGGCAGCGTCACCTACTTCGACAGCGAAGGCAGGCCCTATCTGCCCGAGTCCGTGCCGTTGAACGAGACCGGCCGCATGCAGGCCAGCGCAGCAGGCGTGGTGTTCGCCCAGTTGTCCTTGAAGTTCGATCGCGTGATTACCAGCGGGTTACCGCGGACCGTGGAGACGGCGCGGCGCGTGCTGGCCGAAACGTCCCAGGACATCGAGATTGAGGTGTGGCCGGAGCTCGAGGAAATCCGTGGTGGCCGTCTCTCGGCGATTCCCGAGGAGACCCTGCGCGATGCCTTCGTGGGCGCCTTCGAAGGCATGGTCGCCGAGAACCGGAAATTTCTCGGCGGCGAGACCATCGGAGAATTGCTCGACCGCGTATTGCCTGCGCTCGACAGATTGCGCGCCGATCCATCGTGGGTAACCGCGCTGATGGTCCTGCATGGCGGCGTCAACCGTGCGATCGTCTCGCGAGCACTGACCGGTCAGCGATTCTTCCTCGGCAATCTGTCCCAGGCGCCGGGCTGCATCAACGCGCTCGACGTGGGCGACGACGCGAACGACTGGGTGGTGCGCATGACCAACTACACACCGTCGGACCTGCTGCAACCCAACGAGCGCGAGACGACGATGGAAGTGCTGTATTCGCAATACATGAAGTTCCGCCGGCCCGGCTAGGGCAGCGGGGCATCGAGCCGGCGTCGAAGGCGCGGCCCATCACGAGAGACGATCGCGAGCAGATATGTACGAAGAATTCATCGGAACCATGCCCGTCGCCGATCGACAGAAGTTCGAAGTCGAAGCCCTCGAGCGTTATCTCGCCAAGCACATCGAAGGCTTTGCGGGGCCGCTGACCATCGAGCAATTCAAGGGCGGCCAATCGAACCCCACGTTCAAGCTGATCACGCCGGCGCGCGCTTACGTGATGCGCACCAAGCCCGGCCCCGCGGCGAAGCTGTTGCCTTCCGCGCATGCGATCGAGCGCGAGTATCGCGTGATGGATGCGCTAGCTGCGACCGACGTGCCGGTGGCGCGCATGTTCACCCTGTGCGAAGACGAGGCTGTCATCGGTCGCGCGTTCTACGTGATGGATTTCGTCGACGGTCGCGTGCTGTGGGACCAGAGCCTGCCCGGCATGCAGCCCGATGACCGCCGCGCGATCTATGCGGAAATGAATCGCGTCATCGCCGCGCTTCACAAGGTCGACTACGCGACGCTCGGCCTCGCGGACTTCGGAAAGCCCGGAAATTATTTCGCGCGCCAGATCGGCCGCTGGAGCAAGCAATACAAGGCGTCCGAGACCGAGCACATCGAAGCGATGGATCGCCTGATCGCATGGCTGCCCGAACACATCCCCGCCGACGCCGGCGCCGAAGTCGACAAACCTGCGATCGTGCAT
>JBBQCA010000296.1:0-2241 GCA_038318315.1 Burkholderiales bacterium | reverse complement strand
GCGAATATTCGCTGACCGACTCGACCATCCGCGTCGACGATCTGGTCGAGGGCTGCGTGCGCGCGGAGATGCCGGCGGTCGCGCTGACCGATCAGGCCAACCTTTTCGCGCTGGTCAAGTTCTACAAGGCGGCCGAAGCAGGCGGGATCAAGCCGATCGCAGGCAGCGACCTGTGGATTGCCGATCCCGACGAGCGCGGCAAGCCCCAGCGCCTCACTGTTTTGTGCCAGAACCGCGAAGGCTATCTCAACCTGTCGCGCCTGCTGTCGCGCGCCTACATCGAAAACCGCCACGGCGATCACGGGCTGGTCGACGCAAGTTGGTTTGAGCAGACCAGCGCGGGCTTGATCGTCCTCGCCGGCCACGACAGCGATATCGGCCGTCTGCTGCTCAACGGACGCGACGATGCCGCGCATGCGCGTGCCGCATGGTGGCGCGCGCGCTTCCCGGACCGGTTCTATCTCGAAGTCTGCCGCACGCAGCGCGCGCACGAGGAAGCCTTTCTCGCCGGCGCGCTCGATCTCGCCGCGCGCTTCGAACTCCCTGTCGTCGCCAGCAACGACGTGCGCTTCCTCGAACGCGAGGATTTCGAAGCGCACGAAGCGCGCGTCTGCATCCACGCCGGTCGCGTGCTCGCCGATCCCAAGCGACCGCGCGATTATTCGCCCGAGCAATATCTGAAATCGCCGCAGGAAATGGCCGCGCTGTTTGCCGATTTGCCGGAGCTGCTCGACAACACGGTCGAACTGGCGAAGCGCTGCAATCTCGAACTCGACTTCGGCACGTATTACCTGCCCGCCTTTCCGATACCGTCCGAGCACACACTCGACAGCTACATCCGCTCGCTCGCGCACGAAGGACTGGTCAAGCGCCTTGGCGTTTACGCGCCCGCGGAAGGCTTCGTCACTGAGGACTACACCGCACGCCTCGACATCGAGCTCGGCGTGATCCTGCAGATGGGATTCCCCGGCTACTTCCTCATCGTCGCGGACTTCATCAACTGGGCCAAGCAGAACGACATTCCGGTCGGCCCCGGCCGCGGCTCGGGTGCGGGCTCGCTGGTCGCGTACGCACTCGGCATCACCGATCTCGATCCGCTGCGTTACGGTTTGCTGTTCGAGCGCTTCCTCAACCCCGAACGCGTGTCGATGCCCGACTTCGACATCGACTTCTGCATGGATCGGCGCGACGAAGTCATCGACTACGTCAGCCGCAAGTACGGTCGCGACCGCGTCAGCCAGATCATCACCTACGGCACGATGGCGGCGAAGGCAGTGCTGCGCGACACCGGCCGCGTGCTCGGCATGCCGTACGGCCAGGTCGACCGCATCGCCAAACTCATTCCAAAGGTGCCGCTCGATCTCGGCCTCGAAGATGCGCTTGGCCGCTCCGAGAAATCACGCAAGGAGCCCGAGCGCGTCGTCAGCGAATTCAAGTCGCTGTACGAAACCGATGAGGACGTCACCGAACTCGTCGACCTCGCGCTGAAGCTCGAAGACATCACGCGCAACGCGGGCAAACACGCGGGTGGCGTCGTCATCGCACCCGGCCCCTTGAGCGACTACGCGCCGCTGTTCTCGGAAAACGGCAGCGACGGCGTCGTCACGCAGTTCGACAAGGACGACGTCGAAGCCGTCGGCCTGGTGAAGTTCGACTTCCTGGGCCTGCGCACGCTCACGATCATCGATTGGGCCGTCAAGGCGATCAACGCCAAAAAGCCGGGATTCGGGATTCGGGATTCGGGATTGGGTGACGCGGAAGCGCCGCTCGACATCACGACCCTCCCGCTCGACGATGCACGCGTATTCGCGCTCTTCAAGAAGGCGCAGACGGTCGCAATCTTCCAGTTCGAATCGCGCGGCATGCAGGGCATGCTCAAAGATGCGAAGCCCGACCGCTTCGAGGACCTGATCGCGCTCGGTGCGTTGTATCGCCCGGGCCCGATGGACCTGATCCCGAGTTACTGCAAGCGCAAGCACGGCACCGAGGCGATCGAATACCCCGATCAGCGCGTCGAGCCTGTCCTGAAAGAGACCTACGGCATCATGGTCTATCAGGAGCAGGTGATGCAGATGGCGCAGATCGTCGGCGGTTACTCGCTCGGCGGCGCGGATCTGCTGCGCCGCGCGATGGGCAAGAAGAAAGCCGAGGAGATGGCGAAACACCGCGCGATCTTCCGCGAAGGTGCGGCGAAGAACGGCGTCGGCGAAGTGAAAGCCGATGCTGTGTTCGACACGATGG
>JBBQCA010000295.1:0-2253 GCA_038318315.1 Burkholderiales bacterium | reverse complement strand
CGACCTGCCATGCGCGGCCGATCGAGTCCTTGAGGTGGTATTCGATCTTCGGCGCATAGAACGCGCCCTCGCCCGGCAATTCCTCCCACTCGACACCGGCCGCGCGCAACGCCCGGCGCAGCATGTCCTCGGTGCGGTCCCAGAATTCGTCGGAGCCGATGCGTTTTTCCGGCCGCAACGCGAGCTTGATTGCGATGTCGGTGAAGCCGAAGTCGGCATAGACCGCCATCGCCTGCTGATGGAATGCGGTGACTTCCGCTTCTACTTGGTCCTCGGTGCAAAAGATATGGCCGTCGTCCTGGGTGAACGCCCGCACGCGCATGATGCCGTGCAGCGCACCGGACGGCTCGTTGCGATGGCAGCCGCCGAACTCGCCGTAGCGGACCGGCAGCTCGCGGTAGCTGCGCAGGCCGGTGTTGAAGATCTGCACGTGACCGGGACAGTTCATCGGTTTCAGCGCATACGTGCGCTTCTCCGACTCGGTGAAGAACATGTTCTCGGCGTAGTTGTCCCAGTGACCGGACTTCTTCCATAGCGACACGTCGAGCACCATCGGGCAACGCACTTCCTGGTAGCCGCAGCGCTTGTACACACCGCGCATGTGCTGCTCCACCTGCTGCCAGATGGTCCAGCCCTTCGGGTGCCAGAACACCATGCCCGGACTTTCTTCCTGCTGATGGAACAGATCCAGCGCCTTGCCGATCTTGCGGTGATCGCGCTTTTCCGCCTCCTCCAGCATGTGCAGGTAGGCGGCGAGTTCCTTGTCGTTGAGCCACGCGGTGCCGTAGATGCGCGACAGCATCGCGTTGTTGGAATCGCCGCGCCAATACGCACCGGCAACCTTCATCAGCTTGAACGTGGTCAGCTTGCCCGTGTTCGGCACGTGCGGGCCGCGGCACAGATCGGTGAATTCGCCTTGTGTATACAGCGAGAGATCCTCGTTCGCCGGGATACTTTCGATGATTTGCGCCTTGTACTCCTCGCCTTTGGCGCGGAAATACGCGACGGCGTCGTCGCGCGCCATGACCGAACGCGAGACGGGCAGCGCCTCGGCGACGATCTTCTTCATCTCCGCTTCGATCAGCAAGAGATCCTCGGGCGTGAACTGGCGTTCGAACGCGAAGTCGTAGAAGAAGCCGTTGTCGATGACCGGACCGATCGTCACCTGCGCCTTCGGGAACAGACGCTGCACCGCCTGCGCAAGCAAATGCGCGGTCGAGTGGCGAATGATTTCCAGCGCCTCAGGACTCTTGCTGGTAACGATCTCGAGCTTCGCGTCGCGATCGATCATGCGGCTGCTGTCGACGAGTTGGCCGTCAATTTTGCCGGCCAGGGCAGCCTTGGCGAGGCCGGCACCAATCGAGGCAGCAACATCCTGCACGGTCGGTGCGTTCGGGAACTGCTTCTGGCTGCCGTCGGGGAGCGTGATATTGATCATGGGGAGCCTGTTTCCATTCGCCGGAATCCGCCGCAGCGCTTCCGGCCTATCGGCCATCGACGGCCATAAAAAAAGGGCGCCAAGGCGCCCCTTTTTCTTGTCACCGGACAGCCTTGCGCGATTTCACATGAAGAAGTGGAAGGTTCGCGTCATGGTGATCGTGTTCTTTCGAACTACGGCTCCTGTATTTTCTTGTTCTTCTGTTGAAGAGTCCGGCCACGGATGGCCGGTTCTGCTTCGGCTCCACCATCACGAATGAGGGCAGAAGTAACTGGTGGGCGGTACAAGGATCGAACTTGTGACCCCTACCATGTCAAGGTAGTGCTCTACCGCTGAGCTAACCGCCCGTATCGCATTCCGTTTCGGGCCTGCGAGGGGCGCGCAAGGTAACACAGCGCCCGCTCTGCGACAACAGCGAACATCATCAGACGATCCGAGTCACCGCAACTTCGCGAATCCTGCGCCAATAGTGCAGCAGCCGCCCCGGCATCGTGGGCGTGCCGGTCCGCGGCGTCTCGACATCGTGTCGGCGTTGCAGATTCGAGGTCGCGCGCAATTGGGCATGTCGTTCGAGCGCCGCAATCAATCCGCGCCGCAGCAGTTCGCGTGGTGGCGGGTCGAGCAGAAAACGGAAGATCTGGCCTTCGTTGATCAATCCAATGACAAGTCGGCTGTCGCGCAACGGCGAAACGACGATCGCCAACGTGGCGGGGCGCAGCCGCTTGAGCTGCTTAAGGGCGTCGGCTACATCGCCGCTGGTGCTGTACAGCTGCGCGACGACGATCGCTACATCGCGCTCGGCAAGGAGATCGAGC
>JBBQCA010000294.1:0-2276 GCA_038318315.1 Burkholderiales bacterium | reverse complement strand
CTGTGACTTCCGATTCTCCGGAGAGCTGGGATACCAGCGCCGATTCGGTCGAATGTAGTTCCATCACGTTCATGCGCGATTGTTCGACGGCGGAACGCAGCACGCCGATGCGGCTGTTCGTATCGGCTTCGCTGCCCGGATGCGCATCGACGTTTTCCGCACGGTATTTCTTCAGGTTTTCCTCGGCGTCGGTCAGCTTGTGGTGATAGGCCTCGACCTGACTGTCAATGAATTCGTAGGCTTCGCGGCTTTCGGTTTCCTTGGCAGCCAGGCTCTCCTTGATGAAGAGATCGGCGAGGCGTTCGGTCACCTTGAGGGCGCGATTCGGGTCGGTATCGCGATACGCGATATGGATCAGGTTTTCATGCGGGCTGGTGATCTGCGTCCGCGCCTTGATGCCCTCGCGCAGTCGGTCTTGCTGAAACGGGTCAAGCTTCGCCGCATCCCAACCACCGGTCACCAGGATGTCGTCGAGAATGGCGCGACTGTAGATGACCTGCTTTGCGATGTTCGTGCGGTCGGCCGTTCCCGTCGCGACTGCCCGTCCTTCGAGCAATGGCTGAATGATGTCGCTCTTCTGCGCCAGGATGGTCGTGGACGAGGAATAATTCTTCGGCCAGAGCAGCCCGCAAACCAGCCCTGCCATCGCGATCGCGACGAACATGAGGGTCAGCGCCAGCACGTGTCGACGTGCTTGCGTGAAGATGATCGGTACGAGTTCGCTGGGCGAGGCCAGGTTGCCGCTCATTTTCCAACCTTCGATTCGATCAAAATGCCCGCTCGGGCACCGTGATCACGTCACCCGGCTGCGCTTCGTAGTTGTTCGACAGATCGCCCTTCTGCAGGATGTGGTCGAGTCGGATCGCGAACGCATGTGTGCCGCTTGCGTCCTTGCGGTATAGCTCGGTGCGGTCGGCGGCAGCGAATTCGTTGGTTCCGCCGGCCGCGAGCACTGCATCGAGCACGGTCATGCCTTGCCGGTACGGTACCGAGATCGGCGTGCGCACGGCGCCCGTCACGCGCACACGCGAAAGGTATTCATGGCTGCGCAACTGGTCGACGATTACGGTGACCTGCGGATCGCGCACGAAGGTGGCGAGTCGCGTCTTGATGTCGGCGGAAACTTCTTCCGGCGTCTTGCCGCCCGCCTCGACGTCGCCGACCAAGGGCACGGAAATCTTGCCGTCCGGCCGCACCGGCACGGTGACGTTCAAATCCGGGTTTTGCCATACCGCCACCTTGATCGAGTCGTCCACGCCGATGCGGTATTCCTTGACCGCCTGTGCCTCGGGATTGACGCTGGGCGCCTCATTCGATGTATGTGCACCGGTGGCGCAGGCGCCTAGCAGCGATATTGACAGCAGGATCAGTAACTTGGCGGTGTGCTTCATGGCCGAACCCTCCCAGGTGACACGGCGGAAAATGTGAAATCTATCACAACATTGAAATTGCTGAGGTGGGTCAAGCCGCGTAGTGGCGGCGGTACCAATCGACAAATCGGCTCACCCCGACCTCGATCGGCGTAGCGGGAGCATAGCCGGTGTCCGCGGTCAATTCGGCCACGTCGGCATACGTGTCGGGGACGTCGCCGGGCTGCAGCGGCAACAGGATTTTTTCCGCCTTGCGCCCGAGGCAGTCTTCCAGCACTTCGATATAGCGCGCCAGCTCGACCGGCTGGTTGTTGCCGATGTTGTAGACGCGGTAGGGTGCAGACGAGGACGCCGCATTCGGGTTCAGCGCGTCAAACGCCGGGTCGGGCTTTGGCGCGCGATCGAGCGTGCGGATCACTCCTTCGACGATGTCGTCGATGTAGGTGAAATCGCGCGTGTGCTTGCCATGATTGAACACCTCGATCGGCTCGCCGGCGAGGATCTTGCGGGTGAACAGGAACAGCGCCATGTCAGGCCGTCCCCACGGCCCATACACCGTGAAGAAACGCAGGCCGGTTGTGGGTAACGCATACAGATGGCTGTAGGTGTGCGCCATCAGTTCGTTCGCTTTCTTGGTCGCCGCGTACAGACTGACCGGATGGTCCACCGCGTCGCGCACCGAGAATGGGAGCTTGCGATTGGCGCCGTACACCGAACTCGACGATGCGTACACCAGGTGCTCGACGCCACCGTGACGGCACGCTTCGAGCACGTTGATGAAGCCGACCACATTGCTTTCGATGTACGCGTACGGATTCTCTATCGAATAGCGCACGCCCGCTTGCGCGGCGAGATTGACTACGCGCTGCGGCCGAAAGTCGGCAAAGGCGTTTTCCAGCGCAGGCC
>JBBQCA010000293.1:0-2335 GCA_038318315.1 Burkholderiales bacterium | reverse complement strand
TCGCGGCCTCGATTGCCGCCTCGTCGAGGGTCTGCCGAGTATCTTGCAACCAGAATCGGAAGGCAAGACTCTTCTCGTTTTCATTCAAGCCCTTGCCGCGATATTGATCGAATAACGCGAAGTCGCGAACGAGATCGTCGCTATCTTGCCGGGTGGCCTCGATGGCGGCCGCCACCTGTCCTACCGGCAGAGAAGAATCGACGATCAACGCGAGATCGCGCACCACGGTTGGATAGCGAGAGATCGCGGTCACCTCGGGCAGGCTGGTCTGCATCAACGCCTGCGCGTCGATCTCGAAGACGATCGCCGCAGACGGCAATTCGTAATCCTGCAACCAGCGCGGATGCAATTCGCCGATGGTGCCGACCGCACGTCCGCGACTCTCGATGCGGGCGCTGCGTCCCGGGTGGAGGGCCGGATGCTCGGTCGCAACGAAGCTGGGCCTGGCATTGGGTCCGAGCGCTGCGAACAACGACTCGACATCGGCTTTCACATCGAAGAAATCGACGGCACGCGTGGCCGCGCCCCATTGCTCGGACCACGCGGAACCCCATGCGATCGCGGCGACCTTCAGGGGCTGCGCGATGCCCGCAACCGACAAGGGGCCATCGGGTATCGAGGCGTCGCGCGCGTACACCTTGGCGATCTCGAACATGCGCACGCGCGTCGCCTTGCGATTGATGTTGAAGCGCACGTTGGCGACCAGGCTGCCGATCAGCGACGAGCGCATCACCGCGAGCGGCGCCGCGATCGGGTTGAGCAGGCGGATCGGATGGTCGTTGCCGGCAAAATCGCGCTCCCATGCGGCTTCAACGAAGCTGAAGTTGAGCCCCTCGCGATAACCGCGCGCAGCGATCGCATCGGCCAGCGCATGGACGCTGCGCGTCGCTTCGGGCTGCGCATGCATGACGTGCCGCGCCACCGGCAGATGCGCGGGAATGTTCTCGTAGCCGTGACCGCGCGCGACCTCCTCGATCAGGTCTTCCTCGATCTCGAGGTCGAAGCGGTGCGACGGTGGCGTGACGAGGAACGCTTCCTCGTCGCCCTTGCCTTCACGCACGAATGCGAATCCGAAGGAGGCGAAGATGTCGGCGATCTCGTCGGCCGAAACTGCGACGCCGATTACCTTCGCCGCGCGCGCGGTGCGCATGCGGACCGGTTCGCGCCCGGGAAGATTGATGACGTGATCGTCGACCGGCCCGACGCGGGTCGCGACTCCATTCGCATCGCTGCCGCAGATGTCGAGGACGAGACGCGTGATGCGCTCGATGTGCTCGACCGTGGTCGCGTAATCCACGCCGCGCTCGAAGCGATAGGCTGCATCGGTCGAGAAGCCGTAGCGACGTGCGCGACCCTGCAACGCCTGCGGCCACCAGAACGCGGCTTCGATGTAGATATCGGTCGTGTCCAACGAAACCGCGGTGGCGTCGCCGCCCATGATGCCGGCCATGCTTTCGATCGCATGCTCGTCGGCGATCACGCCGACGTCGGGCGCGAGCGTCACGGTCTCGCCGTTCAACAGCTTCAAGGTCTCGCCCGACTCGGCCCAGCGGACCGTGAGGCCGCCGTGGATCTTGGCGAGGTCGAAGACGTGCGTCGGCCGTCCTACCTCGAGCATCACGTAGTTGGAGATGTCGACCAGCGCCGACACGCTGCGCTGTCCGCTGCGTTCGAGCCGCGCCTTCATCCACGCCGGTGTCTGCGCCCGCGCGTTCACGCCGCGCACGATGCGGCCCGACCAGCGGCCGCACAGATCGGGCGCGGCGATCGACACCGGCAACGTGTCGGCGGTGGTCGCAGACACAGGCGCGTACGAAGGCTCGCGCAACGGCTCGCCCGACAGCGCCGCGACCTCGCGTGCGACCCCGAGCGCCGACAGGCAGTCGCCCTTGTTGGGCGTGAGCTTCAGCGTGAAGACGTGATCGTCGAGATCGAGAACCCCACGGATAGTCGCACCGACCTTCGCATCGGCGGGCAGGATCAGCAGGCCCGCGTGATCGTCGGACAACTTCAACTCGCGCGCCGAACACAACATGCCTTCGCTGGCCACGCCGCGCATGGTTGCGCGCTTGATCTCGAACGGCGCGTCGCCTTGCTTCGCGGGCGGCAGCACGGCGCCGATCATCGCCACGGGCACCTTGATGCCGGGCGCGACGTTGGGCGCGCCGCAGACGATCGTCAGCACAGCGCCGCCGTCAGCGGCGCGAACCTTGCAGACCGACAGGCGATCGGCATCGGGATGCTTGGCGACTTCGAGGACCTCGCCCACCACGATGCCCGTGAACGGCGGCGCGACCGGGCTCACGTCCTCGACTTCGAGGCCGCGCATGGTGAG
>JBBQCA010000292.1:0-2363 GCA_038318315.1 Burkholderiales bacterium | reverse complement strand
GTCGGCTCTCATGGCTTACGAGGTCACGCGCGACCTGCCGATGCGCGAGATCGCGATAGAGACGCCCGTCGCGCCAACGGTCGGTCATCTGATCGACGGCAAGAAGGTGGTCTTCGTGGCGATCCTACGCGCCGGCATCGGCATTCTCGACGGCATGCTCGGCGTGGTGCCGGGCGCGCGCGTAGGGCACGTCGGTTTGTATCGCGATGCGCAGACGCTGCAGGCGGTGGAGTACTACTTCCGAATGCCGCGCGACATGCCCACGCGCGATGCGATCGTGGTCGACCCGATGCTGGCCACCGGCAATTCCGCGGTTGCGGCGCTGGACCGGATCAAGGAGACGAAGCCGCGCTCGATCCGTTTCGTGAGTCTGGTGAGTTGTCCCGAGGGGATTCGCATCTGCGCGAGCGGCACCCGGATGTGCCGATCTACACCGCCGCCGTCGACGAGCGCTTGAATGACCACGGCTATATCGTGCCGGGGCTCGGCGATGCCGGGGATCGATATTTCGGCACGAAGTAGGCGCACTTGGCCGCTCATGCGGTTGGCTTTGGAGGAGCAACGTTCTGTGGGAGCGGCTTCAGCCGCGATCCGTAGTGCTGCATGACGTAACACCATCCCCACCCAACCCTCCCCTTGAAGGGGAGGGCTTAAGCGCGCTGCTCTGAAGTCCTCCCCTTCAAGGAGAGGGTTGGGTGGGGATGGTGTCGCTCGGTGCAAATCCACACATGAGCATCGTGGCTGAAGACCCACGGACAGTCGCTCCCACAGCTCGGCTGACACAGGCGGGAATTTCGGGGACACGTAGGAGCAGTTGGCCGCTCCGACAGACGCGCCCGTGCCGGAGGCCTCACATGTCGTGCTTGGCAACCTCGAAACCAGCCTGCTTGTAGGTCTTCCAGCGTTCGCGCGAACCCAGACGCTGGTCTTCGTCGGCGGGCACGACTTCAAGTACGCGTTCGAACAAACCCGGCGCGCATTCGTCGCGCAGATTGATCACGAGGAGGCGGTCGGGCGTGGTCGCATCGGGCGGCACGATCAGCACCGCGGTAATCGCGTCGTCGTCACCGTCACCGACAATCTGGTGCGGGATGAATGAATTTTCATCGAACTCCCACAGCTTCTCGTCGAGCGCTTCGGCCTGGTCGCGCGAGCGCGCAAGGATCAGCGTCGGTTGCTCGTTCGCGAATGCTTTCTTCGCCAGTTCGCATACCAGCAACAGTGGGTCGTCGCGGAAGCGGGGTTTGTCGATGAGGTAGAAGTCGGCGCGTGGCATTGGATTCAGTGTGCCACGGGCGTGCCGATGATCGCCTGCATCACCATCGCGCCGAACGCGGTGCCGATCATGCAGGCAAATACCAACCCAAAGAATCCAGCGATGGCGGGCAGGCGGCGCGGGCCCGGGCGCGTCTTGTACAGGTAGTACGGCACGAACACCGCAGCGAGCAGGATGATGCCGACATTGAGCCAGTTTGGCCGGCGTATATCGAGTTCGCGGGCGTCCAGCTGAAGCCACAGAAACCCGATCAGCAGCAGGACCAGATTGCCGCCCAGCGTGAATGCGAGACGGCCTGGGCTTTCAGTTGGCGGAAAGCCCAGCGCGACATCGACAATGCCGAGCAAGAGCGACACGCCAATCAATGCGACCAGCGTGGCTTGTTTCTGCCGGTGCGCATCGGGCAGCGGTGAATTCACGCGCAGCGATCAATCAGATACTGCGTCAGCAGCGGCACCGGGCGCCCCGTGGCGAGGCCCTTGCGGCCTTCGTCCCACGCGGTACCGGCGATGTCCAGATGCGCCCAGCGCCGTCCCGTGGTGAAGCGCGAAAGGAAGCAGCCTGCGGTGATCGCGCCGGCATACTTGCCGCCGATGTTGGCGACGTCGGCAAAGCCTGATTCGAGTTGACCCTGGTAGTCGTCCCACAGCGGCAGACGCCACGCGCGGTCCTGGGTCAGGTTGCCCGCGGCGAGCAGTTGTTCGGCGAGTTCGTCGTCCTTCGTCATCAAGCCCGATGCGTGCTTGCCGAGCGCGACTACGCAGGCGCCGGTCAAGGTCGCGGCGTCGATGATCACTTCGGGATCGAACTTCTGCACATAGGTCAGCGCATCGCAAAGGATCAGGCGGCCTTCGGCATCCGTGTTCAGCACTTCGATGGTGATACCGGACATGCTGGTCAGGATGTCGCTGGGACGATAGGCGTTGCCGTCAGGCATGTTTTCGACCGCCGGAACGACGCAGACGAGATTCATCGGCAGCTTGAGCTCGACCGCCGCAAGGAAAGCGCCGAGCACGCCGGCAGCTCCGCACATGTCGAACTTCATTTCCTCCATGCCCGGGCCTGGCTTGAGCGAGATGCCGCCGGT
>JBBQCA010000291.1:0-2379 GCA_038318315.1 Burkholderiales bacterium | reverse complement strand
TTGCGCGACACCATCGAGCAGCAGCCTCTTCCACACCGGATAGCGGTCCGGGTCGAGAAAGCTCATCGCAAAGATGCCCTGCTCTGCATCGCTGGCGACAGGCGTCGGCACGTTGTCGGGACAGTGATCGGCGGCGAAATTGATCCAGGCCCATTCGAACGCATTCCGCTCGATGGGCGCATTCCATTGCTGCGCGACCTTGAGTTGCGGCAGCGCGCATTTGATGCAGAGGCTTCGATCGGGCAGATCGACGCGCCAGATGTCCGAGGAAACGCCGCCAGTCAACGGTGTCCAGGTCACGGCGTCACCAGGATTCGCGAGCCCCTGATTGTGCAGGAAATCGCGAAGCCGCGGCTCGGGTTGCACCGCCGCGGTCATTGCGCGCGTATCGCCGAGAGCGCCGCCGCGGTCATTGCGCGCGAATCGCCGAGAGCGCGGCCTGCGGTCATTGCCTGCGTATCGCTGGAGAGCGGCCCGCGGTCATTGCACGCGCCAGCGCGGTGACGCCGGCAAAGGGTGCGCGGGATCGTTCCTCGATGCGCAGCAGTTGATTGTATTTCGCGACGGTGCTCGACGTCCGCAGCGACCCGATCTTGATCTGACCGGCCGCGGCGCCGACGCCGATGTCGGACATGAACGCGTCCTCGGTTTCGCCCGAGCGCGCAGACACGATGGTCGCGTAGCCTGCACTCCTGGCCTGCGCGATCACGTCGAGCGTACCGGTAAGCGTGCCGTTCTGGTTCGCCTTGACGATCACGCCATTGGCAATGCCATCGCGAATGCCGCGCGCGAGTCGTTCCGGGTTCGTCGCGAAGAGGTCGTCGCCGACCAGTTGCAGCTGGCGGCCGAGCCGCTCGGTAAGCAGCTTCCAGCCGCCCCAGTCCTCTTCGTCGAGTCCATCCTCGATCGACACCACCGGAAAATCGCGCACCCACGTTTCGATCATGTCGATCATCGCACCGCTCCTCAAGTCACGACTTTCGCGGGCCAGACGGTAATGTCCGTTCGGTCCCTTCAACGCCGTGGCCGCTACGTCGATTGCGATGGAGACGTCCTCGCCCGGCCGCAAGCCTGCGCGCTCGATCGACTCGACCATGAGCCCCAACGCTGCGCGGCCGGTCTCGCATCCCGGGCTCAAGCCACCTTCGTCGGCGAGGAGCGTGGGCAGGCCGCGCTCGCGCGACACCTCGGTTGCGGCCGAACGGACTCGGGCCATCAGGTGAATCGCCTCGTCGATCGACGATGCGCGCATGGGCATTGCGAGGAAATCCTGCACGTCCATGCCGCGGCCTGCGTGCAGGCCGCCGCTCAGGATGTTCGTCATCGGCAGCGGCAGCGTCGGATGCACCTCTGCGAGATCGGAAATGCGCTCGTACAGCGTCTGGCCGCGCGATGCAGCCACCGCGCGACAGACGGCCAGCGAGACGCCAAGCGTCGAATTGGCGCCCAGGCGCTTCAACTGCGGCGTGCCATCGAGTTCACGCAAGCAATCGTCGAGGCGCCTTTGGTCACCGCCGTTCGCGCCGCGCAACGCGCCCGCGATCTCGCCATTGACGTTGGCCACGGCCTTCCGAACGCCTGAACCGGCATAGTGCGTCAAGTCGCCATCGCGCAGCTCGTGCGCTTCGGCCGCCCCGGTAGAAGCACCTGAGGGCACGCTGGCGCGGCCGAAGCTGCCGTCGTCGAGAGTGACATCGACTTCGATGGTGGGCCTGCCGCGCGAATCGAGGATCTGACGCGCATGCAGGGTGCGAATTGCTGATTTCACTCGACGCGGGTGGACCATGCGCTAATCGCGCCTGAGATCGGGGTCTTCCTCGAACGCGAGGGCGCTCGTCATGCGAATGGTGAACAATCAGAAAAAAGGCGCCACGCGGGCGCCCTCTTGCGTCCGGCTTCACAGCCGATGTTACCCCGCCGGCGTCGACTCCGCCGGCTGGTTCTGCTTCGCGTCGTCTTCGGCCGCGGCCTTCATCGACAGGCGCACGCGGCCCTTTTCGTCCGCTTCGAGCACCTTGACGCGCACGACCTGACCTTCCTTCAGATAGTCCGAGACCTGGTTGACACGCTCCTTGGCGATCTGCGAGATGTGCAGCAGGCCGTCCTTGCCAGGCAGCAGTTGCACGATCGCGCCGAAATCGAGCAGGCGCAATATGGGTCCTTCGTAGATCCTGCCGACTTCGACTTCGGCGGTGATCGCCTCGATCCGTTTGCGCGCGACGTTGCATGCTTCGGAGTTGACCGAAGCGATCGTGATCGAGCCGTCGTCCTTGATGTCGATCGTCGTACCGGTCTCCTCCGTGAGTGCACGAATGACTGCGCCCCCCTTGCCGATCACGTCGCGGATCTTCTCCGGATTGATCTTGAACGTCATCATCC
>JBBQCA010000290.1:0-2478 GCA_038318315.1 Burkholderiales bacterium | reverse complement strand
GGGCATCGGCTCGACCGAAGGCATGGGCATCTGCCACAGCTATGCCCCCGACGGTCGCTGCGTGTCGTTGCTGAAGATCCTGCTGACCAACTTCTGCACCTACGACTGCCTGTATTGCGTCAACCGCGTGTCGTCGAACGTTCCGCGCGCGCGCTTCACGGTCGATGAAGTGGTGGGCCTCACGCTCGACTTCTACAAGCGCAATTACATCGAAGGCCTGTTCCTTTCGTCGGGCATCATTCAAAGCTCCGACTACACGATGGAGCAGGTGGTCGCGGTCGCGAGGAAGCTGCGCGAGGAACACGACTTTCGCGGCTACATTCATCTGAAGACCATTCCCGATACCAGCGATGGCTTGCTCGCCGAAGCCGGGCGCTACGCCGACCGGCTGTCGATCAACATCGAGTTGCCGTCGAGCGAGGCGATGAAAGCGCTGGCGCCCGAGAAGGACGTGCGCGCCATTCGCATCTCGATGGGCAGGCTGCGCGAAAACATCGATGCCGCCAAGGCCGAGCGGCGCGATGCCGCGAAGGCCGCAGCCTCGCAAATGAAACGCGTGGTCGCGCCCCGACGTTTCGCGACCGGCGGGCAGAGCACGCAGATGATCGTCGGCGCCGATGCCAGCGACGATGCGCGCATCCTGTCGCTCTCGGCGAACCTCTACGGCTCGTATCGTTTGAAACGCGTCTATTACTCGGCCTTCAGCCCGATCCCCGATGCAAGCGCGTCGCTGCCGCTGAAATCGCCGCCGTTAATACGCGAGCATCGGCTTTATCAGGCCGACTGGCTGATGCGCTTCTACGGATTCGCACCGCACGAAATCGTGCAGCGCGCCGACGGCATGCTCGACCTCGACATCGATCCCAAGCTGGCATGGGCGCTCGCGCATCGCGAGCATTTTCCCATCGACGTGAATCGCGCCTCGCGTGAAGACTTGTTGCGCGTGCCCGGGCTCGGCGCCAAGACGGTCGATCGCCTGATCGCATCGCGCCGGCATCGGCGCATACGCTCGGCCGACCTGGCGCGGCTGCGCGTGGCGATGGCGAAGGTGATGCCGTTCGTCACCGTGGCCGACCATTGCCCGGGTGCGAGCGGCCTCGATGACGAACGGTTGAAGGCGCGATTGGTGGCGACTGCCAAGGATCAGCAAGCGCAACTCGCGCTGTTTTCCTGAGCGTGCGACACGTCACGCTCGCGCACGAGACCGATTTCGAAGGTTGGCGCAAAGCCGCGCGCTGCCTGGTCCTCGAAGCGATCGAACCTTCGCAGGTCAGCTGGTCGGTGGGTGCATCCGACACGCTGTTCGCCGATCCGCCGACCGAGTCGGCTCGAGAAGCGTCGGCAAGGGACGGCGCCGATGACGCGACGCCGCGCTTCACGGTGCCGCGCGCATTCCTCGAACGCTGTGCGATGGCGATCCTGCACCGCGACGCCGACCGCTTCGCTTTTCTCTATCGCGTGTTGTGGCGGCTGCGACGCGAGCCCGGCCTGGTCGAGATCGCGGTCGATCCCGACATCGTCAGGCTCGATGCGATGGTCAAGGCGGTGCGTCGCGACCTGCACAAGATGAAGGCCTATGTGCGCTTTCGCGAAGTCGCGGTGCCCGACTCAGCGGGCCGAGCGCCGCGCCCTTCACAGATGGAACGCGCCTTGCGCGACGGCGATCACTTCAACGTGCTCGCGTCGTCGTTCGTTTCGTGGTTCGTCGCTTGGTTCGAACCCGCGCACTACATCGTCGAAGCGGTCGCACCGTTCTTCATGCGTCGCTTCACGGCGATGAAGTGGGCGATCCTTACCCCCGATCGCAGCGTCTCGTGGGATGGCAAGCTCTTGCGCTTCGGTCCGGGCGCGGTGCGCAGCGATGCGCCCGATGGCGACGCGCTCGAAGACTTGTGGCGCAGCTATTACGCGAACATCTTCAATCCCGCGCGCCTGAAGCTCGCGAGCATGCAAGGCCAGATGCCCAAGAAGTACTGGAAGAACCTGCCCGAGGCCGCGTTGATCGCGCCGCTCGCGGCGGCGGCGCGTCATCGCACGCAGGCGATGATCGACGCCGAGCCGATGCGCGAGCCGGCATGGACCGAACGCGTGATGCAGGCCGCCGGTCACGCGCGCCCGTCGGGCACGTCACTCGGCGCTGGAGACCTGAGCGAGGACGCGATGCCCGCAATGCCTTCGGTACCCGCACTCGACGACCTCGACCTTGCGGCGCTCTCCGACGCGGCACGCGACTGTCGCGCGTGTCCGTTGTGGGAGCCGGCCACCCAGACCGTGTTCGGCGAGGGCGCACACCGTGCACGCATCGTGCTGGTGGGCGAGCAACCGGGCGATCAGGAAGACCTTGCCGGTCGACCCTTCGTCGGACCGGCCGGTCAAGTGCTCGATCGGGCGCTCGTCGAAGCGGGCGTGAACCGCAAGACGCTCTATGTGACGAACGCGGTCAAGCACTTCAAGTTCATCGTGCGCGGCAAGCGGCGC
>JBBQCA010000289.1:0-2485 GCA_038318315.1 Burkholderiales bacterium | reverse complement strand
TTCAGTGGCGCCTCGATTGCGCGATGACGCGGGGATCGTCGGACGATTCTGGAATGCGAGCTTCACGCATCGCTACGCCAACGCGTCGTCGGTGTATCCCGGCGCGGCGCTCGCCCGGCGCCACACGGTCGAGCAGAACCTGGATGCATTGCGGCGACTCGGCCTCGCGATCGCCGAAGCGCCGAATTTGAAGATGGTCGCGGGCGAAGAGGGTGAACGCGATGCGATGGCGCTGCTCGCTCGCCTGAATGTGGACGGCGACTTCATCGCGATGCAGCCGACTTCGCGCTGGACCTTCAAGTGCTGGCCGGTGGCGAGCAATGCCGCGTTGATCGCAAGCCTGCTTCGACGCGGCGAAACCGTCGTGCTGTCGTGCGCGCCCGATGCGCGCGAGCGCGCGATGCTCGCGGCGATCGTCGCAGCGTTGAAGGCCATGCCCGTGGTGCCGGTCGAACGACTCAAGCTGGCCGACGACGGCGGCACGCTCAATCGTCTTGCCGCGCTGATCGCACGCGCGAAACTGTTCATCGGCATCGACTCGGCGCCCATGCATATCGCCGCCGCGATGGGCACGCCCACGATCGCGTTGTTCGGACCCTCGGGCGAGTTCAACTGGGGACCCTGGAAGGCCGCGCATCGCGTCGTGACGAGCGATGCCTACCCTTGCCGTCCGTGCGGTCAGGACGGCTGCGGCGGCGGCAAGGTGAGCGATTGCCTCGTCCACTTGCCGGTGTCGCGGGTGCTGGTCGCGATCGACGAACTCGTCGCCGAAGGACTCGCCGATGCGACGGCGGCGCGCGATGTCCTGCGACTCGCATGAGACGCGCGCGGTGTTGAACACCGACGCGTCGCGCCTCGACGCCATTCGAAGATCGCCCTCGTGAAAATTGCTCTGGTTCGGGCCCGCTACAACCCCTACGGCGGCGCCGAGCGCTTCGTGGCACGCGCGCTGCGCGCACTGGCCGCCGATCGCGCCGAGCCGACCGAAGTCGCCGTGCTGGCGCGTTCCTGGAAAGACCTCGAGGCCGCACCGAGCGACGACGACCTGCCGATGCGCTTCGTGCGTTGCGACCCGCCCTACATCGGCAGCGTGTGGCGCGATGCCTCGTTCGCGCGGGCGGTGCATGCGCGTTTGCGAAAGGAGTCCTTCGACCTGGTGCAAAGCCACGAGCGCATCGCCGGCCTGGCGATCTATCGCGCCGGCGATGGCGTGCACGCCTCGTGGCTCGAACGCCGCGCGCGCGCGGCCGGTGCGGCCACGCGCGTCGCGAACCTGTCCGTGGCGTTCAATCCGCATCATCGCTATCTGGTCCACACCGAGCGCGCGATGTTCGAGCATCCGGACCTGCGCGCTGTGATCTGCAACTCGAAGATGGTTCGTCGCGAGATTGCCGAGCGGTTTGCGATCGCGAGCGACCGGCTCGTCCTGATACGCAACGGCGTCGATCTCGAACGTTTTCATCCCGACGCGCGCGTCGTTCATCGCGATGCGATGCGCGAACGAATGAGCATCGCGCCCGAAGCGCGCGTCTTCGTACTGGTCGGTTCGGGCTTCGAGCGCAAGGGGGTCAGGCAGGCGCTCGAAGCGCTACGCGATGTCGCGCATGCCGTGCTCGTCATCGTCGGCAACGACAAGCACAGCGATCGTTACGAGGCCGAAGCCGCGCGTCTCGATGTCGCATCGCGCGTGCGTTTTATCGGCCCGGTCGCCGATCCGCTGCCGTACTACGCGATGGCCGACCTGTTCCTGTTGCCGACGATCTACGATCCTTTCCCCAACGCTGCGCTCGAGGCCATGGCGTGCGGCCTGCCGGTGATCACGACCGATGCCTGTGGCGCGGCCGAGCTGATCGAAGAGGGCGTCAACGGCTGGGTCGTGGCTTCGGGTCAGGCGGCCCGATTGCGCGAGACGATGCAACAGACGATGGACCTGGACGACGCGCAACTACAAGCGATGTCGAGCGCCGCGCGTCGCGCGGCCGAGCCCTGGTCGCTCGCGACGCTATCGACCGCGCTGCTGGCGCTCTATCGAGCGCTGATGAACAAGCGCTGAAGCATCGGCAGTGCGAGGCCGGACCCACGCCGGGTCCGACCCGATACCCGATGCTAAACTCGCCCGCGACTTTTCGCGGCTTGCTTTGCGGCTCGTGCTCGGCCGCGCCGGATCTTCCCATGGCCGATTCCCATCCTTCCAAACCCACCGTATCGACCGCGATGTCGAAGCCCGCGGCATCGGCGCGGTCGGGTCCGTTGTTTCGGCGCTTGCTGGGATACATCAAGCCGTATCGCGGAATCTTCGTGATCGGCTCCCTGTGTTCGGTGATCGCATCGACCACCGATGCCTCCTTCGGTGCGCTGTTGAAACCGCTGGTCGATCGCGGCTTTTCCGCGACTGCCGACTATCCGATCTGGATCTATCCGGCAGCGATCGTCGGCCTGTTCATCATCCGCGGCGTGTTCACGTTCCTGAACTCGTACGCGATGG
>JBBQCA010000288.1:0-2522 GCA_038318315.1 Burkholderiales bacterium | reverse complement strand
CGCGCCGGAAAAGCCCGGCGTATCGCCGTCGCCCAATCCCAGCGACTCGCGATGCCCGCCGAAGTTGGCGCTGACGAGATCGAGCAGCTCCTCGGCATTGGACGCGCCGCTGCGCTCGATCTCGTCGCGGCGAATGATCTGAACCGGCAGCGCCGTTTCGGCATCGAGGCGCGGCAGGCGTGAGCCTGTTACCTCGATACGCTCGAGGGTCTGCACCTGCGCGAGCGCGTGTGTCGCCAGCAGCGACAGCGACAGCGCAAAGACAAACGGACGCGGGCCCAAGGCGGCCTACATCTGGCGGAAGCGGTACGCAAACGGTTCGCTGACCGCGAGCGTCTCGCTGCGTGTCTTCAGGCGGATCTCGAATTGCCCGCTGAATTTGCGGTGCGCGAGTGCGATCGCGTTGACGTTCACCACCACGCCGCGGTGAATGGGCCAGAAGACTTCGGGGTCGAGCTCGTCGATCAGTTCCTTGATCGACTTACGGATCAGGGCCTCGGAATCGGCGGTCATGACCAGCGTGTATTTGTTGTCGGCCTTGAAATAGCAGATCTCTTCAGTGGTGATGAGCCGGACATTTTGTCCGTGCGACGCATTGACCCATCGAAGATAGGGGCGCTTCGCGGTCCGCTCGCCGAGCGCCTTGAGCATCTCGTCGATCGGTGCTGGCGCGGCGTCCAGACGCTCGCGCACGCGCGCGATGGCGGTGGCGAGCCGGACGGCGCTGAACGGCTTCATCACATAGTCGACCGCTCCCTGCTCGAAGGCGCTGACCGCGTGCTGGTCGAAGGCCGTGACGAAGACGACATGGCAGCGGCCGCTCGCGGCGCGCGCGACCTCGAGCCCCGACAGGCCGGGCATCTGGATGTCGAGAAATACCACCTGCGGCTTGCAGCGCTCCAGCGCGTCGAGCGCCTCGATGCCGTCCTCGGCCTCGGCGACGATGCGCAGCCCCGGCCACAGCCGTGACAGGCTCTCCTTCAACTCGCCCCGCAGCAAGGGTTCGTCTTCGGCGATGACGGCGTCGGTCATGACCCGCCTTCGATGTTGCCGTCTCCGGCAAGCTCGAACGGCAACTCGATCGCTGCCTCGCTGCCCATCGCATCGCGCGCGCGCTGGCAGTCGAACCTTGCACCGTCGGCGTACAGCTTCTTGAGCCGATCATCGATCTGCTCGAGCAGCGGCTCCCCCGCGATCCCTGAGCCGAAGGCATCGGTGGATGTCGAGACGTCGATGCGCAACCGCGTGGTTGCAACTCGTACCGACAGACGCAGCCGCAGCGGCGCGTCGCCCGCGTCGGCGACTGCGCGCTGTGCGAGGGGCAGCAGCACCAGCGCCGGGACGCGTGCGCCGCGCGCTGCCTCGTCGATATCGAACTCGATGCTCCAGTCCCGTGCGGCGCGGCCGACGATGTCGAGCCACGAATGCGTCAGCGTGATCTCCTGCGAGACCGTGGATGACGATTCGCGCAGATGCGGCAGAGCGGCGCGCAGATAGACGATCAGGTCCTCCAGCATCGCTCCCGCCGCCGTGGCATCGACGCGGTAAAGCTTGCGGATGCGCTCGAGCGTATCG
This sequence comes from Burkholderiales bacterium, assembly GCA_038318315.1. GTDB lineage: Bacteria > Pseudomonadota > Gammaproteobacteria > Burkholderiales > Burkholderiaceae_D > CAHJXF01. The sequence continues at coordinate 947 of JBBQCA010000288.1, read as the reverse complement.
AAGAGGAACATCGGTTCGACGCGCGCCTGTAGCGCCTGCAATTGCGATTCCAGCGTGCGACGCTGTGCGCGCGCCCGCGCGCGCTCCGCTTCGTGCTGGCGCCTGCGCGCTGCGAGCGCGGTACGACGATTGACATGCACGAAGGTGGCCAGGCCGCCCACCATGATGCCCAGCACGATCAGTTCCAGGCGATGCGTGATCGGGAAGGCCGCATTCAATCCACTGCCTGCGCCGGGCGGCAAAAAAGCCGTTCTCAGCAGGAGTCGCATCTCCGACCCCAACGTACTGCCGATCACCGAAGCGACGATCACCGCGATCGCGTAGGTGATGACGCGCGGTGCGCCGCGATCGACGGCCTCGTCGGCCGCTACCACCGCGACGAAGATGAAGGCGCCCTCCACGGCGGTTTCGGCGAGCCTGAGCAGTTTCACCGTGAGAGGCGTGCCCCAGATCATACCCACCATCAGGCCCAAGCCAATGATCACCAATCCGGCCAGCGCCATCGTGGCGATCGCCAGGGTGCGCAGGTCGAAGCGCCGCAATACGGCGTGCGCGAATCCCGGCAACCCGTTCGCCGTCGACCCGACGACCGGGAATGGCGGCGACGCGCTCGACACCGGCTGCGACGAATCGCCTTGGGCGCTCGCCGAGGCGCTGGCCAGCGTCGCAGCGGCGCGCGGCGCGATCATGAAGCGACCGCTGTGGCCGGCATGCGGATGGCCGCGAGCAGTCCGCGTGGATCGCGCGGCGCAAGCGTCAGCTCGTCCGCGGGGCCGAACATCGCCGCAAGCCGCGCGCGGATGTTGGCCAGACCCGTTCCGCCACCGGCAGGGTCGCCACCGAACCCGCAGCCCGTGTCGGCGACCACGAGCCGCAGGTTCGGCCCTTCGAGGCGCACATCCACCTCGATGTGCCCGCCTTCGCGCTGCGGCGCCAGACCGTGCTTG
>JBBQCA010000287.1:0-2535 GCA_038318315.1 Burkholderiales bacterium | reverse complement strand
TGTCATCCTTGAAGGTGACCGATTTGGATTTGTAGCTTACCTCCGGGAACTTCGCCACGTCGAACATGTCTGCGGTCTTGGCATGCACGTTGAGCTTGGCATTGCCGAAGTCCAGGGAGTCGGCATCGATCTTGATGTCGATCGAACCGGTCTTGGCGGCGCGATCGAGCGTGACGGTGCCGCTGGTGCGGGTGAATTTGCCGCGCAGGACAGACATGCCCATGTGATCGGCTTCGAAACTCGGGTATGTGTGGTTCGGATCGATTTCGTAAGTGACCATCGCAGCGGATGCAGTTCCGCTCATGACAGTTGCAAACAAGGCGGTGGCGATTCGTGTCTTCATAGTCGTTGGCATCGTCATGGCTCTCGGTGAGTACGGGATAATCAAACGCGGCAAGGAGCGCATGACCGAGACTGGTCGCATGACGTCGGGCTGTGCGTCCCGGACATTCAATCCGAAGTACGGCTCTTGCAAAAGCGACGAACGAACGAGCGCAGAATCGACATCCGCACCACAGGAACTTCGGGTTACTGCTTCGAAGCCATCTGCTCGCGCAAACGCGCTTCCCGATCGCGTAGTTCGGGCGTGAACTCGGCACCGAAATCGTCCGCTTCGAACACCTGGCGAATCTCGATCTCCGATTCGCCTTGCATCGGATTCGGGCAGCGCTTGACCCACTCGATCGCCTCTTCGCGCGAGCGCACCTGCCACAGCCAGAAACCGGCCACGAGTTCCTTGGTTTCAGAAAACGGACCGTCGATGACCGTTCGCTTCGCTCCAGAAAACCGCACGCGCACGCCTTTCGCACTAGGATGCAAGCCTTCGCCGGCAAGCATCACACCCGCCTTCACCAGCTCTTCGTTGAACTTCCCCATGTCGCTCAGCAACTGCTCGCTCGGCATCACGCCGGCTTCGGATTCCCTGGTTGCCTTGACCATCACCATGAATCGCATCGTCGTTCTCCTTCGGCATCGGGGAATTGTGGAGGGAAACTTCCCTCTCCATACACGCGACGAACCAGGGCGTCCCGGATCGACAAAGGCTTTACCGACTCCGCGCGAATGCCATCAGCCGAAGACGATCGCCTTCATGAAGGCCTGCTCGCCTCGACTGTAACGCAGAGGCGCTTCGGCATCTGTGAGTGCATCGGCGAGTGCGGTCGCCAGTTCGTACTGACGAGGATCGAAGCCTGCGCGTTCAAGTCCGGTAAAAAGCCCGAACATCACCGCCTGCGCGACGACGAACCGATCAAGGTCGGCCGGCGGCCCGGGGTCATTTTCGCGCGGTTCGTCGAAGAATCGCCGACAGGGTTCGACGTCGAGTGAATTGTAGGCGCGACAACGGAACGGGCGCGCCGCATAGCCTGCGCACGCGCCATCAACCAGGACGGGACACGCGATACTGCGCAATGGACGCTGCCCCGGCGGCATCTGCGTGACGAGATCCGCCGTGGCGATACAACGCGCGCCGAAATCAGCAAACGCGGCGGCATCAAGGGTCACGCGCAGATGTTCGAGCAAACCGAATACTTCGACGGGACTCGCCGCAACCTGACGGTGGCAGCAAAAACTACATCCTTGTGCGCAAGCAAGGGTCTTGCGCTGGCCTAGCGGGATACCCGCAAGCGCGGCATCGAGCGCTTGCAAGGCACGCTGCCGGGCCACTTCCGGGCCGAATTGCCGCGCGTCGTCGGTACTCTGCGGCGCGACGGTATCGACGATGCCGCGCCCCATGGCAAGGTAGTGCGGAGGCAGGCTCATGCGTGCATCGAATCCCACAGGTCGCAGCGAGCGAGGCTACAGCGACGCCTTGCCGCGGTCCATCCCGCGCGCTCGCGACGCAGAGACCAGGCGTCGTGATCGGCGGCTTCGCCGGCCCTGCGTCGCAATGCAATCTCGGTGTTCGAACGATCCGAAACCAACAACGTCGATTTGTGGGGGTCGATTCGGACCTCATTGATGCAAACACTCCACCAACGGCGCATAAATCGTCGGCAAATCGCCCGACTTGCCTATCTGCCAATGGTACTCATCGAGTAAGGCCTTGCCTTGATTGATGTCGCCCAATCGAGGTTGGCCGCAGTCTGCATACCGAACTTCAACTCCCCACCCACCATGATCTCGTCATGCCGGATGAAACTGCGCTTCAGCGGCTTCCCGTTGAGCGTCACGGTGCCGATGTACGCATGCGCGTCGTCCAGGTTGTCGGCGACGATCGTGAAGCGCTTGCCGTTCGGCAGGTTCAACGTCAAACGCGAGACAAATGGCCGGCCAATCACGTATTCGTTGCTCGCCGGAGCGACCGGGTAAAAGCCCATCGCAGTGAACAGGAACCAAGCGGACATCTCGCCGAGATCGTCGTTGCCGGCGAGGCCGTCGACGCGCGCGGCGTATTGCGTGTCCATGATCTGCTTCAGGCGTTCCTGAGTGCGCCAGGGTTGACCGGCGTAATCGTAGAGATAAGCGACGTGATGGCTGGGTTCGTTGCCGTGCGCATACCAGCCGATCAGGCCGGTGATGTCTTCCATATGCTCG
>JBBQCA010000286.1:0-2538 GCA_038318315.1 Burkholderiales bacterium | reverse complement strand
TTGATGAAGGGCGACTCGGCAGGCGACGTTGGGGCACGCATGCAGAAGGAAGGCGTGGAGTTTCGCGCGATGCTGTCGTCCCCCGAGGCGCGCGAGGCCTTCACGGCGTTCTTCGAGAAGAGGAAGCCCGACTTCAAGCAGTTCGCGTAGTCGCGCGCGCCGCGCGCCGACGCATCAGGTCCATCACCAGGGAGATCGCATGTCACTCGAGAACAAGACCCTCTTCATCTCCGGCGGCTCGCGCGGCATCGGCCTCGCGATCGCCAAGCGCGCTGCGGCCGATGGCGCGAACATCGTGATCGCGGCCAAGACCACCGAGCCCAATCCCAAGTTGCCCGGCACGATCTACAGCGCGGCCGAGGAGATCGAGGCCGCGGGCGGCAAGGCCTTGCCTCTGCAGGTCGATATTCGCGATGAAGCATCGGTCATCGACGCGATGAAGAAGGCCGCCGAAAAATTCGGCGGCATCGACATCCTGATCAACCACGCGAGCGCGATCAGCCTCACGCCCACCGACGCGACGCCGATGAAGCGCTTCGACCTGATGTTCGGCGTCAACGTGCGCGGCACGTTCCTGTGCACGCAGGCCGCATTGCCGCATCTCAAGCGCTCGGCCGCAGCGGGCCGCAATCCGCACGTGCTCACGCTGTCGCCGCCGCTCAACATGGACCCGCGCTGGTTCGCACCTCATGTCGCGTACACGATGGCGAAGTACGGCATGTCGATGTGCGTGCTCGGGCATGCCGAAGAGTTCAAGCCGCATGGGATCGCGGTCAACGCGCTGTGGCCGCGCACGGTGATCGCGACTGCGGCGCTGCAGATGATTCCGGGCGTGAAGCCCGAGCATTGCCGCACCACCGACATCCTCGCGGATGCAGCGGCGTTGATCCTGCAATCACCGGCGACCGAGACTGGTCACTTCTATATCGACGATGAGGTGCTTGCGGCTCACGGCGTCACCGATCTGGAGAAGTATTCGTTGGTGCAGGGGAGCAAGCAGTTGATGCCGGATCTGTTCCTGTAGTTGTCGCAGGTGATGCGCAATATGCGATCAGGACAATTCGGGGCAGTTGACTCGAATCTTCCGACGGTCACGTTGCGTGCTTCGCCGCGCGTCGGTAGTAGCTGCGTGTGAAATTCGGCTTTCGACCCCGTTGCCGACCTTCGCCCCACCGACTACAAGGCCACGAAGCAGACGTGCGCCCGTCACCCCTGACGGCTCCGGGCAAGGCCCGATTGCGGGCGCGTCGGACCGGATGGACAATACTCCAGCGATGAATGCCACCCGACCCGACGCGGCACCGCCCTCCGATGCCGGCGGTCCAGCACCCTATGTGCCCTACGTGGCGGAGACCACCGATCCGCTGATTCGTCTCAACCGGCTGGATGCCGGTGCGCCCTGGCGCTGGTTGAAGCTCGGCTGGCGCGATTTCGCGAGCGCTCCGCTGCTCGGCCTGTTCTACGGCGCCTGCTTCGCGACCATGGGCAGCATGCTCGTACTGCTGTTCCGCCACGCGCCAGCCTACGTTCTGGCCTTGTCTGCCGGCTTCGTGCTGGTCGGGCCATTCCTGTGCCTGGGCATGTACGACGCGAGCCGACGTCTCGAGTGCGACGAGCGCCCGCACCTCGCGAGTTCACTGGTGGCATGGCGCACGCGCACTGGCGCGTTGGCAATCTTCGGCACCGTATTGCTCGTGCTCGAGATGCTGTGGGCGCGCGCGTCGCTCGTCGTGTTCGCGCTCAGCTTCCACGGCATGCCCGACTTCAAGGGTTCGCTGGTGGCGTTGTTCGATCCGCAGAACCTAAGCTTCACCGCGACCTACCTTGTCGTCGGCGGCGTGTTCGCCGCACTGATCTTTGCTGTCAGCGTGGTCGCGATCCCGATGATCCTCGACCGCGAGACCGACGCAATCAGCGCCGGCCTCACGAGCATCCGCCTGTGCCTCGCGCAGCCCGGGTTGATGCTGCTGTGGGGCGCGATGATCACGACAATCGTCTTCGTCGCGATGCTGCCGTGGTTCCTCGGGCTGCTGGTGGCCGCGCCGGTACTCGGCCACGCGTCGTGGCACGCCTACCGGGCGGCGGTCGCCGAGTAGCCCGGTTCAGGGTTCAGGGCAGCAGCACGCTGCAGCCCGTGGTCTGCGTGGACCGAAGGCGATTCATGAAAACCTCTCATCGAATGCGAGCTGCAGATCAGGGCGCCTGAACTGGACGATCAGGAGCCCCCGCTTCTGGCCGCCCCCGGGTGCGCTTGCTGGCATCTGGACTGTTGGTCGATCTTTCAACGAAGGGGCCATGCCGGCTTTCCGCGTCGCACCCGAAAGATCCGAGACTACTGACGCGCTTTGCGAGAATCGACTGCTGCAAAGGTGCCGTTGGACAATGACGCCTTGTGGCGGCGGATTCAACTGGTCGATGCAACACACTGACCACTGCGTGTGCAGAAGGAGTGTTGCAGATGAAGTACCGGACGCGAACCTACTACACGAACAGCCAGAAGGCCTTGATGTGGGAGCGATGGAAGCAAGGCTGGACGCT
>JBBQCA010000285.1:0-2543 GCA_038318315.1 Burkholderiales bacterium | reverse complement strand
CGAGAAGGGCAAGGAGTTCGGATCGGTGACGGGTCGCGCGCGTCGCTGCGGCTGGTTCGATGCGGCGGCGCTCAAGCGCTCGATCCAGATCAACGGCGTCTCGGGCCTGTGCATCACCAAGCTCGACGTGCTCGATGGCGTGGAGGCGATCAAGCTGGGCGTCGGCTATCGCGTGGACGGGCAGGTGCTGGAGCTGCTGCCGTTCGGCGCCGCGAACATCGACGGGCTGGAGCCGGTGTACGAAGAATTGCCGGGCTGGTCCGAGAGCACCTTCGGGGTTCGCGAGCTCGACCGCTTGCCGGCCAATGCGCGCCGTTATCTCGATCGGCTCTCGGAAGTCTGCGGCGCGACGATCGACATGATCTCGACCGGCCCCGATCGCGACGAGACGATCGTGCTTCGCCATCCCTTCGCGTGAGGGCTTGCCGGTGAGCGTCCCCGCCTCGACCGACTCCGATCTCTGGCTCGGCTACGACGAGTACTACCAGCTGATCGAGCGCCTGTGCCTGGCGATCCACGAGTCGGGCTGGAAGTTCGACCAGATCCTGTGCCTGGCGCGTGGCGGGCTGCGCGTGGGCGACGTGGTCTCGCGCGTCTTCGATTTGCCGCTGGCGATCCTTTCGACCAGTTCGTATCGCGAGGACGGCGGCACCAAGCAAGGCGAACTCGACATCGCGCAATACATCACGATGAGCCGCGGCACCTTCGGCGGCCGTGTGTTGCTGGTCGACGACCTGGTCGATTCGGGCATGACGCTCGAGAAGGTCGGCCAGCATCTGAAGCGGCGCTTTCCCGAAGTGACCGAGGTGCGCAGCGCGGTGATCTGGTGGAAAGGCTCGTCGAATGTCGAGCCCGACTATTACGTTGCGCATCTGCCGAACAACCCGTGGATCCATCAGCCCTTCGAGGAATACGACAGCTTGAGGCCGCAGCAACTGGAAGCGTGGATACGCCGCGGAGTACGTTGACGATGAAGCGCAAGCGCACGCTGGAAAGGTGAAGAACGCGCAACTGTTCGACGGCACCGGTGCGCCGGCAGCCGTTGGCCAGAGCATCCTGATACGCGCGGGCCGGATCGCGGCCATCGGTTCCGATGGCGAGATCACGGTTCCGGAAGGCGCGCTGGCCAAGGATGTGCAGGGCGCCGCGGTCACGCCGGCTTCGTGTTGATGCACGAGCACCTGTTCTATCCGGTCGAGGGCGATACCTACGGCTCGATGATCCGCAGCTTCCCGCCGCTCTATCTCGCGGGAGGCGTCACGACCCTGCGGACCGCGGGGAGCATGAGCCCCTATGCCGACCTCAATACCGAACGCGACATCGCGGCTGGAGAGATCGCGGGACCCGACATGGACGTCACCGCGCCGTTTCTGAACGGCGACAGCAAGCTGCGCTTCCTGACCGACGTCAAGCGCATCAGGTCGCCGAATGATGCGGACCGCATGGTGCGCTATTGGGCCGACGAAGGCGCGACGTCGTACAAGGGCTATATGCACCTGACGCGCGCGCAACTCGCCGCCGTGGTCGCGGCCGCGCACGCGCGGCATGCCAAGGTCACGGCGCATCTGTGCTCTATCACCTATCGCGAGGCGGTCGACATGGGCATCGACAACCTCGAACACGGATTCATGGTCGCCAGCGATTTCGTGCCCGGCAAGAAGCTCGACGATTGCCCTGCCGGCAACGCGGTCAGCAAGTCGCTCGATCAACTGGCCCAGGACGATCCGGCGCTACGCGCATTGCAACGACACCTGATCGACCGGCGTGTCGCATTGACCTCCACGCTGACGATCCGAACGTTTGGACGCGACTGCTGCCCAAAGCGATGGCGTGGGAGAAACAGTTCAACGATGCGGGCGGTCTCCTGACCGCCGAAACCGACCCCACCGGTTATGGCGGCGTGGTTCCCAGGTATTCATCGGTGCGCCAGATGGAGCTGCTGATCGAAGCGGGATTCGACGTGCCGGGCGCGATCAAGGTGATGACGCAAAACGGCGCACGCTATCTTCAGCGCGACAAGGACATCGGTACGCTCGCGGTAGGAAAGCGCGCGGATCTGGTGGTGTTCCAGAAACCGATCGACGCGGATGCGAAGGCCCTGCCGCCGATCGCGTGGACCATGAAGGAAGGACGCGCCTTCGATCGAGAGAAGATTCTGTCGATGTGGAAGGGCAAGGTCGGCTTGCAGTAAAGCAGCGGCTCGCGACTTGTCCGCTGCGGCTTCAAGCCTGAAATGAAAAAGGTTCGCGCCGCGAACCTTTATGATGGTGCCCAGGAAGAAGACGGACTCGGTCACGTGCCGCGACCCCGGTTTCGCTTGCAAGCGAAACCTTTCGAGTCCCTCCGCGAAGCGCGCAGGCGCTTCGCTTCCTGGGCAAACCTGAAATGAAAAAGGTTCGCGCCGCGAACCTTTATGATGGTGCCCAGGAAGGGACTCGAACCCCCACACCTTGCGGCGCATGGACCTGAACCATGTGCGTCTACCAATTCCGCCACCTGGGCCCGGCAAAGCAAACGGCGGTGTCCAACGTGCAACGCGCATT
>JBBQCA010000284.1:0-2547 GCA_038318315.1 Burkholderiales bacterium | reverse complement strand
GCGAAGAACGCGATCCTGATCGTGGCGTTCGCCGAGCAGGCGCTGCTCGAAGGGCAGTCTCGCTTCGACGCGGCGATGACCGCGGCGCGCCTGCGCTTTCGGCCGATCGTGATGACCTCGCTGGCCTTCGTGCTCGGCGTCGCGCCGCTGGTCTTCGCAACCGGCGCCGGCGCAGGCGCGCGTCAATCGATGGGCACCGGCGTGTTCGGCGGCATGATCATCGCGACCTTCATCGCACCGATCTTCATCCCGCTGTTCTTCACCATGCTTGCGCGCGCACCCAAGCCCAAGGAAGTCGAAGAGGCCAAGCGCGAGCACGACGACGCGCAGCGGGCGATGCATCCGGACCAGCAGCGCGATGCCTCCAATGAGTCGAGGAAGGAAGGCGACCATGCGTGAGCTACGACGACCGATTGCGATGATCTTCAACGAATGCGGCATGCGCGCTGCGACGTGGACTGCAGCCGTCGCAATGGTGGCGGGTTGCGCCGTCGGCCCCGACTACAAGCGGCCCGATCTCGCGTTGCCGGCCGACTACGCGGCGAGCACCACCAGCGATGCCGGCAACATGGCGGCGGCGATCCCCGGCGACTGGTGGACGCTCTACAACGATGCGCAGCTCAACGACCTGATCGCGTCCGCCCTCGCGAACAACGCCGACCTGCGACTTGCGATCGCGCGCATCGACGAAGCGCGCGGCGCGTTGCGCGAAACCAATGCGGCGCTGTTTCCCGAAGTCGATCTGGCGGGCAACGGCGCGCGGCAGCGCAGTGGGGCGGCCGGCGGCTCGTCGGCGGCAGGCACGACCGTCGGGAGCGGCGCGGTGCGCTACGGAAATTTCTTCCAGCTCGACGCGCAGCTCTCGTACGAGCTCGACCTGTGGGGACGCCTGCGACGGGCGACCGAGTCTTCGCGCGCGTCCTTGCTCTCGACGACGTATGCGCGCGACGTGACGGCGCTGACGCTGGCGGGCACGACCGCGCAGACCTACTTCGCGCTCCGTTCGCTCGACGCGCAGATCGCGGTGACGAACGGCACGCTGGCTGCGGTCGGCGAATCGGTCGGCATCGCGAAGAAGCGCCTCGATGCAGGCTATGCATCGGGCCTCGACTACGCGCAGGCCGAGACGTTGCGCGCGCAGATCGCCGTGCAGGTGCGCGAGCTGCGCAGGCAACGCGCCATCCAGGAACATCAGCTCGGCAATCTGACCAGCAATCTCTCGTTGCGGATCGAACCCAGTGCGGCCTCCGATGCGCTAGACAATCTGCCGGTCCCGAGCGGCCCTCCACCGGACCTTCCATCGACCCTGCTCGAACGCCGTCCCGACGTGCGTAGCGCCGAACAGAACGTGGTCGCTGCCAACGCGCAGATCGGTTTTGCGAAGGCCGCGCTCTTTCCGACCTTCCGGCTTACCGGCGCGTACGGCGGCCAGAGCTTCGAGCTGTCGGACTTGCTCAAGGCACCGTTTCGCTTCTGGACCATAGGCCTCGGCGTCACCGAGCCGATCTTCGCGGCCGGCCGTTATGCGGCGCGCGTCGATCAGGCGCGCGCACGGACCGACGAGCAGGTCGCGTCGTACCAGAAGACCGTCGAGACCGCGTTCAGAGAAGTCTCCGACGCGTTGACCAATGTGGCCGAGAGCAGTGCGGCCGAAGGCGAGGTCAACACGCAGGTCGAGGCGGCGCGGCGTTCGCTGCGCCTGTCGCGCTCGCGCTACGAGCAGGGCTATGCGGGCTATCTGGATGTGCTCGACGCGACGCGCACGGCCAACAGTGCCGAGTTGTTGCTGGTGCAGAACCGCCAGTCACGACTGAATTACAGTGTCGATCTGATCAAGGCACTGGGGGGCGGGTGGAGCAACCAGGATACTTCGGTGAGCGCGCCGACCGCGTCGAGCACCGCGCGCTGAGCGCAACACGGCGATCATGCACACCACGATGATCGCCTGCCCCGAATGCGATGCGCTGCAGGAAGAACCGCGCCGCGTGCCGAGCGGCGCCAGCGTCAATTGCTGGCGTTGCAAGGCGCTCTTGATTCGCGACTCGGGCAAGTCGGTCAGCTACACGTTCGCGCTGATCGTCGCGGGCGCGATTCTTTTTTTGATCGGCAATGCGTTTCCGCTGGTCAGCCTCGAAGCGCAGGGCAACGGCGTGACGACCACGCTGTTCGGCGCGGTCGTTCACCTGTGGCGACAGGACCTGCAAGCGATCGCGGTGCTGGTGTTCGCGACCACCATCCTCGCGCCCGCCTTCGATCTCTCGGCCATGCTTTATCTGTTGATCGGCGTGTTGCGATTCGACGCCGGCCAGATCGACGCGATGCCACCCGGCTCGGCGCGCCTCTTACGCATCGTGCAGGCGGTGCGACCGTGGGGCATGCTCGAAGTCTTCATGCTCGGCGCGCTGGTCTCGGTGGTGAAGCTCGGGCAGATGGCGATTGTGATTCCGGGCGTCGCGTTGTATTCGATCGGCGCGTTGATCCTGGTGCTGGCCGCAGCGAACTCGGCGTTCAATGCGCGCGATGTGTGGTCGCGTCTGCCGATCGTCT
>JBBQCA010000283.1:0-2751 GCA_038318315.1 Burkholderiales bacterium | reverse complement strand
TGCCGCCATCGATCAGGTCGAGCAGCGAGGTGGGTTCGTGCACGCGCACCAGCGTCTCGCACTCGCGATCGATCGCACCGCGCGCGAGGACGAGGTGGGCCGCGCCGCTCGGCATGTCGCGATAGGCGATCGCACGGAAAGTACCGTGGGCCGTCGCGACCTCGCGCTCGGCCCCTCTCTCGATCAGGCTCTCGTTGGCGGAGCGCTAGTGGATCAAGTCGGCGATCGTGCCGATCTTCAGGCCGTGTTGGTGCGCGAAGGCCATCAGGTCGGGCAGGCGCGCCATGGTGCCGTCGTCCTTCAGGATCTCGCAGATCACGGCCGCAGCCGTGGTACCGGCCATGCGCGCGAGATCGCAACCGGCTTCGGTATGGCCTGCGCGCATCAGCACGCCGCCGGGCTCGGCCTTGATGGGAAACACGTGGCCGGGCTGCACGAGGTCGGTGGGCGTCGCGGTCTTCGCCACGGCCGCCTGGATCGTGCGCGCACGATCGGCCGCCGAGATGCCGGTGGTCACTCCCTCGGCGGCCTCGATCGAAACCGTGAACTTGGTGCCGTAGCGCGTGCCGTTGGCCGCCGTCATCAGCGGCAACTGCAATTGCGCGCAGCGCTCTTCGGTGAGCGTGAGGCAGATCAGGCCGCGGCCGTAGCGCGCCATGAAATTTATCGCTTCGGGCGTGACGAAGTCGGCCGCGAGCACCAGGTCGCCTTCGTTCTCGCGATCTTCTTCATCGACCAGGATCACCATGCGCCCGGCCGCGAGTTCGGCGACGATCTCGGGGACCGGGGCGATGGTCGCGGTCGCATCGGTCGAAGTGACGACGGATTCGGTGACGATGGACCCGTGCTTGGAGTTCGATGGATTGACGACAGTCAGCATGAGGTCCTCCAATGAAGGTGCGCGGCGCGACGATCGCTTTTGACCCGCCGCGACACCGCCGACCCGCAAAAGGGTTCTATTCTAGGCGCTCAGCCAACCACCGCGCGCCGCAGCGGAGCAGGCGACGATACCGATGTGGCGGGTCATGGCTCGACGATACGAGAGTGGTGGCACCTGCCGTTCACAGCAAGGCCTACAACTTCAAGTCCCAGTTCTGGCCCACCAGGTCCATCCCGAACGAACGATGCCGCTCTTGCTTGACGAGCTCGAAGCCTGCGGCCTGGTAGATCTTTCGCGCCGAGGTCAACACGTCGTTGGTCCATAGCGTCATCGCCCTGTAGCCCTTCGCCTTCGCGAACGCGATGCACTCGCCGACCAGGCGGCGGCCGATGCCGAGGCCTCGGGTCGATGGTTCGACGTACAGAAGCCGGAGCTGGGCGACGCGCGCGGATTTGCGCACGAGGAAGACCGAGCCCACGACCTCGTCGTCGCGTTCGGCGATCCAGCAGCGTTCGAGTTTCGGATCGAAGGTCCGGATGAACGTTCCCGCAATCTCGGCGATCAGTCCTTCGAAGCTCTGTTCCCAGCCGTATTCCTCGGCATAGAGAACGCCTTGGCGATGGATGATCCAGCCGATGTCGCCGGGCCTGGGATCGCGGATCACATACGACGCCGCTTGCTCGTCGCGCTCACCGAGCAGCCGCCTGATCGTCTGCATCGATCGCAGCAGCTTCGCCTTGCCATCGGCAGGGACCGCGGCCAGCATGCCGACCATCTGGTCGCTCGTCGCCTTCTCGATGGGCGTGAATGCCTTCAGTCCCTTGGCCGTCAGGCCCAGGACCGATTGCCGCGCATCGGTTTTCGACGGGCCCCGCCGCAGCAGGCTGCGCGCCTGCAGGCGCTTGAGCACGCGGCTCATGTAGCCCAGGTCGAGACCGAGTTCGCGGGCCAGATCGCTGGCGGTCAGGCCGTCGGCATGCGCGAGTTCATAGAGCACGCGGACCTCGGTGAGCGAGAAGTCGCTCTTCAGCAATCCTTCTTCCAGCAGGCCGATCTGACGGGTGTAGAAGCGGTTGAACGAGCGCATCGCGTCGACTTGATGCGCGACTTGATGCGCGACTCGTTCCCGGCCCTGCGCAACCCGATTCGGTTTCGCGGTCATGGCTGTCTCCGATACTTGCCTCGAGCAATCTTATGCTTGCCCGAGGCAAGTATCAACCGGCGCCAACCGGGATGCTTCGCACTTATCCTGCGCCGCGACTTCCTTTCCGCCGCACGCTCGCTCCGCGAACTTCGAAGGCGACCTTGTCGATCGCGGTGTCGTGGTCGTCGATCAGTTCGAGGATGTGCCTGCCGGGCCAGACCGGCCATTCGATCGTGGCGCCGCGGCCGATCACACGACCGTCGAGCTTCCATTGCGTGCGCCGCGCGTCGGAGGACCTGGACGCGCGGAACGTCATGCGCTGTCGCTGCGGCGGAATGTCGGGATCGATCGCGACGATGGTGCCGCCGACCGGCAGCGCGATGGCGCCGCTTATATGTTCGCGCGCGCGAACGCTCGTGAGCGCGGCGGCGGCGCTGCGCACGATGGTAGTGCTCTCGGTGCCCGCCAGGAACAGTTCGTCCCGCGGCGCCTCGAGATTTCCTTCGAAGCGAATCGCCCGACGCACGATGCCGAGATCGGTTGTCGTCATCGATACGGGCACGATCATCGCGGCGCTCGCGTGCCCGAGATCGCGTGCAGCCAGGTAGCCCACGATGGCCTGCCACACCGGCGCAGCGCCGGTCGTGCCCGACACGTCCCACATCGCCGCGCCGCTGGAATTGCCGACCCACACCCCGACCGTATAGCGTTCGGTGAAGCCTATGCA
>JBBQCA010000282.1:0-2847 GCA_038318315.1 Burkholderiales bacterium | reverse complement strand
AGGCGATGCGCGATGTGTATCGCTCGGAGAAAAACCGCGCGTTCCGCATTGTATTCGGCCAGTACCTGAGCTGGTACCAGACCTTCGTCGGCGACTACGCCGGCGCACACGATTCGTATTCGATCCGACAGCTGCCCTCGTCCGACGATGCGTCGTCCCCGCTTTCCGGCGGCTTTACATCGAAGCCCGCGCTCGACGCGATTGCCGAACTCGCCAAAGGACGCAAGGCGATTTTCTTCAACGAGGCACACAACGTCCCGCTCACACGCACGCTGACGATCGAGCTGCTGTCGAAATTGCGCGCCGAGGGCTACACCTACTTCGCCGCGGAGACCCTTTATTCGGCCGATACCGATCTGGCCAAGCGCGGCTATCCGATCCCGCAGAGCGGCTTCTACACGATGGAGCCGGTTGCCGCGGAAATGGTGCGCACTGCATTGAAACTCGGCTTCACGGTCGTCGCCTACGAAAGCGAAAAGGAAGGCAACGGCGACGTGCGCGAATACGATCAGGCCAAGAATCTCTACGAACGCATCTTGAAGAAAGATCCGGATGCACGTTTGGTCGTGAATGCCGGGTACGCGCATATCCAGGAAAATGGAAAATATCTCGGCGGCAAGAGCATGGCACAGCATTTTCGCAAGCTCAGCGGCATCGATCCGCTGACGGTCGAGCAGACCATGCTGATAGAACACCCGCCCGGCACCGAAAATCATCCTTACTACCACGCGGTCGTCGATTCACTGCATGCGACCGCACCGATCGTGTTCGAGGACAAGGACGGCAGGCCCTGGTCGCTCAAGCCAAAGGCGTACGACGTCAGCGTTTTCTTTCCACCCGATGAAATCCATGACGGACGCCCGACCTGGCTGAACCTCGGCGGCTTGCGCGTCGCGCATTTCATCAACGGCGCGGCCTGCCAAAACGTATATCCGTGCCTGGTTGAGGCGCGTTACACGAAGGAAGGTGACGATTCGATTCCGGCCGACCGGCTCGTGCTCGATCCCATTGCCGGTGCCGACCGCCTGCAGGAGCGCCTGGTCCAGCGGCGTGCGGAGACGCATGGCTCGCTCTATCTGCGTCCGGGTACCTATCACATGATGGGCCAGGACACCGGCGGCCATGTGCTGTTTCGCGAGGACATCACCGTCGCCGGATCGAACGAGACGCCAACCAGCTCGACCAAAGCCAGTCAATGAACGTTCCGATCCATACGGACACTGCGCCAGCCCCGGTTGGTGCGTATCCGCACGCGCGCCGCGTTGGCCAACTGCTTTTCCTGTCGGGCGTTGGACCACGCGAGCCCGGCTCCAACGCGATTCCCGGCAATGTCCTTGATGACGACGGCAGACTGATCGCCTACGACATCGAGGCGCAGTGCCGCCAGGTATTCGCCAATGTGCGCGCCGTACTGCACGCGAGCGGCGCGCGCTGGGAAGACCTCGTCGATGTGACCGTCTTCCTGACCGACATGGCGCGCGACTTCGCCGCATACAACCGAATCTACGCCGAGCATTTTCGCGATCCCGCGACCGCGCCTTGCCGCACCACGCTTGGCATTACCGCGTTGCCGACGCCGATTGTCATTGAATTGAAGTGCATCGCCGTGATCGGTGAAGCAACCCGTTCGACCTAGACGGGTGTTATTCCGCAGCTTCGGTTTGACCCGCTCGTGATGCAACCGCCAAAGCGCACTCCTCGCCCGCGACCGTTCCGCACTACACTTCATGCTTCCTTCTGGCCGACGTGGAAGCGAAAGCAATGCTGCCTGCCCCCTTCAATCTAGCCAGCTGGATCGACGAAAATCGTCATCTGCTGAAGCCGCCGGTCGGCAACAAATGCATCATCGCCGACGACTTCATCATCATGATCGTCGGTGGCCCCAACGCGCGCACCGATTTTCATTGCGACGAAGGCGCCGAATTCTTCCATCAACTCGAAGGCGAGATGGTGTTGAAGATCCAGGAGGATGGCCGCGTGCGCGACATCCCGATCCGCGCCGGCGAAGTGTTCTATCTGCCGCCGCGCGTCTTGCATTCACCGCAGCGCGCACCCGATTCGGTCGGCCTGGTGATCGAGCGCCGCCGGCTTGTGCACGAACTGGACGGCCTGCTCTGGTTCTGCGAACGATGCAACCACAAGCTCTACGAAGAGTTTTTCCACCTGCACGACATCGAAACGGATTTCCTGCGCGTATTCGATCGTTTCTACGGCTCGCTTGCTGCACGCACCTGCGCATCTTGCGGCCATCTCAATCCAGCGCCGGATCGCTACGTTCGACCCGCGGGATGAACGGTCTGCGTGCGCTGATCATCGCCACAACCGACGCCGCATGTTCAGCAGCCTGATCGAACTGAAACCGCGCGACGTGCCGATGCGCGTCGCGTTGCGCAACACCCTCGCGATCGTCGTGCCGCTTGCTCTGTCGATACCGAGCGGACATACCGGCATTGGTCTCGGTATCGCCGTCGGCGCCTTGAACACGATGTTCATCGATCAGCCGGGTCCGTACCGATTGCGCATGCAACGCATGCTGCTCGCGGCGCTCGCTTCGGGGTTGTCGGCGTATGCGGGCTATCTGCTCGGAGCGAGCACACTGCTATTGGCGCTCGCTGCCCTGCTCGTCGGCATCGGCGGTGGCTTGCTCGTCGCGCTCGGGCCGAATGCCGGGCGCGCCGGCCTGGTGTGCATGATTCTGTTGGTCATTTGTGGCGCGAATCCTCGCGATCCCGTTTCGGCACTCGGTCCTGCTGCCCTGTTCCTGACCGGCGGCCTGCTGCAGATGCTGGTTGCCATCGCGGCGTGGCCGTTGCAACGCTATCGACCCGAACGCCATGCGCTCGCGGA
>JBBQCA010000281.1:0-2859 GCA_038318315.1 Burkholderiales bacterium | reverse complement strand
CAGCGATATCGATTCAAATCAATATAGGCGCTGAGATCACGCGTGTAAAACCAAATGCGATGAAACTGAAGCTTTCTAACCGAACTGGAACGCCGAGACCGTCGTGCCCATCACGCGATCGCTGAACACGCGCCGACCCGCGACATTGCCGGCACTGCCGGCCACCACCATCAACGGAATCAGGTGCTCCTCGCGCGGATGCGAGAGGCGGCCATCGGGATGCTCGTCCCAGCGCGCGAGCGCGTCGCCGCGTTCGGCCGCGTCGTCGATGCCGACGGTCTCCGTGAGCCACGCGTCGAAGCGATCCGAGATCGGGCCGAAGCGCGCATCGCCATAGCCGCGCATGTTGTGAAAACTCATGCCGCTGCCGACGATGAAGACGCCCTCGTCGCGCAGCGGTGCCAGCGCCGCGCCGACCGCTTCGTGCTCTCGCGCATCGAGACCCGCGCGCACCGACAATTGCACCACCGGGATGTCGGCCTCGGGCGCCATTAGCAGCAGCGGGATGAACATGCCGTGGTCGTAGGCGCGCTCGCGGTCTTCGTCGTTCGGCAAGCCTGCAGTCGACAGCAGCGTGCGTACGCGAACTGCGAGCGCGGGGCTGCCCGGCGGTGCGTAACGCAACTCGTAGGTATGCGGCGGAAAACCGCTGTAGTCGAACAGCAGGCCGGGCCGCTGTCCGCTACCCACCGTGTACTGCGGCATTTCCCAATGCGCCGACACCATCAGGATCGCGGAAGGTTTCCGCGGCAGGGCGGACATCGCGCCGCGAAGAAACTCGCCCATGCGCGTCCAGGTGTCGCGCGGGGTCCAGTCCATGAAGAAGCACGGGCCCGCACCGTGCGGAATGTAGAGCGCGGGCATGCGCACCACAGGAGTTTCCGCTGCGCTCGCCGAATTGTTGGCCGCGTCCTGCACCGCATTCATTGCTCGACCCGCGTCGCGTCGTAGATCTTGATCGCCGGCGGCTCGCTGGCCATCCCGCTCAGCGACTTGCCGAAGGCGCGCGACGCCGGCACAGCGAAGTGCGCGCCGAGCGCGGCCATGTCGGCCCACTCCTCGACGAAAACCAGTCGCAGCGGGTTCTCGGCATCGCGATGCACGGCGTGCGAAATGCAACCGGGCTCCTCGCGCGAGCGCCTGACATGCTCGAGGCTGAGCCTCAAGGCTTCATCGATGCGTTCGGGCTTGGCGACCATCGCGCCGGTGATGACGATCATCGCGGGATCTCCGGTTAATACACGTCGCCGTTCTCGGCGATCTTCTTGTCTTCGTAGGGCGCAACCACGCGGCGCTGGAATTCGGCCTTGGCGGAATCGAGCGCGCCGACGACCGCGTTGAGGTGTTCGTAGCGCAGGCCCTTGGCATCGATGTAGGCCTTGGCCATCAACGAGATCATGTAGTTGAGGTCGCCCGCGGTGGTGTTCTTGTCGATCACGGCGGCGGTGGCGTCGGTGGCCGACTTGAGCTTGTCGCGCTCGGTGCTGAGGATGTAGGGCATCGTCCTTCCTTTGATTTGAAGGCCGCATTATCGCGCGGCTGCCGACTACGACCGCATCGCGTCCTTCACGATCGGCCACTGTCGGCGGCTCACCGGCAGGCGCTCGGGCACGTTGCGCAGGGTCACCACCCAGTGCGGTTCGCCGACGGCATCGCCGCTGCCCACGCTCTCGACGCGCTCGAATCCGCCGATCGCGCTGCGCGACACGAGCGCATTGCGATGCACGCGGATGAAGCGATCGGCGAATTCGTTTTCGAGATCGACCAGCGGCTCTTCGGTCAGGTACTCGCGGTCGGCGGTGCGGATCGTGATGTATTTGAGTTCGGCTTTCAGATAGACGACATCGGCCACCGGCACCAGCAGCACGCGGCCACGCTCCACCACCGCGATGGTGTCGCGTTTGCGGCCCGTGGCCTCGCCCGATTCGCGCGCGGCCGCGGCGATCGCCTGCGTCTGCTGCTGGCTGGTCAGCGCGCGCACGCGCATCAGCGCCTCGAGCAGGCGCGCGGCGCGTACCGGCTTCATCAGATAGTCGAGCGCATGGACCTCGAAGGCCTTGACCGCGTATTCGTCGAACGCGGTGACGAACACGATCGCGGGCGGCTCGGGCAGCGCGCCCAGGTGGCGCGCGAGCTCGATGCCGGTCATGCCGGGCATCTGCACGTCGATCAACGCGATGTCGGCCGGCGTTTCGGCCAGGCGATCGAGTGCGCTCCTGCCGTCAGCGGCCTCACCGACGATGACGTGCGCGAACTCGTGCGCGACATCCGAGAGCAGATCGATCATCCGTGCGCGCGCAGGCGCTTCGTCATCGACGATCAGGATGCGCGCGACGGTCTCGCTGTATTCGGTCATCGTGACCTCGTGGGTTACACCCTCCCCCTCAAGGGGGAGGCTGGGAGGGGGATGGCTCCTCCCCCTTCAAGGGGGAGGCAGGGAGGGGGATCGATTTCTGCCTTGCAACGCGCGGCTCCCGTCGCCGCTCCGCCGGCAGCCGCATGCGGACCACGTAGCGGCCCTCGCGCACCGCGCTGTCGACGGTCGCCTCCAGATCATGCACGAGCGCGAGACGTTGACGCACGTTGTCGAGCCCGATGCCGTTGCCGCGCGTCTGCGCCGCGGCCGCATCGCCCTGCCAGGGATTGGCGATGCCGATCTCGACGTAGCGTCCGACTCTCGCGACGTCGATGGCGATCGTGCCGCCGATCTGCGAAGGTTCTATGCCGTGATGCACGGCGTTCTCGATCAGCGGTTGCAGCAGCAGCGTGGGCACCAGCGCGGCCAGCGCCGCCTCATCGACGCGCCATTCGGTCGCGAGGCGATCGCCCAGGCGCAGCTTCTCGATCGCGAGATATTGC
>JBBQCA010000280.1:0-2862 GCA_038318315.1 Burkholderiales bacterium | reverse complement strand
ACCTCGGCAGCCTGAGCGCGGTCGGTGATCGTGATGCCGTCGACGACCACATCGGCCCATTGCTTGGCATCGGTGAGATTGAAGTTTTCTATTTCGAGGCCGCCCGGCAGCAGGTCGACCAGCAGTGCATCCGCCATCGATTCGCGCGCCTCCAGCTTGAGGCCGACGATCAGGCTGTCGCCTTCCTTGAGCGCGGTGGGTTCCCACGGCTTGCCGTCGAGCGTGTAGTACTGCCGCTGGATGGCGACGTAGTGGTCGTCGACAGACGGCGACGTTTTCGGCACGCCGGCGACATCGTTGCTGACATAGAGCGGCAGGTCGCCTTGCGGCGTGAAGCGCACGCCGGCCGCGATCTCGGCGCCGCTGAAATCGCGACTCCACATGCGGTCAGGACTGATCGGGCTCGACGCGGTGCCGATGCCGAGCGTGCCCGCGACGACCTTGTCGCCGTCCTTGATCAGCGTCTTGCCAAGGCGGGCCAGCGCAATCTGCTCCTGCGTACTGAAATACGTCCAGTGGAATGCATACTTGCGTTCCTGGCCATCGGCGAGATGCTCCTTGCCGGTGATCGAACGCGCGAGTTCGAAGACGCGACCGTCGTACTCAGGCTTGGCCAAGCCGTATTGATGCGTTAGCGCGATCATCAGCGCGGTGTCGCGCAGATCCGAACCGTAGTCACCGAGATACCACGGACGATTGACCTTCATCGCGAATGCATCGGCGATCGCCTTTTCCGCGCGCGGTGCGTCGCCCATCAGTTTCAATGCGATGCCGAGGTGCACCATGGGCAGAGCGGTGATGGCCTTGGCCCGTTCGTTGTCGTAGAGCGCGCGCAACGTTCCGAGTGGCGCGCGGTTCACGCGTGCGAGCACGTAGCCCGAATAGGCTTCATTGGCGAAGCGCATCGCTTCGCTGTGCTCGTAGCCGTAGAAAGGGAGGCCGCCAGAGAGGAGATCGTCGTTGAGGCGCTTGAGCGCTTTCTGCAGCAGATCGTCCGGCACCGTGAAGCCTTCGTCGCGCGCGTCCTCGAGGAACTCGACGACATACGGCGTGATGAACTCGCTGATGCTGCTGTCGCCGCCCCACATGGAGAAGTGGCCGGATGGAATCTGAATCGATGCGATGCGTCCGATCGACGATTCGACGCGCGCCTTGCGCTGATCGGCCGGCAGACCATCGACATGCAGGTTCTGTGCGGTCTTTTCGTCAAGCAGCAAGGCGCCGAAGCCCTTGCTCGTGGTCTGTTCGATGCAGCCATACGGATACTTGAGCAGATCCGTGATTGCCGTAGCGAACGGCAGCGGCGGCAGACTCGAAACGGTGAGTCGTTCGCTGACGGAGTCGGCGAGCAGTCCGTCCAGCGTCTCGGCGCCGAGCGTTATCGGTTCAAGTGTGTTGAGTGCGCGCGATGTTGATCGCATAACGCTGGGCCATGCCGCACGCACGACCATTTCGAAATGGCGGTCGATCTTGATATCGCCACTCGACGCGACGACACTGATCTTGCCGACGCCGTATCCGTCGAGCGCGTTGAGCGCGAAATTCAACGTGGTCTTGGCACCATCGGCGAGCTTGACCTTGCGCTCCCCCTTTTCGATGACAAGCGGTTTTGCTGTGCTTACCTTGACCGAAAATTCCCGTTCGCTGCCAGAGAAATTCTGCAGGTCGAGCGTGAGTGCCGCCTTGTCGCCCGGAGCGAGCACGCGCGGCGTCGAGATCTCCGCAACAAGCGGTGCCCGCACGACGGTCTCCGTGTCGGCGTCGCCATACTGGTTTTCGCCGAAGACCTCCGCGGTGACGCGCACCGTGCCGTTGAAGTCCGGCATTTTCAGCGAAACCTTCGCTTCGCCTTTCGCATCGAGCGCGACGACGCCCGAGAACAGGTCGACCGTCAGCACCTTCGCGGTCGGCCGTCGCGCCTGCGGCAGCGCGGCCAACGCCATGTCGCCGCCATAGCGAAGCTTCGCGGTATCGCCGCTGAAACTTTCGATCACGCGGCCGTAAAGGTCATAGGCATCGATGCCGAGCGCGCGTTGCGCAAAGAACCAGGCATTCGCATCGGGGCGCAGGAAGCGCGTGATGTTGAGGATGCCAACATCCACTGCGGACACCGTCACGTAGGCTTTCTTGCCGGCGAGCGCAGGCGCCTTGACGGTGACGGGCAGGTCGATTTCCGGTTTCATTTGTTTGGGAGCATCGATCTTCACGTCGATCTTGCGCTCACTGCGATCCATCGACACGAAGGCTTCGCCAACCGCGCGCGCCGGCGTGATCTTGTCGGCGGCCGAACCGCCGCGAAACACGAGCGCGGTGACGTAGACGTCGTGGCGTTCCCAATCCTTGGTGACAGGGATCTCGAAGGTCGCGCCGGGTTTCGCGTCGATGTTCTTCGTGTAGAGCATGTGATCGGATTCGACGATCAGAACGCCGGGGCCCGCTTGCGGTGGCGTCACCGTGACCTTGAGCGTGTCGCCAGCGTGATAGGTCGGCTTGTCCAGCGCCAACTTGACCTTGTCAGGCCGCGCTTCCTTGCCACGGTTGTCGTCGTTCCAGCTCCAGCCGGCAAAGAACGGCAGGCGCGTGGTGAGTCCGGTTGCAGGATCGAGGATCTCGACGCGGTAGTTACCCCAATCGACGGGCACGTCGAACTTCACGACCTTGCCGGCTTGCGCATCGAGATCGCGCGTTTCAGCGTCTTCGTAGCGCTGGTTGTAGTCGAAATGCCAACCGCTTTCATGATCGAAGACCCAGCGGTAGTCGCGATACTCGCGCACCAACTTGAGTTTTAGATGCTGGCCTGCGAGCAAGTCCCCGTTCGCATTGCTGCGTATCAATTCAAACCCGGCACGTCCGCGCGCATCG
>JBBQCA010000279.1:0-2878 GCA_038318315.1 Burkholderiales bacterium | reverse complement strand
TCGAGCGCTCAAGGTCGTCGACTAGAAACTGTGGAGCGAAGGATGTCACGCGCGTCTTCATGGCGGTCTTAGTCATTCGATGCCTCCATTGAGCAGGCTAACGGCCTGACGCTCACCGGCTTCGAGCCGCACGCGAAATGGTAGCGCACTTGTGAGGCAGCAACGCGCGGCTCGAAGTCCGGTGCAAGCGTTGAGTTAGCCGCGCGCGTCCGGCAGCAGTACCCCATGGGATCGTCGCGTTGGTGATAAGAGCAAACGAGCGGGCGGCGCAATCAGTTGAAGACCTTGCGATCGAGCCAGTCCCAGAGCAGCGTTGCATCAGAAAATCCGGGAAGCCTGGCGATGCTCGAGTCCACATGCGTCGCAGCTCTACGACCGTCCTCGCCGTCGAATAGAAAGCCGGAAACCCAGCATGCCTGTGCATCCGGCTGGTGTGAGGCACCCACAGGAGTGTAGAACCGGTTCATGATGGCACGAACGATTCGCGCGACCCCGGGCCGAGCAAGCCGACGTTCGGCCTGCCACATGTAAAACGCGAAATGCCGCGCTTCGTCCCGGATGATGCGTCGGAGAAGCTCATTCAGGATCGGATGACCATTCTGTTCAGAGAGACGGTGGTAGGCTTGAATGGTCGTACATTCGTGGACCGCGCCCCACGTCATGTGCAGCGCGAGAAAGTCCTTCCACGCCGCCGACATCATCCTGGTGACCGTTCGGTCGACACGATCGCGCACCGTCGTTCGCTGAACGATACGCGGCTGGACCGGGTGGCCCGCGCAGTCGAGAAACTTCGAAAGAGCACGCCCGTGCATCCCTTCTTCGTACAGCCAACAGATCAGAAACGGACCGACATGCTCATCCTCGAGCGCGCGCTTCGAGAAGATCGTTCCGGGAAAGACCACCGTGTGACTCTCGACGTCCTGCATATAGGCCAGAACTCGCAGAATATCGTCCGCGATGGGGTGATCGGGAATGGCGCTCCACTCGATGCCGTCGAGATCGATTGGCCGCGATCCGCTCATGAAGCGGCGAAACTGGGGTGGATCGTTGGGCAGCAGGGCGCCGCCTGCCGCATGTGCACTGTTGTCGGGCGAGAACTCGCCGGCTGCGTACGATTCGCTCGTGACCAGATCACTCGGCTTCATGACGTTTCGCACTCCTGCGCCGTTACTTCAGCGGCTAACGGCTCTGCGGTTCAGCGGCTGCGGCCACGCGCAGAGCGTGAAAGTAGTTTAGCAGGCGCCGGCCCGCAGTCCGCTGCAACCGCGAAGTTAGGCGGCGCGTTTGCGGAACACCACCACTCCCGTAACGTAGCCATAACCCGGCTCCAACGCGTATGCCCAAATGACAAGGACATCAGACTTGTTCAGCGCTCTGAAAAGGCTAGGAATTTTGTAGGCGATGCGGTAGTCACCGCTCATCTTCTGACCGGGAGCGATAACCAGAGGTTCATCGGTTCCGGGCGGCGGAGGATCATCGATCGGGTATACGACTTCAAGCGGTTCGCCGGAGGTCGTTATGGCCGCGACGATGAGAGAAGTGCTGTTGCCCCAAGGCAAATGAAAGCGGTACAACTTGATTGCCTGATCAGAGACATTTCTCAGCCGCATGCGAAGAACAGGACTATCCGCGTCCAGCGCGCCAACCGCTTGAATTGCGACCCGATCCTCAGGCGTCGTCTGCCCGACATATCGCGAAAATTCCTGAAGCGCGAGCGGTCGCGAAATCTTCGGTTTCGGCGGGGAGCTCGGAAATGTCTGCCCAGCGGCCGCCGGCAACACGAGGAGCAAGATTGCAGGAACTGACAACGATCGCATTGCTTGTGTCCGCCTAACGTCCCTTCGTTTCAGCGGCTTCGTGCCGCACGCGAAAAACATGGCACCGCGACCCGCAGCGAGCGGCACGGAGTCCGCTGCAATCGATAGTCAGGCGGCGCGCTGCGCTGCGCCTGGAAGTGCAGCGACCTCCTCAGCTCACCGCTTTCTTCACGAGCGCACCGATCCTTGCCTCGTCGGCGGCGGTCAACTGCTTCAGCGCGAAGGCGACTGGCCACAGGGTGCCTTCGTCGAGGTTCGCCTTGTCGCTGAAGCCGAACGTCGCGTACCTCGCCTTGAACTTGTGCGCGCTTTGGAAGAAGCAGACGACATTGCCATCCTTGGCGTACGCGGGCATCCCGTACCAGGTTTTCGGCGAGAGTGCTGGCGCGCTGGCTTTGATGATGGCATGGAGCCGCTCCGCCATGGCGCGATCCGGTTTCGGCATCTCGGCGATCTTCGCGAGCACGTCGCTTTCCGCGTCCGTCTTCTTCGCGCGCGGGCCGCTGCGCACTTGCGCCTTCAGCTCTTGGGCGCGCTCCTTCATCGCAGCTCGTTCCTCGGCCGTAAATCCCTTGACCGCCTTGCCCGTCACGGTGGCGCTCTTGGCGGACTTCCGTGTATCCGTCTTTGGGCTCATAGAGCTCCTCATATTGACTTTGGTTGGACACCTCGCCGAAGTGCGAATGCGGACCCGCGCTACTCGAACATGCGCCGCCCAACGGACCCGCGATTCAGCGGCGTGGCCCGCGACGCCGAATGGTAACGCACTTGGGACCCAGCAAAACAGCGGGCCACGTCCGCTGCAAGCGCTTAGTTAGGCGACGCGCGATGCGTGCGTGTATCGCGCATACAGCTTTTCGTTGAGCTGCCAAACCGCCGCGGAAGGATCGAAGCGAAGGCCTGACCCCATTTACACTCCTCGTCTATTCTGCGCGATCGAACCGGGCGACCAGGACCGTAATGTTGTCTCTGCCGCCGGCGTCGTTGGCCTGCGTCAGCAACTTCTTCGCAGCGCTTTCGGGCATGGGCTCCGCCTCGAGTGTGGAAGAGATCGCGTCGTT
>JBBQCA010000278.1:0-3022 GCA_038318315.1 Burkholderiales bacterium | reverse complement strand
TCGCGTGCAGCATTAGAGGCGCGAGCCAGATGCGTGCGCCCGCGGTCGCAAGAGCGCGCAGCGCGCGACGCCGCGCGATGTCGGACATGCGGTGATTGGATCGCGCGGGGATCAGCACATCGACCACCACGCCGCGGCGGGCGGCGAGCGACAGCGCTATCAGCAGCGCGGAGTCGGGAACGAAATAGGGCGTGACGATCAGGATGCGCGTCTTCGCCTGATACGCGCTCGTGACCAACACCGTGTACACGGTGTCGTCGATCTGATCGGGGCCCGACGCGACGATCTGCGCGGCCGGTCCCGCGTGTACGTCGGGCAACACCGCGGGCTGTGCGGCGCTTCGCACTAGGCCCTCGCGACTCAGGCGATTCGCATACGCCCAGTCGCGCTCGAACAACTCGATCGCCTGGGTCACCAACGCGCCGCCGAGATCGAACGTCAGGTCGTGCCACGGCGGATGACCGGGCTCGCCATCGAAATATTCGGACGCGAGATTGCGACCGCCGCACCACAGGCGCGGGTGACGACCGTGCGCATCGACGATCACCATCTTGCGGTGGTCACGCAAATTGGAACGCGCGCGAAACAGCGTGCGCCACACCGACACGAACACCGCGAAACGAGCGCCGGCGCGAACCGCCGCTTTCATATCGGGAGGCCGGCGCGTCAGTCGACCCCAGCCATCGACCATCAGCCGCACGCGCACGCCCGCGCTCGCCTTGGCCGCGAGCCGCGCGACCAGGGCATCGCCGACCGGGTCGCGACCGACGATGTAGCTGCAGATGTCGATCGTCTCTTCAGCCGCGTCGATCACGCGCCACAACGCCGCCAATGCTTCCGAGCCATCGGCGTGCAGCGTCAGGCCGCGATAGGTCGCGGGCGCCGGCTGTCCGAGCGCCCCGATGGTCTGAACCGCCCACGGCGCGTCGTTACCGGCCGCCTCCGGAAGTCGCAGCAGCACCGGCGGCCGCGTCTGCTTGCGCGAGCCGAACACCAGGAACGTGGGCAGCGCGACGTAAGGCACGAGGAGAATGAACAGCACCCACGCGATCGCGGCGGCCGGGTGTCGCCGCTGATGCAATGCGTGCGACGCGACGACATAGAGCAGCAGCGCCAGCACGGTGATCAAACCATGCAGCGTCAGTCCGTAGGTTGAAGACAGGCCGGCAAACATGCGCGGCACGATAACTCATCGATGCGCCGAAAGACGCGCTCATGGATGCGCCGGATCGAGCGGCGGTCAATCACATAGAATCGATGGCCTCAATGCGATCGACAACGCGCGACCGACGATGAACCCACAAGAAGCTCAGCTCTACTATCCCTTCGGCGATGCTCTGCCCGAACCCGGCGGCAAACGCGAGATCGCGCCCGGCATCTACTGGATACGCAAACCGCTGCCGTTCGCGCTCGATCACATCAACCTGTGGTTGCTGCGCGATCGCTTCGATGGGCGCAATGGCTGGACCGCGATCGACTGCGGCATCGGTTCGGAGACCACGCGCCATCTCTGGCAGCAGGTGATCGCGAACGAACTCGAGGGACTACCGATCGTGCGCATCCTGTGCACGCATACCCACCCCGATCACGTCGGAAATGCTGCATGGCTCGCGCAGCAGATGGACGCAGACCGGATGCCGCCGCTGTGGATGACGCTGGGCGAATACGCGATGGGCCGCGTGCTGCAGGCTGCGCTGACCGGCACCGATGGTCCGGGCATCGTCGCGCACTACACCTCGCACGGCTTGCGCGATCCGACGCACATCAAGGCGCTGACCGAGCGCACCGCGTATTTTCCGAAGCTCGTGCCCGAAATGCCAGCCTCGTACCGGCGCATCGTCGATGGCGAGCGCATCGCGATCGGAAACCAGACCTGGCGCGTCATCCCCGGCTTCGGTCATTCGCCCGAGCATGCGGCGCTCTATGCCGAGGACGCCAACATCCTGATCTCGGGCGACATGCTGCTGCCACGCATATCGCCCAACGTCAGCGTGCATGCGATGGAGCCCGAGGCCAACCCGGTCACGCAGTTCATCGATTCGATCGGACGATTCACGGCGCTGCCCGACGATGCGCTGGTGTTGCCTTCGCACGGTCGCCCGTTCAAGCGCATGCATCGCCGCGTCGAACAATTGCGCGAGCATCACGTGGCACGGCTTGCCGAAGTGCTTGCGCATTGCGCCGATTCTGCAAACGGGCCCAGTACCGCCGCCGACATCGTGCCGGTGATGTTCAGGCGCGAGCTCGACACCCATCAGCTTTTCTTTGCGTTCGGCGAGGCGCTCGCCCATCTGCACGCGCTTTGGTACGCGGGATCGCTGCGACGCGAGCGTGGAGACGATCGCATCTATCGATTTTCGGTGGCCTGAGCGGATCTGAAGCGCCTTCCGGCGAGCGCGGTTCGGCCCCGCGCTTCGCGTTCATCGGCGCTTCCGACGATTCATTCCGCGACTTGATGGTTTCGTCGCAATCAGGGTGCGCCTGCTCGATGTTCTTCCTATTCTTCAATCCATCGGACACGCGTCGTGACCGCGAACAGGAAGGAAAACATCATGAAAACCACCCTCACCACTGTCATGTCGTTTGTCGCGGCCGCTGCGGTCGGTTGCGGCGCGGCGATCGCGATTGCGAGCACGGGCGCCATCACGCACGAATCCTCGACGTTGCATCCGGCTGCGGTCAAGAGCGTTCCGCAGGAAGTGATCCGGCTCGAGCCCGTCGTCGTCACGATTTCGAAGACCAGCTTCGATGCGATGCGCAAGGAGATCCAGGGCGACACGCAAGTCGCGCGCGGCAACGACAGCAGGAAGGCCAGCCGTGGCTGAAGTCTGCAGCGGCGCTCGCGCCATGTGCGCCTCGCGCCGTTGCAGCAGCCTGCATTGGCGGATTCAACTGGTCGATGCAACACACTGACCACTGCGTGTGCAGAAGGAGTGTTGCAGATGAAGTACCGGACGCGAACCTACTACACGAACAGCCAGAAGGCCTTGATGTGGGAGCGATGGAAGCAAGGCTGGACGCT
>JBBQCA010000277.1:0-3042 GCA_038318315.1 Burkholderiales bacterium | reverse complement strand
GCCCTGATCGACCGAATGGTTCGCGACGATCTCGCGCGTGATGCCTGCGATCAGCGAGGGCTCGCCGCTATCGCGTAACTGATCGGCAGACTTGAACCAGTTCCAGCACTTCGATCCGTTGGCGTTGGACGCCTGTTGGGGGTACGCCACCAGGAAGCAGTGCTGCTCCGCCAGCCGATTCATCCGGGTCCCGGCCGCGAAGTCGTCGGCCGACTGCGTGCAGCCATGCAGCATCACGATCAAGGGCATGGTCGCGCCCGACTTGGGCGCAGGGACATAGAGTTTGTACGATCGACCTCCGGCGTGATTGCTGAATTTTCGCGTCACGAATTGTCCTGATGCGTCGGATGCATTCGGGTCGGAGGAACCGTACGGAATCGCCGCCGGCTCCGGAGTGCCTCTGACTTCGCGGGCGACCACGTCGATGATCGAGTCGTCAGCGCCCGAGGTCGATCCCGCGTGCATGCCTGCCGATGAAAGAGCCTGTCGGATGGTTTCGGTGACGCCATGCATCACCCCGGTCTTGGTCTGCAACCCGGCGGCAGCGAGCGCGTTCTCGATCGTCGTGGTGATCGTGTCTGCATGAAACGGCGGTGCTTGAAACGTGAAGGGGTGATTCATCGAGTGACTTTCCGTACGTTGGTTGTTTTCAGGAAATGCGATCGGCGAGTGCGCGCCGGACATCGGCGCTGGCGTGGAAAGCGCCGAGAACGGAAACCGATTCGATCGTGGCGCGGGCGAGCTTTGGAGAAACGTCGGCGGCAATTCGCGCCAGTCCGACGACCTGGATTTGCAATCGCTGGCCCGCCGCCAGCAGCCGCTCCAGCTCCTCCTTGCTCACGTCTAGGAGACCCACGGTCAGGACGCGTCGCGCGACGGTCTGCTTGACGATGTCGGCGTGTTGAACGAGTTGATTGCGCACCGCCGTGCGCACGAGATCGCTGCGATTCGAGTAAAAGCCCTCCTGCACCAACAGGTCGATTTGCCCAAGATCGACGACCCCGAGGTTGATCGTCATCTTTTCGGTCTCGCCGGCGCGTTGCCGGAGTTCAACTGGGTTCTTGCGCACTTTCACCATCCAGATGGAATCCAATTAGATGGTGATTGGAGCATATTCTGGGTTATTTGTAAAATAGCTCTGACGATCCGACCGGCATGACGAATCGCTTGTGACACAATTCGCATGTGTGACACATTGGGAGCAAGACCATGAGCGAACTGAGCGTGAGGGACATGCGCGCCGGATACCACGTGATTACGGACGCGCTCGAACGCGACGGTGAAGTCGTGCTGACGCATCACGGCAAGCCGTTTGCGAAGGTGGTGCCGATAGCGCCGAAGGTCGAAGAGCAGGAAGTCATTTCTCCCGAGCGTCGAAAAAAACTGAAGGCGTGGGGGGCCAAGCAGCGACGCTTTCTCGCGGGACAACCGGAGTTGCCGCCGTTTGATTGGGATGAGTTTCGCGCGGACAGCGTCTGACCCTACCACCGTCGACAGATCGAATCGCGTGGACTACATCGACACCTCGGCGCTGATCAAGGGTTATCTGATCGAAGCGAGCACACCGGCCTTCATGCGCTGGTTTTCCGATGAGGCCGTTCCTTGCATAAGCTCGTTGTCGATCGTCGAGTTCAAGTGTGTGGTTCGTCGTCGCGAGCACTCGGGCGATGTGCCGCGTACCAGAGCGCGTGCGATCCTCGATCGCTTCGAAGGCCATCTCGTCGATGGAACACTCGAACAACTCGCGTGGCCGGCTAGTACTTTTCTGTCGGCGTCGGATTTGATCGATCGCCTTGCGCCGCTCCCTTTGCGCACGCTCGACGCTTTGCATATAGCCGTGGCGCGAACTCACGGTTGCAGGGGATTTGCAAGCGCCGACCGGCAACAACTCCAGGCGCTCCGTGCGCTCGGAATAACCACTCACTCGTTCGCCGCCTCCCCATGAATGATCGTGATTCAAATCCCGCCACACCACCCGACGAAAACCAGTTGATCGCCGAGCGCCGCGCCAAGCTTGCCGAATTGCGCATTAACGGCATCGCGTTTCCCAACGACTTCGTGCCCACGCATCGTGCGCTCGCCCTGCACGCGACGCACGATGCGCGCGAGACCGCGAGCTTCGACGACGAAACCGAAGCCGTGGCTGTTGCAGGCCGCATGATGTTGAAGCGCGTGATGGGCAAGGCCAGCTTCGCGAGCGTGAAGGACGGGAGCGGGACGATCCAGCTCTACATCGCGACCGATGCGGTGGGCGCCGACGCCTACGCGGCCTTCAAGCACTGGGACCTGGGCGACATCGTCGCGGCCACCGGCACGCTGTTCAAGACACGTACCGGCGAGTTGACGCTCAAGGCGAGCTCGATCCGCTTGCTGACCAAGTCCCTGCGTCCCTTGCCCGACAAGTTTCACGGGCTCGCCGATCAGGAGGTCAAGTATCGGCAGCGCTACGTCGACCTGATCATGAGCGACGAGACGCGTCGCACCTTCGTCGCGCGCAGCAAGGCGGTTACCGCGATCCGCGACTTCATGACCGCCCAGGACTTCCTCGAAGTCGAAACGCCGATGCTGCATCCGATACCGGGTGGCGCGGCGGCGCGGCCGTTCTCCACCCATCACAACGCGCTCGACATGCAGATGTTCCTGCGCATCGCGCCCGAGCTCTATCTGAAGCGCCTGGTGGTGGGCGGCTTCGAGCGCGTGTTCGAGATCAATCGCAACTTCCGCAACGAAGGCGTGAGCCCGCGGCACAACCCCGAGTTCACGATGCTGGAGTTCTACGCGGCCTATGCGGACTACGGCTGGCTGATGGACTTCACCGAAGCGTTGATTCGCGATGCCGCGCTGCGCGTATGCGGCTCGACCACGCTGACCTATCAGGGCAAGCCGCTCGATCTGTCCACGCCGTTCGATCGACTCACGATCACCGGCGCGATTCAAAAGTACTTTCCCGATTATCGCGACGACGATCTCGCGAACGTCGACTGCCTGCGTGCCGAATTGAAGAACAAGGGCGTCGCGATCGATCAGCCGCCGTTGCGCCAT
>JBBQCA010000276.1:0-3066 GCA_038318315.1 Burkholderiales bacterium | reverse complement strand
GATCACGTGCACCTCACCGTAGCGACGCGCTTCGTTGATCGACTTGGTGGACCAGATGCCGGTGTCGACGTAGTCGGCCACGCCGATGCCGCGCATCATGTTGAGCGGCACGATCGCGTTCTCGGCCAGCGCACCGCCCTGCATGAAGAGGATCTTGTAGTTCGCGGGCGCGCCGAGCAGTTCACGCAGATCGGCCTCGGCTTCACCGATCACAGGCGCGTAATCGGCGCTGCGATGGCTCATCTCCATCACCGACATGCCCGTGCCGCGCCAGTCGAGCATTTCGCTCGCAGCCTGACGCAGCACCTCTTCGGGAATGGTCGCGGGACCCGGCGAGAAGTTGTAGGCGCGCGTCATGCGTGGTCCTTGCGCCGCGCCTTATTTCGTCACCGGTGCTTTCGTCGATGCTTTCGCCGGCGCCTTCGCCGGCGCGCTCGCCTGGGTCACGGTATCGACTTCCTTCTTGACGGTCCTTTCCATCAGCGCGTTCACGCGCGGCTGGAACAGCGAGAAGCCGGCCTGCATCGATTCGTTGATGATCTGCGGCGCCACGTTCAGCGTCTTGGCGCCCACCGGCGTTTTGTAGAACGTGGTGATCTGACGGACCTCGTCGGGGGTGTAGTACTTCGCGTAGATCGGATATATGCGCTCGATCGATTCATCGACGTTCTTGGGATCGTTGATGATGGTCTGCGCTTCCTTGACGGCGTTCTCGAACGGCTGATTCATGCCCGCGCGCACCTTCTGCTTTTGATCCTGCGACAACGTCGTGTTGTTCTCGATCGAAGCATTCATCGCCTGCGCCATCTGCGGCGGCAGGTTCTGACCCATCAACTGGAAGGCCTTGGCCATGTTCTCGCGCATCTTCATGGTCTCGATCAGGTCCTTGATCGCGGCCCGTGCTTCGGGGGTCACGGTGACGGGCGCGGGCGCAGCGGGTGCGGCGGCGGGCGCAATCGCAGCCGGTGTCGCGGCCGGTGTCGCCTTCAGAGCCTGTGCCTGGACCGCAACGGGAAGGACGAGAGCGCCGGCGACGAGCATGCCGGTCAATGCAGTAACTGTTTTCTTCATCGGGAGTCTCCAGCGTCGAAGCGACGCGTCTGTTGAAAATCGTAAAGGATCAGGCTGCGCGTACGACGGTCAGCGCGGTCGCCGCCCGCCGCTGCCCATGGTCACGCGGGTTCGTCTGTGCTTGCGTTGCTGTCGCTCACGGGAAGGTCATCGCTGTCGTCGGTCTCGACCACGCGTTGCAAACCGACCAGACGCGTGCCTTGATCGACGCTGATCAAGGTCACCCCCTGCGTTGCGCGACCCATCTCGCGAATCTCGGACACGCGCGTGCGGATCAGCACGCCGCCGGTGGTGATCAGCATGATCTCGTCCTTGACATCGACCAGCGTGGCCGCGACCACCTTGCCGTTGCGCTCGGATGTGGAGATCGCGATCATGCCTTTGGTTCCACGACCGTGACGCGTGTACTCGGCGATCGGCGTGCGCTTGCCGTAACCGTTCTCGGTCGCGGTCAGGACGCTCTGAGAGCCTTTGACGTCGCGACCGATGTCTGCCTGCGCGTCGTCTCCGTTGGGCGCGACCAGCAATGCGATCACCTGCTGTCCGGCCTCGAGGTTCATGCCGCGAACGCCGCGCGCGCCGCGACCCATCGAACGCACATCGTTCTCGTCGAAGCGCACCGCCTTGCCCGAATCGGCAAACAGCATCACGTCGTGACCGCCATCGGTGATGGCCACGCCGATCAGATGATCGCCCTCGTCGAGATCGACCGCGATGATGCCGGCGGTGCGGCGGTTCGCGAAGTCGGTCAGCGGCGTCTTCTTGACGGTGCCCAGCGAGGTTGCCATGAAGATGTAGTGCGCGTCGTCGAAGGCCTTGACCGCGAGCACGACCGTGATCTTCTCGCCGTCCGCGAGCGGCCACATGTTGACCATCGGCCTGCCGCGCGAACCGCGCGAACCCTGCGGCACTTCATAGACCTTGAGCCAATAGACCCGGCCGCGATCCGAGAACGCCAGGATCATGTCGTGCGTGTTGGCGATGAAGAGCTGGTCGATCCAGTCGTCTTCCTTGGTGGCCGCGGCCTGCTTTCCTCGACCTCCCCGCTTCTGCGCGCGGTATTCGGCGATCGGCTGGCTCTTGATGTAGCCGGTGTGCGAGATCGTCACCACCATGTCCTGCGGCGTGATCAAGTCTTCGTCGCTCATGTCGAGCGCGTTGAGCACGATCTCGCTGCGCCTGTCGTCGCCGAAGTCGTTGCGGATCTGCTGCAGCTCTTCGGTGATGATCGCGGTGATGCGCGCAGGCTTGGCGAGGATGTCGAGGAGATCGGCGATCTGGCCCATCACCTCGCGGTATTCCTCGACGATCTTGTCCTGCTCGAGCCCGGTCAGGCGCTGCAGGCGCATCTGCAGAATCTCTTGGGCCTGATCGTCCGAAAGCTTGTAGAGGCCGTCGGCCTGCATCCCGTAGTGCGCGGGCAAGCCCTCGGGTCGATAGGCTTCGCGACCTCCGGATTCCTCGGTCTCGGCACGCGCCAGCATCTCGCGCACCAGCGACGAATCCCACGCGCGGCG
The DNA here is from genome assembly GCA_038318315.1 of Burkholderiales bacterium. Classification (GTDB taxonomy): domain Bacteria; phylum Pseudomonadota; class Gammaproteobacteria; order Burkholderiales; family Burkholderiaceae_D; genus CAHJXF01. Next base: position 478 of record JBBQCA010000276.1, on the reverse strand, counting down.
CATCAGTTCCTGCTTGGCGATCGGCGGCGTGGGCGCGGCCTTGATCAGCGCGATGAACTCGTCGATGTTGGCGAGCGCGACCGCGAGACCCTCGAGCACGTGGCCGCGTTCGCGCGCCTTCTTCAATTCGAACACGGTGCGGCGCGTGACGATCTCGCGACGATGCGAGACGAACGCATCGATCATCATCTTGAGATTGCACAGGCGCGGCTGCCCGTCGAGCAGCGCCACCATGTTCATGCCGAACGTGTCCTGCAGCTGCGTGTTCTTGAAGAGGTTGTTGAGTACCACCTCGGGCACTTCGCCACGCTTCAGATCGATCACCACGCGCATGCCCGACTTGTCGGACTCGTCCTGGATGTGCGCGATGCCTTCGAGCTTCTTTTCCTGCACCAGCTCGGCGATGCGCTCGAGCAGGGTCTTCTTGTTCACCTGATAGGGCAGCTCGTCGATGATGATCGACGCGCGCGGACTGGAG
>JBBQCA010000275.1:0-3118 GCA_038318315.1 Burkholderiales bacterium | reverse complement strand
CGGCGACCGAACCGGTCGCGGCGTGGTCCTGTTCGATCTGCCCGGCGTAATAGCGGCAGAAGTCCACCGCCTCGCGCACTTCGCCGATCGCGTTGCCTAGCGTCTTGCCGGCTTCGCGGATCGCGAGCGCGACCAGCTCGGCGCGATGCTCTTCGAGCAACTCGGCACAGCGCAGCAGCGCTGCCGTGCGTTGCGAGGATGGCGTCGCTCGCCACGCATGCGCTGCGGCCAGCGCACGCGACACGGCGTTCGCGATGTCGTCGCCCGACGCCGGCACGACGGTGCCGACCGCATCGGCATGATCGGAAGGATTCACGATCGCGATAGACGCCGGCTTCGATGCTTCGCCCGGAAAATTCCAGCGCTGCGCGGCGTATGGCGCGAGCGCGTCGGCCATCGCGACCAGCGCGCCTTCGTTGGACGCATCGAAGCCTGCCGAATTGACGCGGCCATCGGGATAGAGATCGCGCGGCAGGGGTATCTGCGGATGCGGCACGCCGCCTGTTTCGCGCGCGCGGGCCACCGGGTCGGCGATCAGTTCGGAGATCGGCACGCGCGCATCGACGATACGATTGACGAACGAGGTGTTCGCGCCGTTCTCGAGCAGGCGACGCACCAGATACGCGAGCAGGGTTTCGTGGCTGCCGACCGGCGCGTAGATGCGGCACGAGAGGGGCGTCGAGTCGCTCACGATCTGGTCGTAGAGTGTCTCGCCCATGCCGTGCAGGCACTGGAATTCGTAGTCGCTCTCGGACACGCCGATGGTGCGCGCGGCCTCGCGCACCCACGCCAGGGTATAGGCGTTGTGCGTGGCGAACTGCGGGTAGATGGCATCCGCCGCGGCCAGCAGTTGGCGCGCGCACGCCTGGTAGGCGACGTCGGTGTGCGGCTTTCTCGTATAGACCGGATAGTCGCTCTGGCCTTCGATCTGCGCGCGCTTGATTTCGGAATCCCAGTACGCGCCCTTGACCAGACGAACCATGATGCGTCGCTGCGCGCGCGCCTGGGTTCTGCGAGAGAGATCCGCGACGAAGTCGATCACCGCGGGCGCGCGCTTCTGATAGCCCTGGATCACGAAGCCCAGACCGCTCCAGCGATCGAGTTCGTGGTCCTGGGCAAGCGCCTCGAGCAGATCGAGCGAGAGATCGAGGCGCTCGGATTCCTCGGCGTCGATGTTGAAGCCGATGTCGAAGCGCCTGGCCGCGAGCGCGAGGCTTTTGAGGACAGGCAGCAACTCGGTCATCACGCGCGTGCGCGTGGCGCGTGCATAGCGCGGGTGCAGGGCCGACAGCTTGACCGAGATGCCGGGGCGCTTATAGACGTCCCCAGGCGCGTCCCTGCGCACGTCGCTCGTATCCTGGACGCCGCCGGCCGAGGCGCCGATCACCGCGATCGCGTGTCGATAGGACTCCAGGTAGCGCTCCGCGTCGGCCGCGGTCGATGCGGCTTCGCCGAGCATGTCGTACGAATAGCGATAGCCGCGCCTGAGGTTGTCGCGACCGTTCGCGATCGCGTCCTCGATCGTTTCGCCCGTCACGAACTGACGCCCGAGCATGCGCATCGCGAGGTCGACGCCCTTGCGGATCAGCGGTTCGCCGCCGCGCGCGACCAGGCGCGTGAGCGACGCCGAAAGTCCCTGCGCGCTGTGCGTGGCGACCAGCTTGCCGGTCACGACAAGACCCCACGCGGCCGCATTGACGAACAGCGACGGACTCTGGCCGACGTGCGCGTTCCAGTCGCCGCCGCCGATCTTGTCGCGAATCAGCGCGTCGCGCGTCGCGGCATCGGGGATGCGTAGCAGCGCTTCGGCCAGACACATCAACGCGACGCCCTCGTCGGACGACAGCGAGAATTCGCGCATCAACGCATCGACGCCGCCGGCCTTGACGCGCTTGGCGCGCAGCGACTCGACCAGACGCGTCGCATCGATCCGTACGCGCTCGAGCGCCTTTCCGTCCTGGGAAGCCGCATCGAGCAGGCGCGTCACGCACTCGGCTTCGGGCGGTCGCGTCAAGGCGTCGATCGCCGAACGCAGTGGCGGGCGCAAGCGGGGATCGAGGGCGAAGTCGAATTGCATGGGCATGGATCGCGGCGTCGGGATGACAGGGTAGGGGAGTTTAAAGGCTCGTGGACCGGCCACTGTTGCGAAAGCCGTCGTCGTATTCGGGAAAACACGGTCAACCCCGAATCACGACTTCTCGTTTTCGGATAGGGAATGAAGCCACTATTCTTCACCTGTCGTTTCGTGTAATTTGTCGCGGCTGCTCGCGGGTCTGCCCGGTTACATGAACGCGATCACGAAACTGTGAATCGCGCGGCCGCTGTGGCTTGCCACGATCGCGACGTTTAACATCGTCATCAACATTTTCGACTGGGAGTCCAATTCAATGAAAGCTCAGCACACATTCCTGTGCGCCGCCATCGCGACCGCATTCGTCGCAAGCGCCCCCGCATACGGACAAGAGGTCGTCAAGATCGGCCACGTCGGACCGATCTCGGGCAACATCGCTCACCTCGGCAAGGACAACGAGAACGGCGCCGTGATGGCGATCGACGAGCTCAACGCCAAGGGCGTGACCATCGGCGGGAAGAAGGTCAAGCTCGAACTGTTGAAGGAAGACGACGCCGCCGACCCGAAGCAGGGCACCGCCGCCGCCCAGAAGCTGGTCGATGCCAAGGTCAATGGCGTGATCGGTCACCTGAACTCAGGCACCACGATTCCCGCATCGAAGATCTATTCGGATGCCGGCATTCCGCAGATCTCGCCTTCGGCCACCAACCCCAAGTACACGCAGCAGGGCTTTAAGACCGCCTTCCGCGTCTGCGCCAATGACGGCCAACTCGGCGGCACGCTCGGCAAATATGCGGGCACGACACTCAAGGCCAAGACGGTCGCGGTGATCGACGACGCCACGGCCTACGGCCAGGGCGTGGCCGACGAATTCAAGAAGGGCGCGACCAAATCGGGCGCGAAGGTCGTCGCGACCGAGCACACCAGCAACAACGCGACCGACTTCCAGGCGATCCTGACCAAGGTCAAGAGCACCAAGCCCGACGTCGTCTTCTACGGCGGCATGGACGCACAGGCCGGCCCGATGCTGCGCCAGATGAAGCAGCT
>JBBQCA010000274.1:0-3127 GCA_038318315.1 Burkholderiales bacterium | reverse complement strand
CGGCGCGACCGCGTGCTTGTAGGCGCGCAGGATGAATCCCGACATGCCCTGCACCGCGTCGAACAGGTGGAAGATCGCGACGAAGCCGATCAGCGACAGGGCGACGGCGGCGACGGCATCGTCGTCGGTGTAGAAGCCGATCACGACGTGGCGGCCGAACCAGACGAGGGCGGACACGACGATCGCGATGCCCGCCGCCAGGCGCAAGCCCGCACGCGTTGCACGCCGCGCGCCGATGCCGTCGTTCGCGCCGATGAATTGCGCGACGATGGCCGAGGTCGCGACCGCCAGCGACAGCGGCAGCATGAAGCAGAACGCGGCGAGGTTCGCGACGATCTGATGGCCGCCCGTCACGCGCGTGCCCAGGCCCGCGACCAGCAGCGTCATGAAGGTGAACGAGGTGACTTCGACGATGTACGAAAGTCCCGTGGGGATGCCCAGTCGTAACAGCTCGCGCTGGTATTTCCAGCGCGGCCAGTCGAAGGTAATCGCGAAGCGGCGATAGAAGGGATCGCGCGACAATGCCACCAACGCGATGCCGCACGACAGCCACATCACGATCGCCGTCGCATAGCCGCAGCCCGCGGCGCCCAGCGCGGGAATGCCGAACTTGCCATAGACGAGCACGTAGTTCAACGGGATCTTCAGCGCGAGCCCGATCAGGTTGATCGTCATCGTCACCTTGGGGCGCGACACCGCGACGTTGAGCGAATAGACGGTGCGAAACACGAGAGCGGCCGGCAGCGCGAACATCAGTGCATGCAGGTACGCGGCGACACTCGATGCGACGCCAGCATCGACCGCGCTCATCACCAGCCACGCATCGGGAAAGCCCATCGCGACGTCGCCGGCGATGGTCAGCCACAACGCCAGCCACAGGCCCTGCATGTAGGTCTTGCCGATTTCGGTGTGACGTTCGCCGCCGAAGTGCTGCGCGATGATCGGGGTCAACGCGATCACCACGCCCATCAACCCCACGAACACGCTCGCGTAGATGCTCGATCCGAGCGCCATCGCCGCCAGGTTCTGCGGCGACGAGTGGCCGACCATGATGGTGTCGGCGACGCCGAAGGCGATCGACGCCCATTGCCCGATCAATACCGGCCATGCCTGCGCGAGGATGCGACGGACCAGCGCGATGCCGGAGAGACGCTGGCGCGGACTATCGATCCGGTCGCGAGTTTCGGCCGGCGTCTGCGTTTGCGTCCTCCTCACGGCGCCTTTTCGGGAACGTCGGTCGGCGATGTCACCGTGGCGCCCGCGGTCGGATCCGCAGCCGAATCTCCCGCGCCCGGTACCGGAACGGCGACGGGGTTGGCAGGCGTGAGTACGGCGCGCCCTTCGTTGCGATCGATCGCATCACCCGCGCCGCGGGTCGTTGCGCCGCCGCTCTTTCGATAGAGCCTGAAGCGCTCGTCGCGATCGGCCGCTCGGCGGCCTTCCCACAGGAGCTTCCAGCGGCTTTGCGGCAAGCTTCCGTCGCGGGGATTGCGCGTCAGGTCCTGGCGCAGCAGGTAGTCGCAGTCGTCGATGTTGTTGCCCGAATAATCGACACGCGCAAAGCGCACGGCGGCGAACCATGCAAACGACGCACGCTGCGCGAGGCCGAGTCCATCGGTGGCGACGCACGAGCCGCCGGGTGCATCGGCAAAACGTGCGTCCCGCGCCGCGCTGGTCATCGAGCCCGCCGGCGCACGTCCGCTCCTGTCGGCCCGGGCGCGGGTCTTCTGCGCACTCGCTGCGGCGCTCATGGCCGCGGACAATGCGCTCGCGACATCGCGATAGGTGCGGCCGTAGTCGATCGCGTGCAGGAACAGCGTGGCCGTCAGCGTCCACGCCAGGATCAATCCGCCCGACGCGAGCACCACGCTGCGCCAGAGCACCTTGGGATGCGCGACGATGCGCCAGCGCACGATCGCGAGCCACGCGATGGTTGCCGCGAGCGCGATCGCAAACACGATCGGCCTGAACTCGGGCGCCGCGCCCGGGATCAGGCGCGCGATGCTGCGCGCGAATCCCGCAGGCGCGCCGGTGACTCGCGCGAACCATGCGAACCAGATGAAGATCGCCACGATCGAATAGAGCATCAGGCTGAACCAGTCGAACGCGTTGGCGCCGCCGCGTCGCAGGGTCGGCAGGCCGAAGGCGGCGAGCATCACGAGTCCGGGCAGCACCAGCAGCAATTGCCCATCGGACGTGTCCGAGGTCGAACACAACACGCCGAGCATCGCGAGTACGAAGCCGCCGGGCAGCGCGATGTGCGCGGCGCCCAGTCGCTTGCGCCAAGTCCACGCGCCCCAGAACGCGAGCGGCCATGCGATCCATGTGGTCCACGGCAAGGTGCGCACGTATTTGCCCGCGGCGCGCGCGTCGATGCCGTCGAAGTAGCGCGCCCATTCGGCGAGCCGGACGGTGATATGCGTCGGGGCGTCGGGCACTGCGATCCAGGTCGCGAGCGGCCAGATCGCGAGTCCCACGATCGTGGCCGGGACGAGCACCATCGCGGTCGCGCGTCGCGCCGGTTTGAAGTCGTCGTTGAACGCGATCAGGACCAGCCACAGCGCGAGGATCGCGAGAGCGGGCGCGGGGCCGCGCGAGAGCGTGAGGCCGACGAGGGAGACCGCGATCCAGCCCGCCCCCGCCTTGCGAAAATCGAGGCTGCGCGCCATGCCGTAGAGCGCGAGCGCAAGCATCGCGAGCATCGCGACGTCCGACGAACTCTCGTGCGCGCGAACCAGGAGGCCGATGGTCGCCAGCAGGATCAGCAGCGCGCCATCGGCGAGCACGCGGCCGTAATCGCGCGCCTCGGGCTGGCCGCCGAACGCGAGCGCGGCCGGTTGCGCAGCGGCGCGGCGCCCGACCAGATAGGTGGCGTACCAGATGCCCGTGACCGTCACGAAAAAGAAGATCACGGTCGCCAGCCGTGCCGCGAGCGCGGCATTGGCGGCATGTCCGAAAACGGCGATGCCGAGCTTGATGCATGCGGCGCCGACCCAATACATCAGCGGACCCGAGTCGAGTACCGGCGCGCCTGCCACGTTGGGCAACAGCCAGTCCGCGATGCCGCCGTAACCCGAACCGGTGGCCATCGTCCACATCACGCCGAAGCCCGCCGCGTCTTCGCTCT
>JBBQCA010000273.1:0-3175 GCA_038318315.1 Burkholderiales bacterium | reverse complement strand
GTGTTCGCCGCGTTGCCGTCTCCCTTCACGGTGACGCGCTATCACTCGCTGGCCATCGAGCGCGCGTCCTTGCCCGACTGCCTGGAAGTCACCGCGTGGACCGATGACGGCGAAATCATGGGGGTGCGCCACAAGCAATACGCCATCGAAGGCGTGCAGTTCCATCCCGAATCCATCCTCACCGAGCACGGTCACGCGCTGCTTGCCAATTTCCTCAAGCATTGACGCGCGTTACCTTTCTTTCAGACCTCATGTCCATCACGCCCAACGAAGCGCTCGTACGCTGCATCGAGCACCGTGAAATATTTCACGACGAAATGCTCCACCTGATGCGCATGCTGATGAAAGGCGAGATGTCGCCTTCGATCGCATCGGCGCTGTTGCTCGGTCTGCGGGTGAAGAAGGAAACCATCGGCGAGATCGCGGCGGCCGCGCAGGTGATGCGCGAGTTCGCGACGCCGGTCGTGGTCGCCGACAAGTCCCACCTCGTCGACCTCTGCGGCACCGGCGGCGACGGGTCGCATACCTTCAACATCTCGACGGCGGCGATGTTCGTTGCCGCGGCCGCGGGCGCACGCATCGCCAAGCACGGCAATCGCGGCGTGTCGTCGCGCTCGGGCAGCGCCGACGTGCTCGAGGCGCTCGGTATCAATGTGATGCTCACGCCCGAGCAGGTGGCCGCGTGCATTGCGGAGACCGGCATCGGTTTCATGTTCGCGCCCAATCATCACAGCGCGATGAAGAACGTCGCCGCGGTTCGCAAGGAACTCGGCGTGCGAACCATCTTCAACATTCTCGGACCGCTGACCAATCCCGCGGGCGCGCTACATCAGTTGATGGGCGTGTTCCATCCCGATCTGGTCGGCATTCAGGTGCGCGTGCTGCAGCGGCTGGGCGCCACGCATGCGCTGGTCGTCTATGGCAAGGACGGCATGGACGAAGCGTCGCTGGGCGCGGCCACGCTGGTCGGGGAGCTCAAGGACGGCGAGGTGCGCGAGTACGAGATTCATCCCGAGGACTACGGCCTGGCGATGAAGTCCAATCGCGGCCTGAAGGTTGGAAGCGCCGAAGAATCGCGCGAGATGATCCACGAGGCGCTTGCCAACGTCGAAGGCACGCCGCGCGAGATCGTGGTGCTCAACGCGGGCCTTGCGCTCTATGCGGCCGATGTCGTGCCGTCGATCGACGCCGGCATCGAGCGTGCGCGCGAGGTGATCGCAAGCGGCGCCGCACGCGCGAAGCTTGATGCGTTCGCGGCGGCGAGCCAACGCCTCGCCTCGTCTTGAAGCCGACCGACGTCCTCGCGAGCATTCTCGCGACCAAAACCGGCGAGGTCGCCGCCGCGAAGCGGCAGCGATCGCAAGTCGAGGTCGAGCGCGATGCGCGCCGCGCCGAAGCACCACGAGGCTTCGTGAAGGCGCTCGCCGCGCGCATCGGAGAAGGGCAGGCAGGCATCGTTGCCGAGATCAAGAAGGCCTCCCCGTCCAAGGGCCTGTTGCGTCCCGCCTTTCATCCCGCGGCGATTGCGCGTTCCTATGAAGCGGGCGGCGCGACTTGCCTGTCGGTGTTGACCGACGAACAATACTTTCAGGGTTCGCGCGACGCGCTGGTCGCGGCGCGCGCGGCTTGCGGCCTGCCGGTACTTCGCAAGGACTTCATCGTCGATGCGTATCAGATCGCCGAGTCGCGCGCGATGGGTGCCGATTGCATCCTGTTGATCGTCGCGGCACTCGACGCACAGGCGCTCGACGAGCTCGCGCAGACCGCGCACGACTACGCGATGGATGTGCTTGTCGAGGCGCACGATCAACGCGAGCTCGATCTCGCGCTTGCGGTTCGGAGCGATCCGGCGCGCACTGCGATCGGCATCAACAATCGCAACCTGCGTACTTTCGAGACGCGTCTCGAGACGACGCTCGACCTGGTCGCGCGTGTGCCGAAGGACCGCGTGCTCGTCACCGAATCAGGAATCGCGACGAGCGACGACATAGCGCGCATGCAGGGCGCCGGCGTTCATGGCTTTCTGATCGGCGAGGCGTTCATGCGCGCCGACGATCCCGGCGCGGCGCTCAAGGCGCTGTTCGCATAAATCGGCACCTCCCCCAAACATGGGGGAGGTGCCTAAGCTTCAACGCGGCTGGGCCTGCGTGGCGGAAGCCTGCTGCTCGCCGACGAAGATCTCGACGCGGCGGTTGCGCGCCCGACCTGCGTCCGAGTTGTTGTCGGCGATCGGCTCGCGCTCGCCGCGCCCGTCGATGGCGATGCGATTGGCCGCCACTCCGCGATCGACCAGATAGTTGCGCGTGCTGGCGGCGCGATCGACCGACAGCGGATTGTTGATCGCATCGCTGCCCGTCGAGTCGGTGTGTCCGATGATGCGCACCGTGCTGCCCGGGTTGTCGCGCAAGCCCTGCGCGAATTGGTCGAGCACCGTGCGGAAGTTGGACTTGATGTCGGCGCGTCCGGTATCGAACGAGATGTCGCTCGGAATGTTGAGCTTCAATTGATTGTCGGCGGTCTGCGTGACTTCGACCCCGGTGCCGCGCGTGGCCACTTCCATGCGCTGCTTCTGCGCTTCCATGCGATTCGACCACAGGTAGCCGCCGAGCGCACCGAGTGCCGCGCCTGCCAGAGCGCCCTGCGCGGTACTGCGACCCGGACTGCCGCCCGAGGTCGCGCGACCGATCGCAGCGCCCGCGACAGCACCGGCGCCTGCGCCTACTGCCGTGTCCCCGCCGCGGCTGCCGGTCGTGTAGTTGGGCACTTCGGCGCAACCCGACAAGCCCAGGGACGAGGCGGCCATCGAGATGAGCGTGACGCCTAGCGTCACCCTGCGCAGGAAATTGGTGGGCATGGTCATGAATAACTCCTCATTGAAGAACGGTTTTCAAGTTGTGCAGTGTGGCCCGACCTGGCTGTTCGATGCGGTCGGACCGAAGGGGTCGAGCAGGTAGAACGTGCGGACGCGCGATCGGGCTGACACGCACCGCCGCCGCGGGGCCGGGCGATTACATCCCCGGCATCATCCCGCGCATGCCGCGCATCAACTTCGCCATGCCGCCTTTCTGCATGGTCTTCATCACGCCCTGCATCTGGTCGTATTGCTTGAGCAGGCGGTTGACTTCCTGCACAGGCACGCCCGCGCCGGTGGCGATGCGGCGCTTGCGACTGGCCT
>JBBQCA010000272.1:0-3179 GCA_038318315.1 Burkholderiales bacterium | reverse complement strand
GGTCTTGCCCTCGAGGAATTCGAGGAAGGCGCCGCCACCGGTGGAAATGTAGTCCACGTCGTTCTCGATGCCGAACTTCGAGATCGCCGCCAGCGTGTCGCCGCCGCCCGCGATCGAATAGCCGGGGCCGGCCGCGATCGCTCTTGCGAGCCGCTCGGTGCCGCCCGCGAATTGATCGAACTCGAACACGCCCAGCGGGCCATTCCATACGATCGTGCCGGCGTGCTCGACGACGCCGGCGATGACCTTGCTGGTCTCGGGACCGACGTCGAAAATCATGTCGTCGTCCTGCACCTGATCGACGGATATGGTTCGCGCTTCCGTGTTCGCCGCGAATTTTTTCCCGACCACAACGTCGGTGGGTAGCGGCACAGCCGCGCCGCGCGCTTTCATCTTCGCGATGATGCTCTTCGCGTCTTCGAGCAGGTCGGGTTCGGACAGCGACTTGCCGATGTTCTTCCCGGTCGCCGCGAGAAAGGTATTGGCGATGCCGCCACCGACGATCAACTGATCGACCCTGTCGGCGAGCGTTTCGAGGATCGTGAGCTTGGTCGAGACCTTAGAGCCCGCGACGATCGCCACCAGCGGACGCTTGGGATCGTGCAGCGCCTTGCCGAGCGCATCGAGCTCGGTCGCAAGCAGAGGACCTGCGCACGCGACCGGCGCGTACTTCGCGATGCCGTGCGTGGTGGCTTCGGCGCGATGGGCGGTGCCGAAGGCATCGTTGACGTAGATGTCGCAGAGCGCGGCCATCTTCCTGGCCAGTCCGTCGTCGTCCTTCTTCTCGCCCTTGTTGACGCGACAGTTCTCGAGCAGCACCAGTTGGCCGGGCTTAAGACTGGCTTGCCACGACGTGTCCTCGATCCAGTTCGCGATCAGCGGCACGTCGCGCTTCATCAACTCGCCGAGGCGCGTGGCCACCGGCTGCAACGAGTCCTCGGGCTTGAACGCGCCTTCGGTCGGACGGCCGAGATGCGACGTGACCATCACCGCGGCGCCCGCTTTCAATGCCGCTTCGATCGCGGGTACCGATGCGCGGATGCGCGTGTCGTCGGTGATAGTGCCATCGTCGTCCTGCGGCACATTGAGGTCGGCGCGAATGAACACGCGCTTGCCTGCAAGATCGAGGTCGGACATGCGGAGGAAGTTCATGGCCGTCGCCCCTTCCGCCTTCACGTCACTTCGCCGTCATCAGGTCGATGGTCGCGTCGAGCATGCGATTCGAGAAGCCCCACTCGTTGTCGTACCACGACGAGACTTTCACCAGCCGGCCCGACACTTTCGTCAGGGTCGAATCGAAGGTCGACGATGCGGGGTTGTGGTTGAAGTCGTGCGACACCAGCGGCTCGGTGTTGTAGTCGAGGATGCCTTTCATCTCGCCTTCGGACGAGGCCTTCATGATCGCGTTGACTTCCTCGCCGGTGGTGTCGCGCGCGGCGATGAACGACAGGTCGACGATCGACACGTTGATGGTGGGCACGCGGATCGCGTAGCCGTCGAGCTTGCCCTTCAACTCGGGCAGCACCAGGCCGATCGCGGCTGCGGCGCCGGTCTTGGCCGGGATCATCGACATCGTGGCGCTGCGCGCGCGACGCAGGTCCTCGTGATAGACGTCGGTGAGCACCTGGTCGTTGGTGTACGCATGCACCGTCGTCATCAGGCCCGAGACGAGGCCGATCTTGTCGTTCAGGGGCTTGACCATAGGCGCGAGGCAGTTGGTGGTGCAACTGCCGTTCGAGATCACGGTGTCGCTGGCTTTCAGCACCTGGTGATTCACGCCGTGCACGATGGTCGCGTCGACATCGCTGCCGCCGGGCGCCGAGATGATGACCTTCTTCGCGCCGCCGTTGATGTGGGCGGAGGCCTTGGCCTTGGTGGTGAAGAAGCCCGTGCATTCGAGCACCACGTCGACGCCCAGCGAGCCCCAGGGCAGCTTGGCCGGATCGCGTTCGGCGAAGACCTTGATGCGATCGCCTTTCTCCGCGTCTGCGCCCATTCGCGTCGAGACCACGATGCAATCGCCATCGGCCTTCACGGTGCCCGGAAACTTGCCGTGCGCGGTGTCGTATTGCGTCAGGTGCGCGTTGGTCTTGGAGTCACCGAGGTCGTTGATCGCGACGATCTCGATGTCGTGCTTCGGGATTCCGTTGACGCGGCCCTCGTAGTGAGCGCGAAGGATGTTGCGGCCGATGCGGCCGTAGCCGTTGATTGCGACTTTGATGGTCATCTGTTGTTCTCGTTAATGGGGATCACTGCGAGGAAGCACTGCGAGATTGCACGACGCGCCTCGCGGTCGCGACGACGTTGTCGACAGTGAAGTGAAAGAACTCGAAAACTTTCTTGCCCGGAGCCGATTCGCCGAAGGTGTCGATGCCGATCACGGCGCCTTCCGCCCTCACGTACTTCCACCAGCCGTCGGTAACGCCGGCTTCGATCGCCACGCGCGGAATGCCCGCGGGCAATACGGCTGCCTTGTAGTCGACAGCCTGACGATCGAACACCGTGGTCGATGGCATCGAGACCACGCGCACCGCGATCTTCTGTTCGGCCAGTACCTTCGCGGCATCCACCGCGAGGCCGACTTCTGAACCGGTGGCGATCAACACCACCTGCGGGTTGGAGACATCGACCAGCACATACGCCCCGCGCGCAATCGCCTTGTTCTGCTTGTCGCTCTTCTCGAGATACGGCAGGTTCTGGCGGCTGAGCAGCAACGCGGTCGGCCCGCGATTGCCATCGACATTGCGCTCGATCGCCGCGGCCCATGCGACCGCGGTCTCGGTGGTATCGGCCGGCCGCCATACGTCCAGATGCGGAATCAGGCGCAGCGACGCGGCGTGCTCGATAGCCTGATGTGTCGGGCCGTCTTCGCCGAGACCGATCGAGTCGTGCGTGAAGACGAAGATGTTGCGCAGCTTCATCAACGCGGCCAGGCGAATCGCGTTGCGGCAGTAGTCCGAGAACGTCAGGAAGGTGCCGCCGAACGGCAGCAGGCCGCCGTGCAGCGCGATGCCGTTCATGATCGCGGCCATGCCGAATTCGCGCACGCCGTAGTGGATGTAGCGTCCGCCATCGGCCGCGACCTTCACCGTCTTCATGCCCTTCCAGTCGGTGAGGTTGCTGCCCGTGAGGTCGGCCGAACCGCCGAGCATTTCGGGCAGCTCCGTCACGTAGGCGGC
>JBBQCA010000271.1:0-3195 GCA_038318315.1 Burkholderiales bacterium | reverse complement strand
AGCTTCTCCGAATCGCAGCAGCATCGGTGAACCCGCCAGGACCGGACCGACGACCTTGAATCGTTGCGCACCAACATGACTGTCTTGCTACTCGGTCTCCTCCTCTTGCTCGGCGTGCACTCGGTACACATCGGGCGCCGTGGCATGGGTGCTCTTTGCCTTCTACCTGCATGGATGGCTGATCGGCGTGCGCCCGTTCGGGTAGCGGGCAGGCCGACGATGAAGCGGTGCCCGGCAGGAATGCTTCGCGTCGCGGCGCCCAAATCAAATAAGCATTCGTAATGTAGTCACGACGCAATAGTCGTTCGGCTTTCTCGCAGTGCCGCATAAACTCGGCGCCATGTACCGCTACGACTCCCATGACCAGGCGATGGTCGACGAACGCGTCGTCCAGTTTCGCGACCAGACCAACCGCTTCCTCGCGGGGCAATTGAGCGAGGACGAGTTCCGCCCGCTGCGCCTGCAGAACGGTCTCTACATCCAGCGGCTGGCGCCGATGCTGCGCATCGCGATTCCGTATGGTTTTCTGGCGACTCGACAATTGCGCAAGCTGGCTGACATCGCGCGCAAGTACGACCGCGGCTACGGCCACTTCAGCACGCGCCAGAACATCCAGTTCAACTGGCCCGCGCTCGAGAACGTGCCCGACATCCTCGCAGAGCTCGCGACGGTGCAGATGCACGCAATTCAAACCAGCGGCAACTGCATCCGCAACACCACCACCGATCAGTTCGCAGGCGTCGCGCACGATGAGCTGGTCGATTCGCGCGCGGTGTGCGAAATCGTGCGCCAGTGGTCCACCTTCCATCCCGAGTTCGCCTTCCTGCCGCGCAAGTTCAAGATCGCGATCAATGGCGCGGTCGAGGATCGGGCCGCCACACGCGTTCACGACATCGGCATTCACGCATTGAAGAACGATGCCGGCGAGCTCGGCTTTCGCATCCTCGCAGGTGGTGGTCTCGGCCGCACGCCGATGATCGGTCACGTGATTCGCGAGTGGCTGCCGCGGGCCGAGCTGCTCAACTATCTCGACGCGATCCTGCGCGTCTACAATCGTTACGGTCGTCGCGACAATCTCTACAAGGCGCGCATCAAGGTCCTGGTTCGCGATCTCACGCCCGCGGTGTTCGCGGCCAAGGTCGAAGAGGAGTGGTCGCGTCTCGAAGGCGGACCGGCCACGATTCCCGACGACGAGTATCGGCGCATGGAGGCGTTCTTCACGCCGCCTGACTACCAGACGCTCCCCCCGGAAAGCCGCGCCCTGCGCGCGCAGATCGCCGACAGCAAGCCGTTCGCAAACTGGATCAAGCGCAATACCTTTGCCCACAAAGTCTCCGGCTACAAGGCGGTAACCCTGTCGTTGAAGAAGACCGGCGTGCCGCCCGGCGACGCCACCGCGGACCAGATGGACGCGATCGCCGACCTCGCCGATCGCTACAGCTTCGGCGAAGTGCGCGTATCCCACGAGCAGAACCTGATCCTCGCCGACGTCCGACTCGACGACCTTTACGCGGTGTGGGAGCGCGCGCGCGCGATCGGTTGCGCGATGCCCAACATCGGCCTGCTCACCGACATCGTGTGCTGCCCGGGCGGCGACTTCTGTTCGCTCGCGAATGCGAAGTCGATCCCCGTGGCCGAGTCGATCCAGCGCCGCATCGAAGAGAGGGTCGAGTTCCAGGACTACCTGCACGACATCGGCGAACTCGACCTGAACATTTCCGGTTGCATCAATGCCTGCGGCCATCATCACGTCGGACACATCGGCGTCTTGGGCGTCGACAAGAACGGCGAGGAGTGGTACCAGGTCACGATCGGCGGTGCGCAGGGCAACGACGCGTCGCTCGGCAGGGTGATTGGCCGCTCGTTCGCGCGCGACGAGATGCCCGACGTGGTCGAGCGTCTGCTCGAGACCTATGTCGCGCACCGTCACGACGACGAGCGCTTCATCGACACGGTGCGGCGCATCGGCCTCGATCCCTTCAAGCAGCACGTCTATCGTGAGCGCGATCATGTCCCGGCTGATTGAGGGATCGATCACCGACGGCGGTCGCATCGTCGACGACGCATGGACGTTCGTCGATGCGATCGAAGCCTTGCGCGATGTGCCCGACGACGCATCGGTCCTGGTACCCCTCGCGCTGTGGAAGGCCGAGCGCGTGGCCTTGCTCGCGCACACCGCGCCGCTTGGCGTGCGGCTCGAAGCGAGCGACGAGCCCGCGGAACTGGCGGGCGATCTTTCGCGTCTCGCGCTGATCGCGATCGACTTCCCCAAGTTCACCGACGGTCGCGGCTATTCGATAGCGCGTCTCTTGCGCGAGCGCCACGGCTATCGCGGTACGTTGCGCGCGGTGGGCGACGTGTTGCGCGATCAATTGTTCTACATGCTGCGCAGCGGCTTCGATTCGTTTGCGATCAAGCATCAGGAACTGATCGAGGATGCGTTGTCCTCTTACCGGGTTTTTTCTGAGGGCTATCAGACTTCGGTCGACCGTCCGGTTCCGCTCTTCAAGCGACGCCGCTTCGCAAGCACGACTACGGAAGCGGCAACATGAGTCCGCTTTCGCCTGAGCTCGCAAGCAAGGCCGAGGCCGCGCGCGCGGTGCTACTGCGTGCCGCGCGCGACTACGCGCCGGCCATCTTCACGACCAGCTTCGGCGCTGAGGACATGGTGATCTTCGATCTGATCGCGGGCGGTGAGGACGACGATGCCATAAAGACGATGAAAGCCATCGCGATCGCCACGCTCGACACCGGCCGCCTGCCCGACGAGACCTATCAGGTCTGGCAGCGCGCGACCGAACGCTATCGCCGCAAGGTCGATGCGTTCTTCCCCGCCGCGTCCGCCGTCGAGCAATACGTGCGCATCCACGGCATCAACGCGTTCTACGCCAGCGTGGCCGAGCGCAAGGCGTGCTGCCACATCCGCAAGGTCGAGCCGCTCAATCGCGCGCTCGCGGGCCGGAAGGCGTGGATCACGGGGCTGCGTCGCGCGCAGGCCGCGTCGCGCGGTGATCTCGCGCTCGAGGCCTACGACGCCGATCACGACCTCGTGAAATTCAGTCCGCTGGCCGACTGGTCCGAGGACGAGGTATGGACGTATCTGCGTGCGCACGATGTGCCGGTGAATGCGCTGCATGCGCGCGGCTACCCCAGCATCGGATGCGCGCCGTGCACGCGCGCGATCGCACCGGGCGA
>JBBQCA010000270.1:0-3250 GCA_038318315.1 Burkholderiales bacterium | reverse complement strand
TCGCTATTCCTGTTCCAGTACGTGCCGCAACAATTCTTCCCCGATTCCACCCGTCTCGAATTGATGGTGGACATCAAACTCGCCGAAGGCTCATCGCTAACCGCGACGACCGCGCAGGTCAGCAAGCTCGAAGCGATGCTGAAAGGCCATCCGGGCCTGACCAATTACGTCGCCTACGTCGGCACCGGCTCTCCACGTTTCTATCTTCCGCTCGACCAGCAATTGCCGGCGACGAGCTTCGCGCAATTCGTGCTGCTCACCGACGACATCAAGTCGCGCGAGGAAATTCGCAAGTGGCTGATCGACACGTTCGCGACGAAATTCACCGATGTCACTGCGCGCGTGACGCGACTGGAAAACGGCCCGCCAGTCGGCTATCCAGTGCAGTTCCGCATCTCCGGCGAGCACATCGATCAGGTGCGCAAGCTCGCGCTGGAAGTCGCTGCGAAAGTGCGCCAGAACCACGACGTCACCAACGTCAATCTCGACTGGCAGGAACCCAGCAAAGTGGTGCGGTTGATCGTCGATCAGGATCGCGCACGCGCGCTTGGCGTGAGTTCGGCTCAGCTAGCCGGCTTCCTGCGCAACGCGTTGTCTGGCGGGCATGTCTCGTATTACCGCGAAGACAAGGAATTGATTGAAGTCCTGCTGCGCGGCCCGCAGGATGAGCGCGAACGTTTGTCGTTGCTCGGCAGCTTGAGTGTGCCGAGCACGAACGGAACCAACGTACCGTTGTCGCAGATCGCGACCCTCGAATACGGTTTTGAGGAAGGCATCATCTGGCATCGCAACCGCCTGCCGACCGTCACTGTGCGCGCCGATATCTACGGCAACGCAACGCCTCCGTCGGTGACCGCGCAAATCGAACCGACGCTTGCGTCGATTCGCGCCGAATTGCCCGCCGGTTACCTTTTGCAAACTGGCGGCACCGTCGAGGATTCCGCACGCGGCCAAGATTCGGTCAACGCCGGCTTGCCGCTCTTCATCTTCGTGGTGACGACATTGCTGATGATTCAACTGCGCAGCTTTTCGCGCGTCGCGATGGTGTGGCTGACCGCCCCGCTTGGATTGATCGGTGTGAGCCTGTTCCTCGTCGTTCTGCGCGTGCCGTTCGGGTTCGTCGCAATGCTCGGCACGATCGCGTTGTTCGGCATGATCCTGCGCAACTCGGTGATCCTTGTTGACCAGATCGAACAAGACATCAGCGCCGGCCACGACCAATGGACCGCGATCATCGACGCCACCGTGCGCCGCTTTCGCCCGATCGTGCTGACTGCGCTGGCGGCGTTACTCGCGATGATTCCGCTGTCGCGCAGCGTGTTCTTCGGGCCGATGGCGGTGGCGATCATGGGCGGGCTATTTGTCGGCACTGCGCTGACGTTACTGTTCTTGCCGGCGTTGTATGCGGCGTGGTTTCGAGTAAAGCCCTCGCATTAAGTAGGTTTCTACCACCCACTTTGTGTGGGGCCTGCCTTGATTGTCCCGACTAAGACCAGAACCTGACGCGAGGGCGTCGAGTCTTATCGTCGACTTCACCTAAGACAGCGTCAAGGCTACCCCACCCAGCCAACGCATGACGGAATCCGCCCTGCGGGCTAGACTCGGCCCAAGTGTCCACGAGGAGACTAGGGTGCGACCGACCAAGATTCACGAACCGCAGTACTTCCACAAAGTCGTGGACTGTCAGTGGGCTTGCCCCGCGCATACGCCGGTGCCCGAATACATCCGACTGATCGCGGCGGGGCGCTATACCGACGCCTACCTGATCAATTGGGAATCGAACGTGTTCCCCGGCATCCTCGGGCGTACCTGCGATCGGCCGTGCGAACCGGCGTGCCGGCGCGGGCGGGTCGAGGAAAACAACGGCGAGAAACCAGAGCCCGTTGCGATCTGCCGGCTCAAGCGCGTTGCCGCCGATTTCAAGGACGACAACGTGCAGGCGCGCTTGAACGAGAAGCTGCCGCCGACCGCGCCACGTAACGGCAAGCGCATCGCCTGCATTGGCGCGGGGCCGGCTTCGCTGACGGTGGCGCGTGACCTGGTGCCGCTGGGCTATCACGTGACGATTTTTGAAGCAGACCCGAAGGCCGGCGGTTTCATGCGCACGCAGGTTCCGAGGTTTCGTTTGCCCGAAGCAGTGATTGACGAGGAGACGAATTACATCCTTGATCTTGGCGTGGAATTCATTGGTGGGCGTCGTATCGATTCGTTGAAAGGCCTGCTCGCGGAAAATTTCGATGCGGTGTTCGTTGGCTGCGGTGCACCGCGCGGGCGCGACCTGCCGATTCCGGGGCGCGACGAAGCAGCGGCGAACATCCACGTCGGCCTCGACTGGCTTGCGAATGTGTATTTCGAACATGTGAAGTCGGTCGGCAAGCGCGTGCTCGTGCTCGGCGGCGGCAACACCGCGATGGACTGCTGCCGCTCCGCACGGCGGCTTGGCGGCGAAACGGTAAAGGTGATCGTCCGCTCGGGCTTCGACGAGATGAAGGCGAGCCCGTGGGAGAAGGAGGACGCGATGCATGAAGGCATCCCGATCCTCGACTGCCGAGTGCCGAAGGCGTTCCTGCACGAGAACGGAAAACTCGTCGGCATTAGCTTCGAGAAGGTGCGCGCGGAATATGACGCGAAAGGCCGACGCAAGCTGGTGGCGACCGGCGAACCCGACGAGATCCACGACTGCGACGAAGTGTTGATCGCGGTCGGTCAGGAGAATGCGTTCCCGTGGATCGAGCGCGACATTGGCATCACGTTCGGCGAGTGGGACATGCCGGTGGTGGACAAGATCACCTTCCAGTCATCGTTGCCGAATGTGCTGTTCGGCGGCGATGCGGCGTTCGGACCGAAGAACATCATTTGGGCGGTGGCACATGGTCACGAAGCCGCGATCTCCCTGCACAAGCTGCTGTCCGGTGAATCCACCCAAGATCGCCCGCCGCCGATGACCCATCTGATGTCTCAGAAAATGGGCATTCACGAGTGGAGTTACGACAACGACATCTCCACCGCCGAACGCTTCGTGGTGCCGTGGTCGGAACAGGCGAAGAAACTCGACAGCATCAAGGTCGAGGTCGAGCTTGGTTTCGACCTGAAAACTGCATGGAAGGAAGCACAGCGCTGCCTCAACTGCGACGTGCAGACGGTATTCGCCGAAAAGCTGTGCATCGAGTGCGATGCCTGCGTCGATATCTGTCCGATGGATTGCATCAGCTTCACCGTCAACGAGGCGGAGCCCGAATTGCGCACGCAC
>JBBQCA010000269.1:0-3253 GCA_038318315.1 Burkholderiales bacterium | reverse complement strand
TGTAGTTGATCTCGCCATAGCCGAAGAGCGTGGTCGCGGGCTCGCCGCTCGCTGCCTTTGCGTCGGACGAAGTGAGCGACGCGTAGGCCGATCCGCTCCCGGACGCCGGCACCGCATTGGCGGCGGCGGCGCCGGGCGCAGCTGGTTGCGTCGATGCGCGGGCCGCGGCCGGCTGCGCGGGCTTCTCGCCCTTCATGCGCTGCACTTCGGCACGCAGGCTGTCGATCTCGCGCTGCATGCGATCGAGCTGGGCGGAGACTTCGGCTTCGGTGGCGGCGAAGGCGGGGGCGGCGAGGCCGATCAACATCAGCGCGACGCAGATCTTCTTCAACTGGGTGGGCATGGTGTGATCAGGGCTTGTAGCCATCGGTGAGGGTATTGAGAAAGCCAACGTCGTCGTCGACACCGGAGGCACACAGCGCCGGCATCTCGGGACGCGTCGCCGATTGAACCGGCAGGCGGCGACGCCAGGAGTTGATCGAGCAGGCAACTTGGAGCATGCGATCGCAAATGCAAAAGAGAATGATTCGCAATCATATCTGAACGGGCATGTTTCGCAGATTTGCGCGTCCGGCTTCTCGCTTTGCCGGTGGGCGAAAGGACGGCGACGGGATCGCGGCGGGCGCGGTCAGTGGCGCGTTGCTTGTGCGGCGTCCGCCGCATCGCCGGGAAGGGCGGGCGCCCGCGCGCGCGACGGCTCTCGAGCACGGCCGGTCACCTGCTCCCCGACGATGCCCTTGTTGCGCGCGTCATTGATCGCTTGAATCTCCGCGATCACGACCTCTAACTCGGCGGTGGTCTTCGCATTGATCAGGTCGTATGCCAGATTCTCCATCGCGGCAGCGGCAATCCGATTGGCCTGCCACTTGCGTTGAAAATCGCCGCTCGTGGAAAGCGTGATCAACAGGGCGGCAATCATCGCCGCGGTTGCGGCGAAATCATTGCGGAATCGGGGCCATGCTTGAAGGAGTTCGAGTTTCAATACCAGACCGGCCAATGCGCTGAGGAATGCCGCTCCAAATAGACAAGAGAAATACACGCCGCTCCAGCGCGCCGCATTCGCCCGATATTCATGATAATTATCGATAACAACCTGGCCAAGGGCTTTGCTTTCGGGCGGATATAACTCCGGTAAAAAATTGAGCGCAATTGCGCGCGACTCGGGCGTCAACCACATAAAGCAAGTCAGCGCGCCAATGATCAAAAGAACTGCTGCGGCCGATGCCGCAATTCCCCATGGGAGTTTCATGCATCCTCCACCGTTCGCCGGACCGTCGAGAGCTTCTAATTGGCTCCTTGTCCGAATGGAACCGTAAAGGAATCGTTATACCCGCGCCCATGCGCCGAGGTCGGAAAAGAAATCCGAAGCGGACGTCCGCTAGCGCACACCTTCGGCGGCAGCCACCGCATTTACGAAGCTCGCAAAAGCTTCGTGATTGATATCCGAAACGACCCAATACGCCATGCCGTTGTGCGACCAATGCGCGATCTGGAAGCCGCGCTCCTGGAGGAACCTGGCACTGGGGGCGACTGTCTTGTCGGGCCACACGTAGACCTCGGCGACGTGCCCACCGGCGCGATAGACCAGCGCTGCGACCGGCCGCCCATCGAGATAATCCAGACGACCGCCGATGAAGCTTGCGTTGCCGACCATCGCATCACCCATCGGCGGTGAGAAGTCGAGCTTCGACGACAGCCATGGCTTGACGACGTGATGGTCGGACGACGCGATGTCGACGAGATGCTCGCCGAGCGTCGAACGCACGTGGCTTGCAACCACCTCGTTCGCCAGCGCGCCTTCCTGTCTTGCCGGCAGCAGCACGAATTGCGTGCCGATCGCCACCAGCGCCACCATCGCCGCCATGGCCAGCGCCGGACGTCGGGTTAACCAGGACCAGCGTCCGCCGAAGCGCGACGAGCCACGCTCGGCAGGCTCGGCACGCTCGGCACGCTCGAGCTGTGAGGATGTGGCGTGGCGAATCGCAGACCGCAGATCGCCCGGTGCGACGTGATACGACGCGCCGTCGCACACCGATTGCCGCAGTTGACGCAAGCCTTCGACCTGCGCGCGCAAATGCCCATCCTGTTCGAGGCTCGTCTCGATCGCGAGTCGGGCTTCGAGATCGAGTTCGTCATCGACGAACGCATGGATTTGTCGCGATCCGAATTCCGGCTTCATGGTCGTTCTCCACTGCGAGCGGAATTGGGGACCGGTCGCAGCACGGGTCGATGGTCGGGCATGAGCGCCTGACGCATCAGCGCGCGAGCGCGTGCCAGCCGAGACATCACCGTTCCGATAGGGATGTCTGCGATGCGGGCGATGTCGATGTAAGAAAGATCTTCGAGTTCGCGCAGCACCAGCACTTCGCGAAACGCGATCGGCAACGATTTGATGGCCTGATCGATTTGCGAGCGGTCGAGCTTGCGCACCGCGATCGCGTGCGGTTCGTCGCCGGTCGGTGCAGGCAGTTCGGGGAAGGGCTCGTCGTGATCGTCCAGTGCCAGCAGCTCGGCCGATCGATTTTCCTTCAGCCACGTGAAGCAGGTGTGCCGTACGATCTGCAGCAGCCAGCCGCGCGCGTTGTCGCCGCGGAATCCGCCGATATAACGCATCGCTCGCATGAAGGCGTCCTGCACGACGTCGCGCGCATCTTCGTCGTTGTGCGTCAGCCATCGCGCCAGATTGAAAGCCGCGTCCAGGTGCGGCAATGCGAGCAACTCAAATCGCCGTCGGTTCTCGTCATCGCTCATGGGCTTCTCTTCTCTACCCTCATACCGCGCGCGGTCGATATTTATTCCCGGGCACAGATGACGGCTTGGATTTTAGCGGACCGGGAATATCGGCGGTCTTGCGAAAAACTCGTCCTCCTCAATCCCGCACACGCTAGTATTGCCAACCGAATGGAGATTCTTATCCGCGATTCCCCCGACGTTGATTGAGGAGATTAAAAAAAACTGAACAACATGAGCAACTGGTTTTTGCCCCCGTCTGTCCTCTATCTCATTGCGGGAGTGTCACTGGGACTATTCATGGCCGCCAGTCACGACCACTCGATGTTCCCGGTGCATGCGCATCTCAATTTGCTGGGCTGGGTGTCGCTCGGTTTGTTAGGGATGGTCTGCGTAACGACTGCTGACGCGAAGCAGAGCGGCGCGAAGAGTGTTTAATCTCGGGCGATCAAACGATGCGCACGAGTTGCCTCGCAGTTCATCGATATCGAGCGCCCGCGATGCTGCTTTTGGATTCATGGAC
>JBBQCA010000268.1:0-3268 GCA_038318315.1 Burkholderiales bacterium | reverse complement strand
TCGAGCACCTGGCACGCCACGTTGGGGGCGACCACCTTGATCATCGCGATCTCGGAGCGCGCGATCTTGTTGCCCACGGTGTCCATCTTGAAGGCCGCGTTGAGCGTGAGGAAACGCGCCTGATCGATCATGCAGCGAGCCTCGGCGATGCGCTCGAGCGTGACGCCCTGTTCGGCGATCTTCTTGCCGAAGGCGACGCGTTCCAGCGATCGCTTGCACATCAGTTCGAGCGCGCGCTCGGCCACGCCGACCAGTCGCATGCAATGGTGGATGCGGCCCGGTCCGAGACGACCCTGCGCGATCTCGAAGCCGCGTCCCTCGCCGAGCAGCACATTGCCTGACGGCACACGTACGTCCTCGAGATCGACTTCCATGTGGCCGTGCGGCGCGTCGTCGTAGCCGAACACTGTGAGCGGCCTCAGCACCTTCACGCCCGGCGCGTTCGCAGGCACGACGATCATCGACTGCTGCTCGTGCCGTCCCGCATCGGCGTTGGTCTTGCCCATCACGATGTACACCGCGCAGCGCGGATCGCCCGCGCCCGACGACCACCACTTGCGGCCGTTGATCACGTAGTCGTCGCCGTCCTTCGTCATCGAACACTGGATGTTGGTGGCGTCCGATGACGCGACCGCTGGCTCGGTCATCAGGAAGGCCGAACGCATCTCTCCGCGCAACAGCGGGTCGAGCCAGGTGCGCTTGACGTCTTCGGACGCGTAGCGTTCCAGCGTCTCCATGTTGCCGGTGTCGGGCGCCGAGCAGTTGAAGATCTCGGGCGCGAAGTGCACGCGACCCATGATCTCGCAGAGCGGCGCGTATTCGAGATTGGTCAGGCCTTCGGGCACGCGCTTGGAGAACGGCAGGAAGAGATTCCAGAGTCCGGCGGCGCGCGCCTTGGGCTTCAACTCCTCGATGAGTCTGGTCGGGATCCACGCGTTGCCTTTCGCGCGATTCGCTTCGATCTCCTCATGAAAGCGATGCTCGTTCGGATAGACGTGTTCGTCCATGAACGCGAGCAGACGTGCGCGCAGTTCCTGAACCTTGGGGCTGTAGTCGAAGTTCATGGTTTGCTTTCGATAAGAGAAGAGCTAGGGCACGAGGACGATCTTGCCCGTGACCTTTCTTTGCATCACCGCATTCAATGCATCGGCGGCCTTTGCCAGCGGATAGCGCGCGGAGATCAGCGGCTTGATCGTGCCCGCCTGCATCATGCCGACCAGTTCCATCAGGTCCTTCGCGTTGGACTTGGGTTCGCGACGCACGTAGTCGCCCCAGAACACGCCGACGATCGAACAGCCTTTCAACAGCGTGAGGTTCAGCGGAATGCTCGGGATTTCGCCGTTCGCGAAACCGACCACGAGGAAGCGCCCGCGCCACGCCATGCTGCGCAGCGCCGGCTCCGAATAGCCGCCGCCCACCGGATCGTAGATCACATCCACGCCCTTGCCTTCGGTCAAGGCCTTGACGCGTTCGCGCAGGTCTTCGGTCGAATAGTTGATCGTCTCGTCGGCGCCGTGTTCTTTGCACACCGCGAGCTTCTCGTCGCTCGATGCGGCCGCGATCACGCGCGCGCCGAGCACCTTGCCGAGTTCGACAGCGGCAAGGCCCACGCCGCCCGCGGCGCCGAGCACGAGCAGGGTCTCGCCCGCCTTCAATGCCGCGCGGTCCTTCAAGGCGTGATACGAGGTGCCGTAGGTCATCACGAACGATGCGGCGATGTCGAACGGCACGCCCGGCGGAATCGGAATCAGCTTGATCGCATCGGCCACCACTTCTTCGGCGAACGCGCCCCAGCCGGTGAAGGCGATCACGTTCTGGCCGACCTGATAGCCCTTGACGTCGGGGCCGACCGCGGTGACGGTGCCCGCCAGTTCGCCGCCCGGCGAGAACGGCAATGCCGGCTTGAACTGGTACTTGTTCTGGATGATCAGCGTGTCGGGGAAGTTCACGCCGGCCGCCTTGACCGCGATCAGTACCTGTCCCGGACCGGGTTGCGGCGAGGGCAGGTCGGCGAGCTCAAGGGTGTCGGGCAGTCCGTGCTGCCTGCAGAGTACGGCCTTCATGATGTCGAACGGTGCGTCATCGCCCGTCTCCTGTGTGGTTGGCGCGGACTCAACGCACTCGCATGCCGGGCGCGGCGCCGTCGTGCGGCTCGAGGATGAACAGGCCCGGCTCGGCTTTCTCGTCGGCGGCGCTGGCTGCGAGCACCATGCCTTCGGACACGCCGAACTTCATCTTGCGCGGGGCCAGGTTGGCGACCATCACGGTCATCTTGCCGGTCAATTGCTCGGGACTGTATGCGCTCTGGATTCCCGAGAACACATTGCGCATCACGGCCGCACCGTCGGCGTCGCGCTCGCCGATGTCGAGTGTCAGGCGCAACAGCTTGGTCGAGCCATCGACCTTCTCGGCAGCGACGATCTTGGCGATGCGCAGGTCGACCTTCGCGAAATCGTCGATGACGATGGTGCCGCCTATCGCTTCGATCGATGAGGACTTGATGGGGGCTTGCGCGGGGACGTCGGCTGCGACGTCACCAGGCGCGGCCGATGCAGTATGCGGCGCATTTGAAATCGGCTGGACGGCTTGCGCCTGAACCGGTTCGAACAATGCATCGAGCAGCTTGGGATCGACACGCGCCATCAGGTGCTTGTAGGGATTGATGCGCGCACCGGGCACGAGCGGCGTATCGATGTCGGACCACTGCTGCGGACCCAGACCGAGGAAGGCTTCGGCTTCGCCGGCAAGCTGCGGCAGGAAGGCCTTGAGGTAGATCGTCAGCACGCGAAAGCATTCGAGCGTCTGCGTGCACACGCGATGCAGGTGCGGACGATCGGCCGGGTCGGTGGACTTCGCCAGCATCCACGGCTTGGCCATGTCGAAGAAGCCGTTGGTGGCGTCGGCCAGTTCCATCACCAGGCGGATCGCCTTGCCGTATTCGCGCGATTCGATCGCGTGCGCGATCTCGCGCGACTCGTCGCGCAATTCGCTGGCGAATCCGTCGCGCGCGACGTCGCCTTCCTCATACAGGCGCCCGTCGAAGTGCTTGGCGATGAAGCCGGCGGCGCGGCTGGCGATGTTGACGTACTTGCCGACCAGGTCGCTGTTGACCCGCGCCACGAAGTCGTCGGGATTGAACTCGACGTCCTCGATGCGCGCATTCAGCTTGGCTGCGATGTAGTAGCGCAGCCACTCGGGATTCATGCCCAGCTCGAGATAGCGCAGGGGCGACAAGCCCGTGCCGCGGCTCTTGGACATCTTGTCGCCA
>JBBQCA010000267.1:0-3381 GCA_038318315.1 Burkholderiales bacterium | reverse complement strand
CGGCTGCTCGGACCTGAGCGATCCGAAGACACCGATCGCCGTGCGAGCGATCCCGGCGACCTGCGGCACGAAGGTCGATACGTTGCTGGTGCTGTTGCCCGGCGCGTACGACAAGCCCGACGATTTCATCAGGCACGGCTTCGTCGATGCGGTGCGCGAGCGGCGCATCGCGGCCGATATCGCGCTGGTGGATGCGAGCGTGGCGTATTACCGCAATGCCGAGATCGTCGCGCGGCTCGATGCCGACGTGATCGCGCCGGCGCGCGCCCGCGGCATCCGCCACGTGTGGATCGCGGGCATCTCGATCGGCGGCATCGGCAGCCTGATCTATGCGAACGAAAAGCGCGGCGTGGTCGACGGCCTGCTGCTGATCGCGCCATATCTGGGAGAGCGCTCGATCGCCGCCGAGGTCTCCGCATCGGGCGGACTCGCAGCATGGTCGCCGCCCGGAACGATTCCCGCCGATGACCAGGACCGTCGCCTGTGGCAATGGTTGAAGACGCTGACACAGTCGCCAACCCAGTCGCCAACCCAGCCGTCGCCGAGCACGGCGCGCCTGCCCGCCGTATTGCTCGGGTACGGCATCGACGACCGCTTCGTGGCGAGCCACCGTCTGCTCGCGGCGGCACTCCCCGCAAGTCGCGTCTTCACCGCACCCGGCGGTCACGACTGGTCCGCATGGGAGGCGCTATGGCCCAGGATGCTCGACGCCGCGTCCCTCCCGCACGATGCCTCCTGCGCCAGCGCGGCACGAGCGACACGATGACTTCAACACTATTTGCGCGCACGCCGCTGATCCAGGGCTCGATCGGCCTGCACGTGTTCCTCGCTGGCACGGTCACGATGCAACCGTCGTGGTGGCCGATGGCCCTCGCGACCCTGCTCGCCGATCACGCACTGATCACCGGCGCGGGCCTGTGGCCGACCAGCACGTGGCTCGGGCCCAATCTGCGTCGCCTGCCGGCCGCCGCGATCGCGGGCAAGCAGATCGCCATGACGATCGACGACGGACCCGACCCCGACGTCACGCCGCGCGTGCTCGATCTGCTCGACGCGATCGATGCGAAGGCGACCTTCTTCTGCATCGGCACGCGCGTGCTCGCGCATGCGCCGCTGGCGCGCGAGATCGTCGCCCGCGGGCACGCGATCGAGAATCACAGCTTTCACCACAACCATCATTTCTCGTTGCTCGGCCCGAACGCCTACGAGCGCGAAATCGTCGCGGCACAACGTGCGATCGCCGACACGACCGGCATCGCGCCCCGCTTCTTTCGTGCGCCCGCGGGACTGCGCAACGTGTTCCTGCAACCGGTGCTTGCGCGCCATGGCCTGGTGCTCGCGAGCTGGACGCGACGCGGCTTCGATACCGTGAAGCGCGATGCGGACCAGGTGGCCGACCGGCTCGTGAATGGGTCGCCCGGGCTCGCGGCCGGCGACATCCTGCTGCTGCACGACGGCCACGCCGCGCGCCAGCGGAGCGGCGATCCGGTCATCTTCGGCGCATTGCCGAAAGTCGGGGCGGCGGCGCGCGAACGCGGGCTGGCATTCGTCACGCTCGCAGCGGCACACGCGTGAGCGCCGACCTCGCGCTGGGCAACCGATCGATCGAAGGACCGGGCGCAAGGCCGATCGAGGAAATGATCGAAGAGGCAGCGGCGCTCTATCGCCCCGCGGGACGCTTCGCCTATTTCTTCGCGCGCGGCAAGCTGCGCGGCGATAGGTTGTTCGCGACGCTGCTGCGCGTGGGCGCCATTCCCGAGGGGGCGTACGTCGTCGATCTCGGTTGCGGGCAGGGCCTGCTCGGCGCGTGGTTCACCTCGGCGCGCCGCGGGCGCAATCACAACGTCGCGGATCGGGTGCCGTTGCCGGGTGAGGCGTACTGCGGCGTGGATCAATCGGCCAACGACGTCGCACGTGCGCGCATCGCGCTGCCCGCCGCGCGCATCATCGAAGCCGACCTGCGCAGTTTCGAGGTCGCAACGCTCGGCCCCTGCGACGTGATCACCTTGCTCGACGTGCTGCACTACCTCGAACCCCACGCGCAGGACCGGTTGCTGCGCGGTGCGCATGCGGCGCTGCGCGATGCCGGCACGCTGATCCTGCGTGTCGGGGACGCCGCGTCCCCATCGGCCTCGCGCTGGTCGAATGCGATCGACATGACGATCTGCGCGCTGCGCGGACATGCGCGGGCCAGTCTCCATCGGCGATCGATCGTCGCATGGACCGCGCTGCTGCTCGAGATCGGCTTCGACATCGAGATCCTCGAAGACGATCGCATGATTGCGAACAGCCCGCGCAAGCGCACGGCGTTCGCCAACGTGCTGCTTCGCGCGAGCAAGCGCAGTCGGGATGCGCGGCAATGACCGAGCCGCGCTTTGCTGCGCCGCTGCTCCGGTAAAATCGCCGGTCCTTCATCGTCACCCATTCGCATCCGAGCATCGCATTGCAAGCCATCCGCATTCCCGCCTTCACGATCACCAGCTGCCTCGGCCGCGGCGTCGCGCCGACGCTCGCGGCGTTGCTCGAGCAGCGCGGTGGCCTGGCGCCCTGCGACTTCGAGACCGTCGATCTCGATACCTGGATCGGCGCTGTCGATGGCGTCGATGACGAGGCGATCGCATCGGAACTCGCACGCTTCGACTGCCGCAACAATCGCCTCGCGCAGATCGGCTTGATGCAGGACGGCTTCGCCGACGCGGTGCGCGCGGCGATCGATACCCACGGCGCCGATCGCATCGGCGTGTTTCTCGGCACCAGTACCGCGGGCATCCTGCAGACCGAGCTCGCCTATCGCGAACGCGAGCAGCGGCACGACGAGGGCGCCCTGCCCGCCTGGTATCACTACGCCGAGACGCACAACACCTATTCGGTGGCTGACTTCGTGTCGCGCTGGTTCGGCATACGCGGTCCCGCGGTCGCGGTTTCCGCCGCGTGCGCGTCGAGCGCCAAGGTGTTCGGCAATGCGGCGCGCATGCTCGCATCGGGCCGCATCGATGCCGCCATCGTCGGCGGCGTCGATACGTTGTGCCTCACCACGCTTTACGGATTTCGTTCTCTCGAACTGGTTTCCACGCAGCCCGCACAGCCTTATGGCATCGATCGCGACGGCCTCTCGATCGGCGAAGCCGCGGCCTTCGCTTTGCTTGAACGCTGCGACGACCAAGCGGTGCGCAGCGGCGAGCGTGCCGGTGCGCCGCTGCTGGTCGGCGTGGGCGAATCGAGCGACGCGCATCACATGTCGTCGCCGCATCCCGAAGGTCTGGGCGCCAGGCTCGCAATGGAAGCCGCATTGCGTTCGGCCTCGCTCGCGCCCCGCGACATCGACTACATCAATCTTCACGGCACCGCGACGCGCAACAACGACGCGGCCGAAGACAAGGC
>JBBQCA010000266.1:0-3393 GCA_038318315.1 Burkholderiales bacterium | reverse complement strand
CCGCGATGCATGCGATGCACGAAACCATAGACATGCAGCATGTCCTCGAACACCGGCAGCGACGGATAGGCGGCTTCGAGATCGCCGGCGCGATAGTCGATCACCCGATGGCGCAGGATCAGGTCCTGCGCGCGAGCGGGTGCGCGGATCGGGTCGGCCTGCACGAAGCCCAGGCGCGCGATCGCCGAACTCAGATCGGTCTGCGGAAAGAAGGTGCGAGCGATCGCCGCACGACGCAGGTCGGCCGTGGTGTGCATGCGATGCACACTCACGTGCCGGGGACGATCGGGTCCGAGACGCGACGTACCTTCACGTCGATGAACATGCCGATGAAGTCGCCGACGCGGCCGGTAAACGAGCCCTGGATAGGCGCGGCCTGAAAGGCATCGCGCGTGACGGCGACGCGGATCAGGTCGGTGCCGCCATAGAGCCGATTGGTCGGGTCGAAGGTCAGCCAGCCCGCGCCCGGTACGTAGACCTCGACCCACGCGTGCGTGGCGCCGCCGCCGACCACGCCCGTGTCCAGTCCGTCGATCGAGGGATCGTAGACATAGCCCGACACGAAGCGCGCGGCGAAGCCGAGACGGCGCACCGCTTCGATCATCAGCAGCGCGAAGTCGCGGCAAGAACCGGCGCGCAGGCTCAGCGTCTCGGTGGGCGATTGCGTGCCCTCGGTATCGCGCGCGGCATAGGTGAAGTCGCTCTTGATGGTCTCGGTGATGTCCTGCAGCATCCGTCGCGTGGGAATGTTGCCGATCGACGGGATGAACATGTTGGCCCACGCGGTCACGCGGCCGTCGGGGTCGCCGTGCTGGGGCACGAGCAAGGCGCCCAGGTCGATGCGCTCTTCGGCGCTGTAGGCGAACGGGTAGAGCCGGGCATGCGGCGCAAGCGGGGACTCGAGACCGCTGGCCCCGAAATGCTCGATCGTGAAGCGCGCGACCATGCGCAATTCGTTGGACGAGGTGCGCGGCGTGACCAGCGTGACGCCGTTGGAGAAGGCGTCGTGCACCCAGCGGATGTCGGACTCGGGCGTCACGTCTAGCGACAGGTCGAGCACCTGCACGTCGTAGCCCGAGCGCGGGCGGAACATCACGCGATGCTCGCCGAACGTCACCGGCCTCGCGTAGCGATAGGTCGTGGTGTGCTCCACCTGCAGGATGACGGACATGAGCGGAGCGGAAGCCGGGAGGGATGTCGAGACGCGGGCTATTGTGCGGCGCTAGAGATTCGGCGCGAGCCAGCGCTCGACTTCCGCGATCGATTGCACGCGACGTTGCGCGACGTCGGCCACCTGATCGCTGCCGATCCTGCCGACCGCGAAATACTTCGCGTCGGGGTGGGCGAAGTAGAAGCCCGACACCGACGACGCTGGCAGCATCGCGAAGCTCTCGGTCACCGTCATGCCGATCTCGTCTGCGGCCAGCAGTTCGAACATCGGCGCCTTGACGGTGTGATCGGGGCACGCCGGATAGCCGGGCGCAGGACGGATGCCGCGATACTGCTCGGCAATCAGGTCGCTGTTGGAAAGCGTCTCGTCGGGCGCGTAACCCCACAGGTCGCGCCGCACGCGCGCATGCAGGGTTTCCGCGAAGGCCTCGGCGAGTCGATCGGCGATCGCCTTCAGCATGATCGACGAATAGTCGTCGTACTCGGCTTCGAAGCGTGCCACCTGCTTTTCGGCGCCGAGTCCGGCTGTCACGGCGAACGCGCCGATCCAGTCGGGCACGCCTGAATCCGCGGGCGCGATGTAGTCGGCGAGCGCGCGATTGGGAGTGCCGGAGGGCTTCTGCGTCTGCTGCCGCAAACCGGTCCACGTGAGTATCGATTGCTCGCGCGCCTCGTCGGCATACAGCACGATATCGTCGCCGACACTGGCCGCGGGATAGAACGCGACGACCGCGTTCGCGGTCAGCCAGCGATTCGCCAGCACCTTCTTCAGCATCATCTGACCGTCGCTATACACGCGGCGTGCCGACTCGCCGACCAGGTCGTCGGTGAGGAGGCCGGGGAACGCACCGTGCAATTCCCAGGTCTGGAAGAACGGGCCCCAATCGATCGCCTCGGCGATCTCCCGCAGGTCGTAGTTCTTGAAGACGCGACGGCCGATGAACTTGGGTCTGGGCGCTTGATACGAGGACCAATCGATGGGGACGCGGTTCGCGCGCGCGGCTTCGAGAGAAACCAGCGGCGAGGCCTTCTTGTTCGCATGCAGCTCGCGCAGCTTTGCGTACTCGGCTTCGATGTCGGCGAGGTAGCGTTCCTTGCCCGCGGGCGCGAGCAGGTTCTGCGCGACGCCCACCGAGCGGCTCGCATCGGTCACATGCACCACCGGTCCGTCGTAATGCGGCGCGATCTTGACGGCGGTGTGCGCGCGCGACGTGGTCGCGCCGCCGATCAAGAGCGGAATCTTCAGCATGCGGAAATGCTCGTCGCGCTGCATCTCGCGCGCGACATAGGCCATCTCTTCGAGACTGGGCGTGATCAGGCCCGACAGGCCGACGATGTCCGCGCCCTCAGCCTTGGCCTTCGCGAGGATGTCCGAGCACGGCACCATCACGCCCATGTTGACGACGTCGAAGTTGTTGCATTGAAGAACCACCGTGACGATGTTCTTGCCGATGTCGTGCACGTCGCCCTTCACGGTCGCGATCACGATCTTGCCCTTGGCCTTCGATTCGCCGCCGGCAGCGACATGCGCGGCCTTCTCGGCCTCGATGAAGGGAATCAGATGCGCCACCGCCTGCTTCATCACGCGCGCGCTCTTGACGACCTGCGGCAGGAACATCTTGCCGGCGCCGAAGAGGTCGCCGACGATACTCATGCCGTCCATCAACGGGCCTTCGATCACGTTGAGCGTGCGCCCGCCTGCGGCTTCGATCTTCTGGCGTACTTCCTCGGTGTCTTCGACGATCCATTGCGTGATGCCGTGGACCAGCGCGTGCGAGAGCCGCTTCTCGACCGGATCGGCGCGCCACGCGAGGGTCTGCTCTTCGCGCTTGCCGTCCGATTTCAGATTGGTTGCGATGTCGATCATGCGTTCGGTCGCATCGGGCCTGCGATTGAGCACCACGTCTTCGACGCGCTCGCGCAGTTCGGGGGCGAGATCGTCGTAGACGCCGATCATGCCGGCGTTGACGATGCCCATCGTCAGTCCCGCGCGGATCGCGTGATAGAGGAACACCGTGTGGATCGCTTCGCGCGCGGGATCGTTGCCACGAAACGAGAAGCTCACGTTCGACACGCCGCCCGAGAGCTTCGCGTGCGGCAGGTTCGCCTTGATCCACTTGCACGCTTCGATGAAATCGACCGCGTAGTTGTTGTGCTCCTCGATGCCGGTTGCGATCGCGAAGATGTTCGGATCGAAGATGATGTCTTCGGCGGGAAAGCCGA
>JBBQCA010000265.1:0-3401 GCA_038318315.1 Burkholderiales bacterium | reverse complement strand
GGCGCAGAAGATCGTCGACGAGGTACTCGGTTCCGAGTTGCCGCGCATCGAGCACCTGGCACAGTTGCGCTACATCGAGCAGATGCTGATGGAAACGCTGCGCCTCTGGCCGACCGCGCCGGCCTTCGCCGTCAAGCCGGTTGCCGACACCGTGCTCGGCGGGCGCTATCCGCTCACGTCGCGCGACACGCTGCTGATCCTCGAGCCGATGCTTCATCGCGACCCCGCGGTGTGGGGCGACGACGCCGAAGCCTTTCGCCCTGAGCGCTTCGCGCCCGAAGAAGCCGAGAAGCTGGCTCCCAACGCATGGAAGCCGTTCGGCAACGGCGCGCGCGCCTGCATCGGTCGTCCGTTCGCAATGCAGGAGGCGCAGCTGGTGATGGCGATGCTGCTGCAGCGCTTCGATATCGTGCTCGACGATCCGGGCTACCAGCTCGAGGTCGCCGAGACGCTGACGATCAAGCCGCACAACCTGAACATCCGCGCGAAGGCGCGCGGGCGTGGCGACTTCTCGCTGAAGACCGCGATTCCATCGGCCTCGCAACGCGCGCTGGTCAAGGAACAACCGACCACGGTGATGCCTGCCGGCGATGCCGCGCCGCTACTGATCCTCTACGGCAGCAACACCGGCTCGTCGGAAATGTTCGCGCGGCGCATCGCGGCCGACGCCCTGCGGCAAGGCTATGCACCGACCGCAGCGGCGCTCGACGAACACGCGGACAACCTGACGCCCGGCACGCCGGTCGTGATCGTGACCGCATCGTACGAAGGGCAGGCGCCCGACAACGCGAAGAAGTTTCTCTCATGGGTCGAGAGCCGCGCGGCGAACGAGCTGGCGGGCGTGAAGTTCGCGGTGTTCGGTTGCGGCAATCGACAGTGGGCGCGGACCTATCAGTTCGTACCCAAGCGCATCGATGCGGCGCTGGAAGCCGCGGGCGCGTCGCGGCTTCGTCCGCGCGGCGAGGCCGATGCGGGGGGCGACTTCTTCGGTGCGTTCGACGAGTGGTACGAAAGCTGGTGGAGCGATCTCGGCCATGCGCTCGGTCATGCCGTGGCCGAGAAGCCCGCCGCCCCGGCCTTCGACGTCGAGGTGCTCAAGGCCGGTCGCGAAAGCACGCTGCAATTGCACGAGCTCGCGCAGGCGACCATCGTGGCGAACCGTGAACTCGTCAATCTGAAAGCTGACGGCGCGCGCTCCAAGCGCCATCTGCAGATCGCGTTGCCGCAGGGCGTGAGCTACAAAAGCGGCGACTATCTCGCGGTCCTGCCGCGCAATGCGCAAGCCAATGTCGAGCGCGCGCTGCGTCGCTTCGGGCTCGCCAACGACACGCAGATCGTGATCCACAAGCAGCCCGGTGCGTCCGCGGCGCTGCCCGGCGATTACCCGATCAGCGCATTCGAGGTTCTGTCCAATTACGTCGAGCTCGCGCAGCCCGCGACGCGCGCGCAGATCCACCAGCTCGTGGAGGCCACCGCCTGTCCTCCCGAACGCGACGAGCTCGCGCGACTCGCGAGCGACGAAGTCTATGCCGGCGAGGTGCTCGACAAGCGCGTCAGCGTTCTCGACCTGGTCGAGCGCGCGCAGTCGTGCGGCGTCACGTTCGCGCAGTTCCTCGCGATGCTGCCGTTGCTGCGCGCGCGCCAGTATTCGATCTCGTCGTCACCGCTTGCCAACGATGCCGAGGCGAGCCTCACGATCGCCGTGATCGATGCGCCGGCGATGTCCGGTCAAGGCCGCTTCCAGGGCGTGGCCTCGACATATCTCGCGAGCCTGCAAGCGGGCGATCGCGTGTCGGTTGCGGTGCGGCCGTCGCAATCGGGCTTTCATCCGCCCGCCGATCCCGCGACCGCGATGGTGATGGTCTGTGCCGGCACCGGCGTCGCGCCGTTCCGCGGCTTCCTCCAGGAGCGGGCGGCGCAGAAGGCCGCCGGTCGCGAGGTCGGACCGGCGTACCTCTATTTCGGCGTCGATCATCCGGACGTGGACTACCTGTATCGCGACGAATTCGGCGAATGGGAACGTCAGGGCGTCGTCGAGATGCGCCCCGCTTTTTCGGCCGCACCCGAAGGCGACGTGATGTTCGTGCAACACCGCGTGTGGCAGGACCGCGCGGAGGTCTCGTCGCTGTTCCGGCATGGCGCGCAGTTCTATGTGTGCGGCGACGGCAAGCGCATGGCACCCGCGGTGCGCGAGACCTTCATCCGCATCTATCGCGAGAACACGCAGAGCGATGCGGCCACGGCCGATGCCTGGGCCGACCGCATGGAGCACGAGCACGGGCGCTACGTCTCGGACGTGTTCGCCTGACGGGATCGATCGTCCGACTGCGCCATGCGGGGAACGCCGGCACAACCTGGGAGGCCCAATGAACACACCTGAAGAACATCATCGCCCGTGGACAGCGAACTATCCGCCCGGCGTGCCCGCCGATGTCGACACGACGCGCTATCAATCGTTGAATCAGTTGTTCGACGAGAGCTTCGCCAAATACGCGAACCAGCCGGCCTACGTGTGCCTGGGTCGGACCATGACCTACCGCGAATGGGACGAGCTCTCGACCGCGCTGGCGGCGT
This sequence comes from Burkholderiales bacterium, assembly GCA_038318315.1. Taxonomy (GTDB): domain Bacteria; phylum Pseudomonadota; class Gammaproteobacteria; order Burkholderiales; family Burkholderiaceae_D; genus CAHJXF01. Next base: position 827 of record JBBQCA010000265.1, on the reverse strand, counting down.
GGCTGCAAGGCGAGGGCCTCAAACATGGCGATCGCGTCGCGATCATGATGCCCAACCTGCTGCAATATCCCGTCGCGGTTGCGGCGGTGTTGCGTGCGGGGTTGATCGCCGTGAACATCAATCCGCTCTATACGGCGCGCGAACTCGAGTACCAGCTGAAAGACTCGGGTGCGAGCGCGATCATCATCCTCGAGGACTTCGCGAAGGCGCTCGAGCAGGTGGTCGCAACCACTCCGGTCAAGCACGTCGTCCTTACCGCGGTGGGAGACATGCTCGGGTCGGTGAAAGAGGGTGCGCCCTCGGCTGCCTTGCCGCATGCGGTGCGCTTTTCGAACGTGCTCGCGCTCGGGAAGAAAATGAAGCTCACGCCGGCCGCGGTCGATCCCGATGACGTGGCCGTGCTGCAATACACCGGCGGCACCACCGGCGTGTCGAAGGGCGCGACGCTGCTGCACAGGAACATCATCGCGGGGCTGCTTTCGTCCGAGGCATGGACCTATCCCGGCCTGAAGCGCAAGACGATCGAAGGCCAGGTCACCATCGTCTGCGCCTTGCCGCTCTATCACGTGTTCGCGTTCATCACCTGCCTGTTGCTCGGCATGCGCCTGGGCGGCGTCAATATCCTGATCCCCAATCCGCGCGACATGAACGGCTTCATCGCGGAACTGGGCAAGCATCGCGTGCACGTTTTCCCCGGGGTCAACACCCTGTTCGCGGGCTTGGCCAGTCACCCGGGCTTTGCCAAGCTCGACTTCTCGCAGTTGGTCATCTCGAACGGCGGCGGCATGGCGGTACAGGAGGCCGTCGCGAAGAAGTGGCTCGCCGTC
>JBBQCA010000264.1:0-3452 GCA_038318315.1 Burkholderiales bacterium | reverse complement strand
CCGGCCGCGCGCATCTCGCCGCGCACGTTCTTGCCGTTGCGATCCTTTCCTTCCCAGGCAAAAATCGCTTCCCTGCCCGCGGCCGGTCTCCTGGCCAGATTGGCTGTCGCCATTAATCAATCTCCCTGTCGATCGCGATCCGCGCGCATCACGTTCATTCGTTCGTCACCGCGAGGACTTCCTCCAGCGTCGTCATGCCGGCCTTGACCTTGATCAGCCCCGACTCGCGCAGGTCGCGAACCCCATCGCGTTTGGCCTGATCGGCGATCTCCATTGCATTGCCGCCCGCAAGGATCAGTCTCTGTATTTCGTCACTGATCGGCATAACTTGATAGATGCCGACGCGTCCCTTGTAACCGCTGCCCTTGCATTTCTCGCAACCGACCGCCCGATACGGGCGCCACGAGCCGTCGAGCTCGCTTTCCGCATACCCCGCTTCGAGCAGCGCCTGATCGGGAATGTTGACCGGCTCCTTGCAGATGCAGAGCTTGCGCGCCAGGCGCTGCGCCGTGATCAGAATCACCGAAGACGCGATGTTGAACGCCGGCACGCCCATGTTCATCAGGCGCGTCAACGTTGTGGGTGCGTCGTTGGTGTGCAGGGTCGAGAACACCATGTGCCCGGTCTGCGCGGCCTTGATCGAAATGTCGGCGGTCTCGAGATCGCGAATCTCGCCGACCATGATGATGTCGGGATCCTGACGCAGGAAGGCTCTGAGCGCGACCGAGAACGTGAGGCCCGCCTTGTCGTTCATGTTGACCTGGTTGACGCCGGGCAACTGGATTTCAGCGGGGTCTTCCGCCGTGGAGATGTTGATGCCCGGCTGATTGAGGATGTTCAGGCAGGTGTAGAGCGACACGGTCTTGCCCGAACCGGTGGGCCCGGTCACGAGCACCATGCCGTAAGGCCGCTGGATCGCGGCCATCAGCGTGTCCTTCTGATCGGGCTCGTAACCCAGCGCATCGATGCCGAGCTTGGCTTGCGCGGGATCGAGGATTCGCATCACGATCTTTTCGCCGTAGAGCGTGGGCAAGGTCGAGACGCGAAAATCGATCGCGCGCGTCTTCGACAGCACCAGCTTCATGCGGCCATCCTGCGGCACGCGCTTCTCGGAGATGTCGAGCCTGGAGATGACCTTGATGCGCGACGCGAGCTTGTCCTTGATCGCCAACGGCGGCTGCGTGATCTCGCGCAGGATGCCGTCCTGGCGGAAACGGATACGGTAGAAACGTTCGTAGGGCTCGAAATGAATGTCGGACGCGCCATCGTTGATCGCGTCCATCAATATCTTCTGAAGGAAGCGAACCACCGGCGCATCGTCGACCTCGGTGATGACCTCGGACGGAGCGACCTCGGCATCTTCGAAATCCAGATGCAACTCGTCGCTCATGTACTCGTTGAGGACCGCTTCTGCGGTTTGTCCCATGCGCTCTATCAGCTGCATGAGCTTGTCGTGCTCGACCACCACCGCCTCGACCGCCAGCTGGGTCTGGAACTTGACCTGGTCGATCGCCTGATAGTTGGCGGCATCCGACATCGCGACCGTCAGCTTGTTGCCACGACGATGCAGGCCGACGATCTTCAGGCTTTGCACCAGCTTCTTGTCGATCAGCTCCGACTGCATCTGCGACGGCTCGTAGGCGTTCAGGTCGAGCAGCGGCAACGCGAATGCCTGCGAAAGATTGGTCGCCAGTTCCAGCGGCGTCATGGCGCGGCTGTTGATCAACTGGTCGATGAAGGAAACCTGCGCCCCGGTCGCCGCTTTGGCGATGCTCTCGGCTTGCGGCATGCTGATTTTTCCGGCCTGGACCAAGGCGCGTCCGAGCCCGGAGATGGCCGAGGCGGCGGACGACGTTGCGGAACTCAATGCAGCCATGGATCAGGTGGGAATGATTGCTGTCAGGTTGCTGTCGGCATCCGACGGCTTGTCGATGGTTAGCTGTGACCGCGACCCTGCGGTCCGCCTGCTCGACGGACTCGCGGACTGGCACGGTTACGAGCGTCGTCCGATCATGCCGACAGCACTTTGCTTTGTAAAGCAAACGGCCCGGTTGCGCCCCCGGCGCTCGGTCGCTGTGTGCCGCGTGTTGCATGAATGCCCAAAGGCATCAGCAAACTAGATGAAGTGCCGAGTAGATATGCGTGGAAAACCCGACACGCGACGCTGACTCTTGGTCTCGTGTCGTCGTGAAGACTGGTCGGGGTGAGAGGATTCGAACCTCCGGCCTCTACGTCCCGAACGTAGCGCTCTACCAGGCTAAGCTACACCCCGTGCTTGTGCGCGATTCCTGCGATTCCGGTCTATCACGCGGTAACTGCTTGATGGGTTTGCACTCGAATGCCGCGCTCAGAAATCGCGGTGAATCGCAAACGAACACAATTCTAGCAGAGATCTTTTGTAATCCGACTCGGGCAGCGTTTCTGCGATCGCGCGAGCCGCATCGGCTTCGCGAGCCGCCATCGCCCGCGTGTAGTCGAGCGCTCCGCTGGTATCGATCGCCGCCTGAATGCTGGCGAGATCCGCATGCGCGCTGTCGATCACGGTGTTTCTCACCAGCGTCTTCTGCGCCGCATTGCCGCGCTCGAGCAGAAAGATGAGCGGAAGAGTCGGCTTGCCTTCGCGCAGATCGTCGCCGACGTTCTTGCCGATCTCGGCAGTCACTCCCGAGTAGTCGAGCACGTCGTCGATCAACTGGAACGCGGTACCGATACGACGTCCGAATTCGGCCCAGGGCTCCTGCTGTTCGTCCGTGCATCCCGCGAGGATCGCGGCAAGCCGCGCCGAAGCTTCGAAGAGCTTGGCGGTCTTGTAGCGAATCACCTGCATGTAGCGTTCCTCATCCACGTCGGGGTCGTGAATGTTGAGAAGCTGCAGCACTTCACCTTCCGCGATCACGTTGGTCGCATCGGCGAGCGTGCGCATCACCGGCAGGCTGCCGACATCGACCATCATCTGGAACGAGCGTGAATACAAGAAATCCCCGACCAGTACCGACGCGGCATTGCCGAACAGCGCGTTGGCGGTCTGGCGTCCGCGCCTGAGATCGGATTCATCGACGACGTCGTCATGCAGAAGTGTCGCGGTGTGGATGAACTCGACCACGGCCGCAAGCGTCAGTCGATGCGGTTCTCGATAATCGAGCGCGCCCGCGATCAGTAACAGCAACGCCGGTCGCAGGCGCTTGCCGCCGGCGCCGATGATGTACTCGGCCACCTGGTTGACGAGCACCACGTCCGAATGCAGGCGCTCCCGGATCAGCGCATCCATCGCGCGCATGTCGTCGGCAACCGGCGCCAACAACGAGGATGCCTGCAGCGTCGCCCGCACAACGTCGGGCGATGCGAGGCTTGCGTCGTAGGCGTTCAAGTTCGACGGCTCGGTGGGGACATGAACGGGCACAGAAATGGGAGCGAAGGGATTCGGACGGTTTGCGGATGATGCGCAGCAGAAA
>JBBQCA010000263.1:0-3454 GCA_038318315.1 Burkholderiales bacterium | reverse complement strand
GCACAGGCCCGAGACGCCGTTGATCTGGATCGAGCGCTTGAGCGCCGCCGCATCGAACCAGCCGCAGCGACGCGCGCGACCCGTCACCGATCCGAACTCCTTGCCCTTCTCGGCGAGATGGCGGCCGACGTCGTCGAACAGTTCGGTCGGGAATGGCCCCGAGCCCACGCGCGTGGTGTAGGCCTTGGTGATGCCGAGCACGTAGTGCAGGCATTGCGGGCCTACGCCCGCGCCGGCCGACGCGGCACCCGCCACGCAATTGCTGGACGTGACGAACGGATAGGTGCCGTGATCGACATCGAGCAAGGTGCCTTGCGCGCCCTCGAACAGGAGATTGCATCCCTCGGCCTGCAACCGCGCCAATTCGCGCGGGACGTCGGCGACCATCTTCTTGACCCGGGGCGCCAACGCCATCGCGGCGTCGAACACTTCGTCGGCGACGATTTCGGTCGCGTTCAGGTAATGCTTGAGCACGAAGTTGTGATAGTCGAGGACTTCGTCGAGCCGCTCGCGAAAGCGATCGGGCGTGAACAGATCCTGCAGGCGGATCGCTCGGCGCGCGACCTTGTCCTCATACGCGGGGCCGATGCCGCGGCCGGTGGTGCCGATCTTGTCGACGCCGCGCTTGATCTCGCGCGCCTGATCGATCGCGACGTGATAGGAGAGGATCAACGGACACGCTTCGCTGATCGAAAGGCGCGATGCGACATCGATGCCCGCGGCTTCGAGTTCGTCGATCTCCTTCAGCAAGGCTTCGGGCGAAAGCACCACACCGTTGCCGATGAAGCACCGGGTCTCCGGTCGCATGATCCCCGAAGGAATCAGGCGCAGCACGGTCTTCGTGCCGCGGACGATCAGCGTATGACCCGCGTTGTGGCCGCCCTGGAAGCGCACCACCGCGCGCGCGTGATCGGTCAGCCAATCGACGACCTTGCCTTTGCCTTCATCGCCCCATTGCGTGCCGATGACGACGACGTTCTTGCTCATGATGTGAACCGTGTTGAAGTGAGTGGGTGCATGGACGACGTTGCGCGTCGGATCACGATGCGACGACCCAGGCGCCGTCGCGCACTACGAGACTTCGATCCGACTGCGATATCGCACCTGCCGGTTGCGACGACGGCAGCTGCTGCACGACGATTTCGCCTTCGTCACGCAGCTTCGAGATTGCGGCTTTCATCGCCGCATCGTCGCCGCAGGGCGCCACGATCGCGCTGTGCGGGTCTTCGATCGCCGCCACGCGCGCCAGCTCGCGCAGGTCGAGCGAAAAGCCGGTAGCCGGCCGCGCACGCCCGAAGGCGAGGCCGACTTCGTCATAACGCCCGCCCTGCGCAATGCTGTTGGGCAGGCCTTCGCAGTAGGCCGCGAACATCGTGCCACTGTGATAGTGGTAGCCGCGCAAGTCGGCCAGATCGATCGAGACGCGATCGGGCTCGAGCGCCGCGGCCAGGCGTTCGAGCACATCGAGCGCGGACGCGATGCGCGGCAGAGGCGGCAGGACGGATCGCGCGCGCGCCAGCACTTCGACGCCACCATAGAGTGTGCTCAGATCCACCAGCGCCTTGCAGGTCGAGACGCTCAATTCATCTTTCAGCGCCGCGAGCTCGTCGCGCGCCTTGCTCTGCAACAGCGGATAGACCCGCTCGGCGATCACGAAGCCGCGCGGATCTGCGGCGAGGATCGCGCGCAGGATTTCCGCATGACCGAGATCGAGGCGCGGCCGAACGACGCCCGCTGCGGACAAGGTCGCGAGCAGCAGTTCCTGGATTTCGAGATCGGCCTCGATGCCCGCGTGGCCGTACAACTCCGCGCCGACGACGAAGGGCTCGCGCGTGCCGGTCAGCGATCGCGGGCGCGTATAGAGCACGCTGCCCGCGTAGCAAAGGCGCGTCACGCCTGGACGATTGAGCAGGTGCGCATCGATGCGCGCGACCTGCGGCGTGATGTCGGCGCGCAGGCCCATGGTGCGGCCCGACATCTGATCGACCAGCTTGAACATCTGCAGGTCGAGGTCGCGTCCGGTACCGGACAGCAGCGACTCGACGTATTCGAGCATCGGCGGCATCACGAGCTCGTAGCCATAGCCGCGAAACAGATCGAGCAGCGCGCGGCGCAAGGCCTCGATCCGCCGCGCTTCGGCAGGCAGGATGTCGGCTATCGCTTCAGGGAGCGACCAGGCGGGCATGTCGAATCGAGTGAGTGAAAAAAAATTCGCTACGAGGCGGAGTGTGAGGCTGACAGCGCGACGCCTCGCGTGTGCGTCGCTAGAACGCGTGCATCGCGAGCAGCACGGCGATGCCAGCCACCACGGCCATCAATCCGATGAAGCGCAGTTGGCCGTCTTCGAGCCCGGTGATGCGTCGAAAGGTTTCTTTCCACATCGCCGGAAACACCAGCGGCACGATGCCTTCGAGGATCAATACCAGGCCGAATGCGATGACGATCGACGCGCCCATGGAAGCCCCATGCGACCGGCGATCAGCGCTTCTTGGCCGGCGCGGGCGCCGAGCCTTCCGGATTCTTCATGAACTTGAAGAAGTCGGTGGATGGATCGACCACGAACACGTCGCCCTTGCCGCGGAAGGTCTTGCGATAGGCGTCGAGGCTGCGATAGAACGCATAGAACTCGGGATTCGATCCGAACGCCTGTGCATAGAGTGCCGATGCTCGCGCGTCGCCCTCACCCTTGGTCTTCTCCGCATCGCGATAGGCTTCGGCGATGATCACCTGGAACTGGCGATCGGCGTCGGCACGAATCTTCTCCGACTCGGCCGCGCCGGTCGAACGCAGTTCGTTGGCCACGCGATGGCGCTCGGCCTCCATGCGCCGATAGATCGATTCGCTGATTTCGGGCAGCAGATCGACACGCTTCAAGCGCACATCGACGATCTCGACGCCGATCTGCTTGGCTTCGTCGGCGACCTTGCCCTTGATCGCGGCCATCACCTTCTCGCGCTCGCCCGATACCACCTCGTGCGTGGTGCGCTTGGTGATCTCTTCGTTCAAGGCGGCCTTGATGATCTGACCCATGCGCGTGACCGCGCGATCCTGCTCGGCGCCGATGCTGATGTAGTACTGGCGCGGCTCGACGATCCTCCACTTCACGTACGTGTCCACCAGGATGTTGCGCTTCTCGGCCGTGATGAAGCGCTCGGCCTCGGGCGAGTCGATGGTGAGGATGCGCTTGTCCAGATAGATCACGTTCTGGAACGGCGGCGGCAACTTGAAGTGCAGCCCGGGCTCGCGGATCACGTCCTTGATTTCACCGAACGCGAACAGGATGGCGTACTTGCGCTGGTCCACGACATAGAAGGTCGACGACAGGATCATCAGCGCGATCAACACGCCGAGCACGACGACGATGAGGCGATTGATCATCTGACGTCCCGGTCACGATTGCGAAGACCTTCGCGCGAACGCGGGTCCGTTTCGGTGGTCGGCGCGGTCGCACCGC
>JBBQCA010000262.1:0-3473 GCA_038318315.1 Burkholderiales bacterium | reverse complement strand
GACCTCGTGCGGCTTGGTGCCGATGTTGAGCCTCAGGTAATCGCGCACGGTAGTCGGCGAATCGAACATCGGCCGTTCGACCAGGGTCTCGCCCAGCGAGCGACGCATCATCTCCGGCACCGCCTGCAATTGCGCGAAGCGCGCCGGACCGAGGCAGGCGATCGTGCAGAAGCTGGTTTGCGAGGCGGCGAAGAGGCCGCTCAGTCCGCCGAATCGCGACAGGCATTCGCGCGCGACATCGACCACCGTCCGGCCTGCTGTGCCGGTGCGCAGGAAGAGCGCGAGCAGTTCCGCATCCGACAAGGCCTGCGCGCCGTACTTGAAGAGGCGTTCGCGCGGCCGCTCGGCTTCGGGCCAGTCGGTGATGGGCAAGGGACTCCTCGCGTTCGTTAGAATGGCAGTCTTTACTCTGCATGCTCGGTCGAGCATACGCATGACTCTTCACCACGCACATCCTCCCGCCGTCGTCGCCGATTCCTACCTGACGCTGCACTATCGCGTCGGCGTCCTTGCGCACGATGGCGCCGCGGCCGGCGCCGCGGCGGCGGACGACATTGTCAGCACCTTCGGTGCCCAGCCCGCAACTCTGCAACTCGGCGTGGGTCAACTGTCTCCCGCTCTCGAGGCGCATCTGCACGGTCTGACTGTCGGCGCGCATCGCGTCTTCGAGCTCGCGCCGGGGGTAGCCTTCGGACCGCGCAACCCCGAGCTGGTGCAGCGCCTGGAACGCAAGGTGCTCGAACAACAGAGCGCGACGAACGACTATGTACCGGGAGACGTGGTCGAGTTCAATGCACCGGGTGGCGGACGCTATGCGGGAGTCTTCCGGGCGATCGACGACAATTATGCGATCTTCGACTTCAATCATCCGCTGGCGGGCCAGCCGGTGCGCTTCGAGGTGCGGATCGTGGGAATACTTTGATGAGCAATGAATCTGTCGCGGGACCCGCCGCTTTGCCGACGTCGAGCCCGGACCGAGAAGTCCTGCTCGCGCAGCCGCGCGGCTTCTGCGCGGGCGTCGATCGCGCGATCGAGATCGTCGAACGTGCGCTGTCGCGCTTCGGCGCACCGATCTACGTGAAGCACGAGATCGTGCACAACCAGTACGTGGTCGATGACTTGCGCGCCAAGGGCGCGGTCTTCATCGAGGATCTAAACGACGTCCCCAAGGGCAACATGGTCGTCTTCAGCGCGCATGGCGTCTCGCAGGCGGTGCGTGCCGAGGCCGAGGCGCTCGGGCTCACGGTGTTCGACGCGACCTGTCCGCTGGTGACCAAGGTTCATGTCGAAGTCGCGAAGATGCGCGCCGCCGATCGCGAGATCATCATGGTTGGTCACAAGGGACACCCCGAAGTCGAGGGCACGATGGGACAGGCCAGCGAAGGCATCCATCTGGTCGAGACGGTCGACGATGTCGAGCGCCTCGCGGTGCGCGATCCGGACAAGCTCGCGTACGTGACGCAGACCACATTGTCGGTCGACGATGCCGCCGAAGTGACCGGCGCCTTGAAGCGTCGCTTCCCGACCATCCTCGAACCCAAGCGCAACGACATCTGCTACGCGACCCAGAACCGCCAGGACGCGGTGAAATTCATGGCGCCGCAGTGCGACCTGATCCTCGTGATCGGCAGCCCCGCGAGTTCCAACAGCAATCGCCTGCGCGAAGTCGGCGCGCGCATGGGCGTCGAGGCCTACATGGTCGAGAACGCGTCCCAGGTCGATCCTGCGTGGCTTGCCGGCAAGCGTCGCGTCGGCGTCACGGCAGGCGCGTCGGCGCCCGAAGTCCTGGTGGCCGAATTGATCGCGGCCTTGAAGGCGCATGGCATCGCTTCGGTCAGGAAGCTCGCGGGTGTCGAAGAGAACGTACGCTTTCCATTGCCGCCCGGACTTGGCGGCAACCTCGATCGCGGCAGCATGATCGGATCGATCGAGCACTGATTCGCGCATTGCGAACCTGACCCATCGAATCACGAAAGCCACGCGCCATGCAGCTCTACAACTACTTCCGCAGCTCCGCGTCGTTTCGCGTGCGCATCGCGCTGAACCTCAAGGATCTGCCGTACGACTATCGGGCTATCCATCTGCTCAACAACGGCGGCGAGCAACGCACGCCCGAATTCCGCGCGATGAATCCCGACGCGCTGGTGCCGGTCCTGATCGACGACACGCGCGAGCCGCCCCTCACCCTCACGCAATCGCTCGCGATCATCGAGTACCTCGACGAGACCCATCCCGAGCCGCCGTTGTTGCCGCGCGAAGCCGGCGAACGCGCGCGCGTGCGTGCGCTTGCGCTGGGCATCGCGTGCGACATTCATCCGATCAACAACCTTCGCGTGCTGCGCTATCTGGTCAAGACGCTGGGCGTCGACGAAGACGCGAAGAACGCCTGGTATCGCCACTGGGTCGAGAGCGGATTGCAGGCGATGGAGGCGCAGCTCGCGTCATCGACCATGACCGGCCGCTACTGCCATGGCGATGCGCCGACGCTGGCCGACGTGACGCTGGTTCCGCAGATCTTCAACGGTCAGCGCGTCGATTGCGATTTCAAGACGATGCCGACCGTGATGCGCGTCTTCGATGCATGCATGCAACTCGACGCGTTTCAACGGGCCGTGCCGTCCGTGCAGCCCGACGCAGAGTGAATTGCCGGTAGCCGCGCTCGAGATGCATTTGCGCGACGCGACCGTATCCGTATAATCGCGCCCTCGGCAGTACGCCGCTGTAGCTCAGTTGGTAGAGCAGCGCATTCGTAATGCGAAGGTCGACAGTTCGATTCCGTCCAGCGGCACCATAAAGAGCAAGGACTTAGGTAGATTTCTAAGTCTTTGACCACCTACGCCGCGCGTGCGCCCGGCTCGAGTTCCGACTGTGGCGCGTTGCCGGCTTCCTCTTGCTCGACCTGTCCAGTCTCACCAGCCACAGTTGATAGGGTGATGTCCACGGACTGATTCCCAACACCGCCGGCGTTTCCGACGCGTTGCGTGGCGTGCCGCGATGGCGATGCCATGCGGGCGCGTAAGTGAATCGAACGCTTTCGCTGTGTGGGGCAGGGAGACACTCAAGCAAATCGATCGAGGCCGGCGGTCTGCACGGCTCGGCTTGCCGCTCATCGGCGAAGATGATTCCGCTCTTGGAAAAAGATTCTTTTGCCAGGCTACACAAAACGAAGACCGAAGGGGTACGGGGTTCTAGCGAGACGGGAATCGGGTGACTCATTCTGGTTTCCCTCGAACCTCGACCACACCTATCGCAATCCAGCCCAGAGATCGACAAGGTCATCTGGATCAACACGCCGCCGACTTTCTGACGAGAGGGTTTCACCCGAGGCAACCGGCATAGCGTTTACTTACACTGGTTTTCTTGTGCTTCAACCGAGGTGAATGGATGGCCGCTTCCGACACTCCTGCTGCAATTGCTCCCGTGCGCGTCGCGTGTTGTCAGATCGAGCCGCACGTCGGCGACAAGGCGTTCAA
>JBBQCA010000261.1:0-3481 GCA_038318315.1 Burkholderiales bacterium | reverse complement strand
CGCGCGCGCATCAAGGGTGGTTCAACCATCACGCAGCAGCTCGCGAAGAACCTCTTTCTCTCGGGCGAACGCAGCTATCTGCGCAAAGGGCAGGAGCTGGTGATCGCCTACATGCTCGAGTTCTGGATGAGCAAGCAACGCATCCTGGAGATCTATCTGAACGTGATCGAGTGGGGCAACGGCGTGTTCGGCGCGGAGGCCGCTGCGCACCACTACTTCGGCGTCTCGGCTTCGCAGCTGACTGCCGCGCAGGCCGCACAGCTCGCGGTGATGTTGCCCAACCCGCGCTTCTACGACACGCATCGCGGCTCGGCCTATCTCGCGCGCCGCAGCGCGGCGGTCGCGCGGTGGATGGGCGATGCGGAGTTGCCCTGATGCACCGGTCCCCGCAATGGGGTTGATGCGTGTGGTGATGCCATGACCCCGACCCCCGCTGCGGGTTCTACGCGCCTTGCCGCGCCGCTGTCGGCTTACCTGTTTCTCGCCGCCGGCATGTCGGTGGTCGGTGCCTACGTCGGCTTCTCGAAAGTCATCGTCGAAACCGTGCCGGTCTTCCTGCTTGCATCGATACGTTTCGGCATCGCGGCGATCGCGCTGTTGCCGTGGACGTTTCCGCGCGGGGGTCTCGCGATCGCGTGGCCGCAGAAGAAGACCTTGCTGGACCTGTCCTTCTTCGGCAATTTTTTGTTTTCGATCTTCATGCTGTCGGGCGTCGCGCGCACTTCCGCCACCGCGGCGGGCTTGATCATGAGCATGATTCCCGCAGCCGTGGCGGTGTTCTCGTTGTTCATGCTCGGGGAGCGCATCAACGGTCGCGCGATGGTGGCGATCGCGCTGGCCGTGATCGGCGTAGGCGCGCTCACGCTGGTGCGGACTCAAGGCAGCGGGACTGCGCCTGTCGCAGGGGGTGCGGACGTTGGCGATGCCTTGATCGGCAACGTCTTCATCGTCGGCGCGGTGTGCTGCGAAGCGATCTTCGTGGTGTTGGGCAAGCGGCTGACCACGGCTTCGGTCGGGCCGATGCAGATCGCGGCGTGGATGAATCTGGTGGGCCTCGCGCTGATGCTGCCGATGGGCATCTGGCAAGGAGCGCATTTCGATTTCGCGCGCATCACGCCCATGCTGTGGATCCTGATCGCGTGCTATGCGATCGGCGCCAGCGTGCTGTCGACCTGGCTCTGGCTAACCGGGCTCAAGCATGTGCCCGCAAGCCAGGCCGGCGTGTTCACGACCGCATTGCCGGTCTCTTCGGCACTGGTTGGCATCGTGTTCCTGGGTGAGCGGCCCACCGCCGTTCACGCCATTGCGTTCGCCTGCGCGCTGGCTGGCATCCTGTTGATGACGCGGGCGAAGCGCTGAGGAAGCGGGCGTGGCAGACAGTAGCGTCTCAGTTTGAATTTCCGCTTTCGACCGACCCAAAGCGGACCTGCCGCAACGCGGAAAAGCAGCCGTTCAGGGGCGAGTGCAACCATTCGCGCTGTGCCGCGCTCCAGAGCAAGCTGTCTATCGCCCGATGACAGCTTGCGCCCGCTGCAAGACTTCAAATCGAGACGCTGACCGTTAGCCGGCATCCTTACAATGCCGGCCATGACCGATCTTGTGAATCCCGCTTCGCGAGTAGCCACGCCGCGCGATCCCGACGACGCGCAGCGCGCGCTCGAGCGGGTGGAGGCGTTGCTGCGTCGTGCGCGGCGCGTCGAAGCGGTCACGCACAACCAGGACTACGGCGAGCGCGCCGAGAAGCACCGGCTGGTCGAGGCGCTGACGAATAACCAGCACGAAGTCGAGCTCGAGCGCGAACTCGACCGCCTGCATCCGGCCGACGTCGCCTACATCCTCGAGGCGTTGTCGAACGAGGACCGGCTCGCCGTCTGGAAGCACATCAAGTCCGAAGAGAGCCAGGTCGACTCGGGCGACGTGCTGCTCGAATTGTCCGAAGGCGTGCGCGAGTCGCTGGTCGCGTCGATGACCACCGACGAACTGGTCGCGGCGGTCGAGGAACTCGACGCCGACGAACTGGCCGATCTCGCGCCCGACCTGCCGCCGCAGGTCTTCGATCTGCTGTCGAGCGAGCTCACGCCCGAAGAGCGCGAGCAGGTGCGCGCGGCGATGAGCTTTCCCGAGGACTCGGTCGGTGCGCGCATGGATTTCGAGATGGTCACGATCCGCGATGACGTGACGCTCGAGGTGGTGCTGCGCTATCTGCGGCGCTTCGACGAGTTGCCCGATCAATCCGATCAGGTCTTCATCGTCGATGGCGACAACAAGCTGATCGGCTCGCTTCCGCTCGATCGCTTGCTGATCAACGAGCCGGACACCGAAGTCGTCAAGGTGATGCGAACCGACCTGTTGACCCTGCAGCCCGAGGACGACGCGGGCGATGCGGCGCAGGCGTTCGAGCGTTATGACCTGGTGTCGGCGCCGGTGGTCGATCAGTTCGGGCGACTGGTCGGCCGGCTCACCGTCAACGAGGTCGTCGACGTGATCCGCGAGGAGTCCGAGGAAGCGCAGCTCTCGGCCGCGGGCCTGCGCGAGGAAGAAGACATCTTCGCGCCGATCAAGGACTCGATCAGGAACCGCGCACCGTGGCTCTTGCTCAATCTCGTGACAGCATCGATCGCGGCCTTCGTCGCGTCGCGCTTCGAAGGGACGGTCGGCAAGATCGTGATGCTCGCCTTCCTGATGTCGATCATCGCGGGCATAGGCGGGAATTCGGGCAACCAGACGATGACGCTGATCATTCGCGCGCTCGCGCTGGGGCGCATCGCGCCGTCGAACGTGCGGCAGCTCGTGATCAAGGAGTTGTCCGTCGCGGTGCTGATCGGCCTCGGTGGCGGCGTGATCGCCGGAGGCTTCGCGTTCGCGATGTCGGGTCGCCTCGCGATCTGGCCGGTGATGGCCGCGGCGATGGTCGCCAACATGCTGGTCGGCGCGACGCTGGGCATGATCGTGCCGCTCACGCGTGCGCGCTTCGGCAAGGATCCGGCGATCGGTTCGTCGGTGTTGTTGACCTTCGCGACCGATACCCTGGGGTTCTTTATCTTCCTGGGCCTGGCGACGCTGGTACTGCTCTGATCACGTCGCGTGATGGGCTTCGAGCTTGCACGACATCGCGCTGTCGGCGGTCTCGATCTGCAGGGTCACGTGGCCGACGCGATGTCGATGCTCGATCGTGTGCGCGACGTCGACGAGGAAGGCATCGCCGGGGTGTCCACCCGGCATGACCAGATGCGCGGTCAAGGCGTTCTCGGTCGTGCTCATCGCCCAGATGTGAAGATCGTGCACGGCGTGCACGCCCTCGAGTCCGCAGAGGTAGGCGCGCACCGCGTCGGGATCGACATCGGCGGGCACCGCGGCGAGCGCGAGCCGCATCGAGTCGCGCAGCAGGCCCCAGGTGCTTGCGAGGATCACAAGCGCGATCACGATGCCGATCGCCGGATCGATCCACGCGAGCCCGCTGTAGTGAATGACGATGCCCGCG
>JBBQCA010000260.1:0-3491 GCA_038318315.1 Burkholderiales bacterium | reverse complement strand
TTGCGACTCGAACAGATCGCCGACGATGCTCAGGACGACGAGCAGCAGCGTCACCGCAATCACCACCGCCGATGGCCAGCGTTGCCCGAGCACGGAGAAGAAACTGGACGACAACTGCGGCAGTTCGAGCGCGACTAACGCAAGGACCACCACGGCGATGGCGCCGCCGATCGCGCCCGCCCAGGTCTTGCCGGGACTGATCGCGGGGGCGAGCTTCTTCTTGCCGAACGCACGGCCGGCGAAATATGCGGCGATGTCCGCAGCCCAGACGATCGCCAGGATCGAGATCAGGAACACCAGTCCGTTCCGATATGCGGCGACCAGCGCGAACCAGCAGGCGGCAGGCAGCAACAGCGCGAGCCCGGCGTAAGGCAGTCGCCAGCGATCCGACGGCGGAAAGCGGCCCGAGACGAAGAGACCGATCGCGAGCGCGAGCCAGATCGCCGCGGTTGCGATCCACACGATCATCGCGACGCGTGCCGCGTAGGCGCTCGCATCGATCAGAAAGAGCACGAACATCATCAGACCGGCAGTGACGATGGTGGTGGTCCGCGACAGTCCGAGCAGCGACAGCCATTCGGCGATCACCGCGCCGACCAGCAGCAACGCGAACAGGGGGAAGCCCCAGGGGCGCGCGACCGTCAGCACCAGTGCGAGCAGCCCAAGCAAGACCAGGGCCGTGATGATGCGTTGCTTCAGCATGATCGGCGGTGTGCCTGGCGGAGTGATCGGCGGAACCATCGGCTGAAATTCGTCGCGCGGAATTTTACGCGCTCGCTCGTGCGCACGTTCAAGCGCTCAATTGGTCGCTCGTGCGCCCGAAGCGTCGTTCGCGCGTACGGTACGAAGCGATGGCCAGGTCGAGTTCCTTCGCATCGAAGCTGGGCCAGTAGACGTCGGTGAAATACAGCTCGGTATAGGCGAGTTGCCAGAGAAGAAAATTACTGATGCGCTGCTCGCCGCCGGTTCGTATGAACAGATCCGGTTCGGGGAGGTCGTGCATCGCGAGATACGGCGCGAAGTTTTCTTCGTCGATGCGCGATGGATCGTCGGCAAGCTCCGGGTGTGCGAGCAGCAGCTTGCGAATCGCCATCAGGATGTCGGCTCGCCCGCCGTAGTTCGCCGCAATCGTGAGCGTGAGCTTTTCGTTACCGAGGGTCTTCTGCTGGGCCGACTCGATCAACTCGCGCAGACGCGGCTCGAAGCGATCGGGATCGCCGATCACGCACAGCCGTATGCCGTTCGCGTGGAGGCGCGCGACCTGTCGTTCCAGTGTGCCGATGAAAAGTCGCATCAGCAGCGAGACTTCGTCGGCCGGACGCCGCCAGTTCTCGGAACTGAATGCAAACAGAGTCAGGTGCGTGATGCCGCGCGCGATGCAGGCCTCGACGATCTCTTCGACGCGATCGACACCCTTCGAGTGTCCGGCCGCGCGCGGCAGATGCCGCGAGGTCGCCCAACGGCCGTTGCCGTCCATGATGATGGCAACGTGGCGCGGGACTTCGCCGGTGGCCGGTATGGTCTGCGTGGAACTGGCGCGTTGTTTCATTCGCTGCGTCCTCGCAGGTCAGCCACGCACACAACACGAGACGAAAGGACGCATGGCATGCATGTCGGGTCGGCGCATCGATGAGCGATTCGAGCGCGAGCTCAAACCGTCATGATCTCCGCTTCCTTCTGCGTGACCATCTTGTCGATCTCGGCGATGCTGCGGTCGGTCAATTTCTGTACGTCGTCCTGCGCGCGACGCTCGTCGTCCTCGGAAAGCTCCTTGGCCTTGAGGGCTTCCTTCAACTGATTGTTCGCGTCGCGACGCAGATTGCGGATCGCGATCTTCGCGTCCTCGCCTTCGCTCTTGACCACTTTCGTGAGTTCGCGACGACGCTCTTCGGTAAGCGCGGGCATCGGCACGCGAATCATGTCGCCGCTGGTCGCGGGATTCAGACCCAGGTCGGCATCGCGTATCGCCTTCTCGACCACTTGCACCATCTTCTTTTCCCAGGGCTGCACGCCGATGGGTCGTGAATCGACCAGCGTCACGTTCGCGACCTGGCTCAATGCGGTGGGCGAACCGTAGTAGTCGACGTGAATGTGATCGAGCAAGCCCGTATGAGCGCGCCCGGTGCGGACCTTGGCCAGGTCGGTCTTCAGGGTCTCGAGCGACTTCTGCATTTTCTGCTCGACGTTGTTTTTGATGTCGGCAATCGCCATGCGCGTTTCCTGTGCGTTTCGTTATTAACTAAACGTGAACCAGCGTGCCCTCGTCGGCGCCTTCGCACACGCGCATCAACGCGCCCGGCTTGACGATCGAGAACACCTTGATCGGCAACTTCTGATCGCGGCACAACGCGAACGCGGTCGCGTCCATCACCTGCAGATGCTTGCCGATCGCTTCGTCGAAGCTGATGGTCGCGTAGCGCGTTGCGGTCTTGTCCTTGTTGGGATCGGCGCTGTAGACGCCATCGACCTTGGTCGCCTTCAACACGATCTCGGCGCCGATCTCGGCGCCGCGCAATGCGGCCGCGGTATCGGTCGTGAAGAACGGGTTGCCGGTCCCGGCAGCGAAGATCACCACCCGGCCTTCTTCGAGGTGGCGCATCGCCTTGGGCCGGATATACGGCTCGACCACCTGATCCATGCGCAGCGCCGAGAGCACGCGCGCCGAGACGCCCGCCCGCATCAACGCGTCCTGCAGCGCGAGCGCGTTCATCATCGTCGCAAGCATGCCCATGTAGTCGGCGGTCGCCCGGTCCATTCCCGAAGCGCCGAGCGCGACCCCGCGAAAAATGTTTCCTCCGCCGATCACGATCGCCAACTCGACGCCGCTCTTCACCACCTCCGCGATATCGGCCACCATCTTCTCGATGGTCAATCGATTGATGCCGAATGAATCGTCACCCATCAATGCTTCGCCCGAGAGCTTCAGCAACACCCGCTTGTAGGCCAATGCCATCTCGCGTCTATCCTCGCTCACTGTTCGCATCGCCAAGCGCGTCGCCACCGGCCTCGCACAAGGGCCGCATTATCGTTGATTTCGCCAGCCCGACTACTTGTGGGCCGCGGCAACCTGCGCCGCAACTTCGGCCGCGAAATCGTCTCTGCGCTTCTCGATGCCTTCGCCCACGACATAGAGCGCGAAGCGCAACACGCGCGCGCCCTTGGCCTTCAACATCTTCTCGATCGTCTCGTCGGGGTTCTTCACGAACGGCTGACCGAGCAGCGCGACCTCGGCCAGGTATTTCGCGACCCGGCCTTCGACCATCTTCGCGACGATGTCGGCCGGCTTGCCCGACTCCGCAGCCTGCGCGGTGAAGACCTTGCGCTCGGTCTCGATCTTGTCGGCCGGGACGTCGTCCCTCGACACGGTCAGCGGCTTGCTGGCGGCGATGTGCATCGCGAGATCCTTGCCGACCTGTTCGTCGGCCGCGTCGTACTCGACCAGCACGCCGATGCGCGTGCCGTGGATGTAGCTGGCCAGCTTCGCTTCGGTT
>JBBQCA010000259.1:0-3513 GCA_038318315.1 Burkholderiales bacterium | reverse complement strand
TCCGAGCGCCTCGAGCATCTGCTCACGCAGCTCGAGACCGAGCTCGACATCCTGCAGGTCGAGAAGCGCATCCGTGGCCGCGTCAAGCGCCAGATGGAGAAGAGCCAGCGCGAGTACTACCTCAACGAGCAGGTCAAGGCGATCCAGAAGGAGCTCGGCGAAGGCGAGGATGGCGCCGACATCGAAGAGCTCGAGAAGAAGATCAAGGCCGCGCGCATGTCGAAGGAAGCCAAGACCAAAGCCGACGGCGAATTGAAGAAGTTGAAGCTGATGTCGCCGATGTCGGCCGAAGCCACCGTCGTGCGCAACTATCTGGACACGCTGGTCGGCTTGCCGTGGAAGAAGAAGAGCAAGGTCACCAACGACCTGAAGCTCGCCGAACAAGTCCTCAACGAGGACCACTTCGGGCTCGACAAGGTCAAGGAACGCATACTGGAATACCTCGCGGTTCAGCAACGCGTCGACAAACTGAAGGCGCCGATCCTGTGCCTGGTCGGCCCCCCCGGCGTGGGCAAGACCTCTCTCGGGCAGTCGATCGCGCGTGCGACCAATCGCAAGTTCGTTCGCATGGCGTTGGGTGGTGTGCGCGACGAGGCCGAGATCCGCGGCCACCGTCGCACCTACATCGGCTCGATGCCCGGCAAGATCCTGCAGAGCCTGACCAAGGCGGGCGTTCGCAATCCGCTCTTCCTGCTCGACGAAGTCGACAAGATGGGCCAGGACTTCCGCGGCGACCCGGCGTCGGCGCTGCTCGAGGTACTCGATCCCGAGCAGAACCACACCTTCCAGGATCACTACATCGAAGTCGATTTCGATCTGTCGGACGTGATGTTCGTCGCGACGTCGAACTCGTTCAACATACCGCCGGCGTTGCTCGACCGCATGGAAGTGATTCGCCTCTCGGGATACACCGAAGAGGAGAAGGTCAACATCGCGTTGCGCTATCTGCTGCCCAAGCAGATCAGGAACAACGGCGTCAAGAAGGACGAACTCCACGTCGCCGAAAGCGCGGTGCGCGACATCATTCGCTACTACAGCCGCGAGGCGGGCGTGCGCGCGCTGGAACGCGAGATCTCCAAGATCTGCCGCAAGGTCGTGAAGATGCTGCTGCTGAAAAAACACGAGGGCAAGGTGCAGGTCACCGCGCGCAACCTCGACAAGTTCCTCGGCGTGCGTCGCTACAACTTCGGCATGGCCGAGAAGCAGAACCAGATCGGCCAGGTCAATGGACTCGCGTGGACCGAGGTCGGCGGCGATCTGCTGACGATCGAAGTCGCGGTGATGCCCGGCAAGGGAAAGATCGAACGCACCGGTTCGCTGGGCGACGTGATGAAGGAGTCGGTCGAAGCGGCGCGTTCGGTGGTGCGCTCGCGCTCGCGACGTCTCGGCATTCCCGACGACGCCTGGGAGAAGCGCGACATGCACGTGCACGCGCCCGAAGGCGCGACGCCGAAAGACGGACCTTCGGCGGGAGCCGCCATCACGCTCGCGATGGTGTCGGCCCTGACCAAGATTCCCGTGCGTGCCGATGTCGCGATGACCGGCGAGATCACGCTGCGCGGCGAGGTGTTGCCGATCGGTGGACTCAAGGAGAAGTTGCTCGCGGCACATCGCGGCGGCATCAAGACCGTTCTGATCCCCGAAGACAACGTCAAGGATCTGCACGAGATTGCCGACAACGTGAAGAACCGCCTCGAGATCATTCCGGTGAAATGGATCGATCGCGTGCTCGAGGTCGCGCTTGAACGCCAGCCGGTGCCGTTGCCGGAGGATGTCGAGGCGACGCTGCCCGGTGCGGCCACTGCAGCGACGGATGCCGCGGTCGCTGCTCGGGCGATACCCGCGGAGCAGACCGCCGAAGAAGGCAAGCTGATCAAGCACTGAAACAGCGACACGCAATCAGGGTGGCATCGCGCGGCATCGTATTTCGATGCCGCGTTTTTTTTGATCGCGCGATGGAGAGGATGCGCAACAAGAAGGCGCAGAAAGTACGCACATTCAGGGTCGCTCCGGCTTGACACAGCAAGCCTCACATTGCTTAATGACCATTCGAAAAATGATGGTGGCGCGGACTGCGCTTTACGCCTGAAACCGCGTCATTGACAGTTGCGCTCGGCAGCACGTGAGCGCCCAAATCAAAAATTGTGAAGGGGTGTAAATGAACAAGTCAGAGTTGATCGAACACATCGCGCATTCGGCCGATATCTCCAAGGCGGCTGCGGGTCGTGCGCTCGAGTCCGTCGTATCGGGCATCAAGACCACGTTGAAAAAAAATGGCAGTGTGACTCTGGTCGGCTTTGGCACATTCACCGTGGGCAAGCGCGCCGCGCGCACCGGCCGCAATCCCCAGACCGGCGCAGCCATCAAGATCAAGGCGGCGAAGGTTCCGAAGTTCCGCGCTGGCAAGGCGCTGAAGGATGCAGTAAACTAGCGCGCTTTCTGCGGGTGACGACGCAGATCGGCGTAAGCGGTTCAATCCATCGAGCATCATGCGGTCGTCAGTGCTGACGAGCCGAAACGGGTGCTTAGCTCAGTTGGTAGAGCGGCGCCCTTACAAGGCGTAGGTCGGGAGTTCGAGCCTCTCAGCACCCACCAGGCAAGGATGCATCGACGCGGTTCGGCGGGGTTCGATCGTTATGTGCCGCGACCGTAAGTTTGTGAAGCAATGCGCACTATCTGGAGTGGTAGTTCAGTTGGTTAGAATACCGGCCTGTCACGCCGGGGGTCGCGGGTTCGAGTCCCGTCCACTCCGCCAAATCTGAAGAAGGCGAACGCTCGTTCGCCTTTTTTATTATCTGCGTCTCACCCCGCGAGGCGCATCGACAGAAACGGGACCATGTTCGATTTCATCCGTTCGCATCAGCGCCTGATGCAGTTGATCCTGCTGATCCTGATCGTGCCCTCGTTCGTCTTCTTCGGCATCCAGGGCTATGACCGCATGCGTCGGGACACGCAAGGCATAGCCACGGTCGGCGGGCAGACCATCAGTCAGGCCGACCTCGACAACGCGCAACGCGAACAGCTCGCGCGCATGCGTCAGAATTTCGGACCGAACGTCGATACCGCGCTTTTCGATTCACCCGAATCGCGCGCGCAAACGCTCAACGGTTTGATCGCGCAACGCGTGTTGTACATGCAGGCGCAGAAGCAATCTCTGGGCACCTCGGATCGCAAGCTGCAAGAAACGATCATGAGCATTCCCGCTTTGCAGGACAACGGTCGCTTCAGCCCTGATCGCTATCAAGCGCTGCTCGCGCAGCAGGGAATGACGCCGGCGGTATTCGAAGCGCGCCTGCGCGACGACCTCGCGCTTCAACAACTGAGCGCCGCGGTCGAGGACTCTGTGATCGTGCCGAAGAAAGTGGTCGATCGTTTCACAGCGCTGATCGCACAGCGTCGTGATGTGTCCGAGGTCGTGCTCAAGGCTGCCGACTTCGCATCGCGCGTCAAGCTCGCGCCCGATTCCGTGCAAAAGGAATACGACGCACGTCCCAATGACTACATGACGCCCGA
>JBBQCA010000258.1:0-3535 GCA_038318315.1 Burkholderiales bacterium | reverse complement strand
GATTGACAGCCCCTTGACGCGCTGCGCGCCCCAGGCCGCGCTGATTTCCGTGCACGAACGTCCCCACACCTTTTCGGTATAGGTCTTGAAGAAGCGCAAGTACAGGCGGCGGCCGAAGCGATTGATGAAGAAGTCTTCGAGCGTGGACTCGGGCCTAGGAAACGCGCGCGCCTTGATGTAACTGATCGCGTAAAGCCCGCAGGCGACCGGACCGAGTTTCCATGCGGTGGCCACATCGATCTTCAGCGGATACGCGAAGAGTTTGCCGCCAAAGAGTATGCGCGACAGTCGATCGCGAATCAGCATGCTCGCTTCGTTCGAGCTACGCGGTACGTCGTCAACGGCCAGCGTGCGGCGCATGCCCTGATACGCGAGGAAAGCGTGGCCTCCATCGGCCTTGAGCGTGGCGGGGTCGCTGTCGTCGGCGATCGGAAGCTTGTCGAGCCACCAGCGCATTACCCAATCGGATTTCGAGAAGAAGCGGTGGCCGCCGATATCGATGCGGTTGCCGTGATGGACCACGGTTTTCGAGAGTCCACCGACCTGCGCGTCGGCGTCGAAGATCTTGATTGCCGTGTGGCCGCCTTCGATCAATTCGTAGGCTGCGGTGAGCCCCGCGGGGCCGGCGCCAATGACGACGACAGGATCGAGAGTCATGAATCGCGCGTAGAAAAAAGGATCGCCTTGCGGCTGATGAAGTTGGCGACGAAACCGATCGCGGCCGAGATTCCCTTGGCGAGCGGTAATGCGAGCCCCGCGGCGGTGGCGACATACAGCGTGCCCGAATTGAGCGCCATGCCGACCAGGCCCAATGCCGCGAAGATCGTGAACTCGCTGCGCGCATCGGAGATGGCCCGGCTGGCGAAGACCCATCGCACCGACAGCCCGTAGATCAACCCCAGTCCCGCCGCGTAGGCGGTCGCGCCAGCAAACCACGCGGGCAGTCCCAACCTCGTCACGCCTAACCAGAGCAGCGACGCATCGAGCGCGAGGGCGGCCGCCGATGCGAGGAAATAGCGGACGGCCTCGCTCGCCCGCGAGCCGCCCCCGGTTGCGAACACCGGCGCCTCGGCAGCGACTTCCGTATCGATCATCGTCATGACGACATCATCCCTGTTGCAGCGCAGAACATCGATAAAGATAGAACCTCTTTTCATAGCCATTTTCGACGACATCGGTCGAAAAATTGGCCAGCGGGGTTGCGCCTTCGAGCGTGCTTTGCAGGACGACGTAGTCGATGCCGCCTTCGGTGCAAACAGTGCGAACCGCTTCTACATCCGGTTCGCAGGACGTCGCCTTTTGATTCAGATTGTTCATCATGCGGCAGATCTGTTCCTGGAAGTCCAGGAGCGCGCTCACCTTCCTCCGCTTGTCGAGTTCGACCACCATGTCGCGTGAGAACACGGCACCCGACCCTTGCTGTCGGGTGTAGTAGTTGGCGTGTCCAAGCAGTACCCACGGAGCGGTCAGGTCGTGATACCAATAGACCCTCGCACCGGGCTCGATCAAACCGGTCCAGATGTGCGTGCCAAGCGGATAGGACTCGAGCTTGTGTGTCCAGACTCCACGTTGATCCCA
The DNA here is from genome assembly GCA_038318315.1 of Burkholderiales bacterium. Taxonomy (GTDB): domain Bacteria; phylum Pseudomonadota; class Gammaproteobacteria; order Burkholderiales; family Burkholderiaceae_D; genus CAHJXF01. The sequence continues at coordinate 1,957 of JBBQCA010000258.1, read as the reverse complement.
GAACGTGAGCGAACCGACAAAGATCAGCAGGGCGAAGATCGGCGCGGCAAATCCGAGTTTCGGCAGTATGCGTATGGCAAGCAGCGCCGCGCCGAACAGAAAGATGTTCAACGCGAGTGCTTGGCCGAGCATGTTCGACAGAGGCTCCTCTAGAACCATTCCGAGCTTGAAAACCCGCGCCTCGTACTGCATCGCGATCGATGCCCCCGCTATCACCGCGGCGGCGCCGACGATTCGCGTGGTCGTTCGCGTGACCTTGATGCGATCCCGCAACGATTCGATGACGACGGCTAGTATCGCGAGCAGACCCGGAGCGACGCTGAACGGAGCCATCCATGCTGTCGCGAGCATGAGCGCGGCAACGCGGCCGTGTTCGCCTCGCTGCCACAATGCGAAGACCGCAAGTGGCAAGGTCGCCATCGCGCTCCACTGCATGATCCACAGAGCGCGCCAGATTTGCAGCTTGCCGAAAAAAGGGTTCTGCAGCAGATCGACGGCGACCAGACTGACAAGGGTCGCACCGAGCCCGGCGACTACGACCGCAACGACGAAGCCGCGCAGGCGACCGCCGTCGACGAATCGCGCGACGAACCAGAGCACAGCGAGACTGAAGAGAATGACGCCGTAGTCGAGCAAGGACCAGCGCGCCACGAAGGCATGGCCATTGGCTTCGTGAACTAGCGCGAGCCATTGATCGTCGTAGCGAGCGAACACGTCCGCAAACGGGCCGGCGCCGATCGCGCCAAGCACGGCGAGCGTGACCGCGGCTATAACTGCTAACGCGATCCATCGCCGATCTTCCCGCACGAGGATGATCCATGTGACGAGCGCGCCGCCTGCGCCGATTAACGGATGAACGATCAGGGCAATGACCAAGAGTAGGCCCGCGAGAAGGCGTCGCCGTCGCAAGAGCGCACCCAACCCGAACAAGACCGCAGGTTCGGCGAAGCTGCGCGCGGTCAGAAATGATTCCGAATACGCGAAGATTCGATTGCCACCATAGATCGTCCATCCGAGGACAACCGCGAGTATGCAGACGAAGCGAAGCTGCTTGGGCGCTAGCCAGAAGACGAGATAGCTGGTCGCGGCGAGATAGAGCGCGAACGCCGCGAGCATGCCGACGATGGTCCCGAGTCCAAGGCCAAACGCTTCGATTAGTTTTGCGTATAGCGCAGGAAGAAGAGTGAACCGGCCCTGCGACCCATACTGAAAATACAGATCATCATGAAACTCGCCGGGCAACAGACGGGCGAGCGCTTCACCCGCATAAAGAGTTCCATCATGTCGGACCCCGGTATAGGGATGTGAGAGCACAAATGTCGCTGCGAGAAGCAGGGCGAACGCAATCCCCAATCTCCAACGAGCAAATGAAACGGGTAACGTATTCGGCATAAAAAAAGAGGTGCTCGAAAGCACCTCTTGATTGATACGGAGTCAAGTGTCGATCTTAGCCGCGGCAAGAACCTGGTAGATATTTCGCGGGTACGCCACTGGCCGCCGCAGGTCCACACTTCCATGATGCCACTGCTTTTCCGAAGTCTGTGGTGGGAGACATCACGGTGGTGCTAGCTGCATCGGAGTACGGAGTCAAAGTGATCGATTTGCCGTCAATGTTGGTCGCATCGATTCCTGTTGCCGTGGCCGTCACTACCCCCGCCGCCGACGTAGAAATGGAGGTCACATATTTCGAACCCGAGCCCGCAGCGACCTCGCAGCCCCACGACCCTGCGGCGGGCGCCGAAGCCGAGTTGCCGGATTGATAGACCTCGGTAATCGTCGTACGACACGCGCTCGCCGCCAGAATCACTTCCGACATCTTCGCGCGCTTGGTGTAGTCCTGGTAAGCCGGCAGCGCGATGGCAGCCAGGATACCGATGATCGCGACGACGATCATCAACTCGATCAACGTGAAACCCTTTTGCATCTTGCTCATTTTTACAACTCCTTGTGAGGTGGA
>JBBQCA010000257.1:0-3570 GCA_038318315.1 Burkholderiales bacterium | reverse complement strand
GCAGGCGCTCGGGTCCGATGTCGACGAGCGCTACCACACCGCTGATCGCGAGTTTGGAACGTCCGAGGTCGCGCACGGAATCAGTGGGACGTGATCATGAAGGCGAAGCAGCGAAGCCGCATGCGGATACCGGCGCGCGGTCTCGTTTCGCAGGCTGCGCCTGGCGGCCGAATCGCCGGCGCCGCGACGGAATGAAGAGAGGCGCGACGCGGTGCGCGAACCAAGGCGCGATCAGGTGCGCCGATCAGATGCGCGTCTTGTCGCGCGCCTCGACGTCGATCGCGTTGTTGTCGATGACGCGATCGCCGACCTTTTGCACAGGCGCATCGACAGGCGGCTCCGAACCGTCCTTCATACCCGACTTGAACCCCTTGACCGCACCGCCGAGATCCTCGCCGATGTTGCGCAGCTTCTTCGTGCCGAAGATCAACAGCACGACCACCAGGACGATCAGCCAGTGCCAGATACTCAAACCGCCCATTTCATTCTCCTGATACGCGAAGCGCGTCGTCTGCCGAGCATTGCCGAACCACGCCTGATTTCCCGCTCCACCTTTGCGTCTACCGCGGTTTCCAGGGCCTCGGACCCCCGAGGACATGCAGGTGGAGATGATAGACCTCCTGCCCGCCGCCCGGTCCGGTGTTGAACTGCGTCTTGAAGCCGCCCTGTCCTTCTCGTCCGTCGTAGCCCACGCCCTGCTCGCGCGCGATGCGCGGTGCGAGCGCGACCATTTTACCCAACAGCTCGTGATGGCTGGTCTCGCAGTCGGCCAGAGTTTCGATGTGCTGCTTGGGGATCAGGAGCACATGCACCGGCGCAGCCGGATTGATGTCGTGGAACGCGAGGAACTCGTCGTCCTCGTAGGCCTTCTTCGAAGGGATCTGTCCGGCGACGATCTTGCAGAAGAGGCAGTTGTCGTTCATGGGTTCGATGATGGGCAGGTGATGGGTCGATGCCGGGTCGGCGATGGTCTTGCATCAGACATCAGAGTTGATCGCGGCTGCGCGCAGCGTGCTTGCGCGCGGCGAACTCGTCGAGCCCCGACAAGCCTTCGCGGCGCGCCAGTTCCGCATAGACATCGGCCGGTGCGAGATCGAAGTGCGCGAGCATCACGAGGCAATGGAACCACAGGTCAGCGGTCTCGGCGACGATGCGTTGCTGGTCGCCGTCCTTGGCGGCCATCACGGTTTCGGTCGCTTCTTCGCCGATCTTTTTCAGGATGCCGTCGGTACCGCGCGACAGCAGCCGCGCAACGTAGGAGGCGTCGGGATCGCCGCCGCGACGCGATTCGATCACCTGCGCGAGGCGCGTCAGCACGTCCTTCTCGACGTCTTCGCTCATCGCGTCTCCGGGTCCGCGCTTGCGACCGCGCCATCGACTGCGGCATCGCTCTCGACCCAGCGCGCCGCATCGCCCGCCCCGTCCAGCCTGCGATAGAAGCAACTGTGGCGTCCGGTGTGGCACGCGACGCCATCGATCTGCTCGACCTGCATGAGCACCGCGTCGCCATCGCAATCGAGCCGAATCTCGCGAACCTTCTGGAAGTGCCCCGAGGTATCGCCCTTGTGCCAGAGCTGCCGCCGCGACCGGCTCCAATAGACCGCTTCACCGCGCGCGAGCGTTTCGCGCAAGGCCTCGCGGTTCATCCACGCGAGCATCAGCACGTCGCCACTGCCGACCTCCTGCGCGATCGCGGCGACCAGGCCGTCGTCATTCCATGCAACCCGATCGAGCCACGCGGTTGTGGCCTGGGTCGCGGCCTTACTCGTGGCCTCGCTCATGACAATCGCATCGCGATGCCGCGATCGGCCATGTAGCGCTTGGCTTCGCCCACGGTGAACGTGCCGTAGTGAAAGATGCTTGCCGCCAGCACCGCGTCTGCGTGGCCTTCTAGCACGCCATCGGCCAGATGCGCGAGCGTGCCCACGCCGCCCGACGCGATCACCGGCACCGGCACCGCGTCCGAGATCGCGCGCGTGAGTGCGAGATCGAAGCCGGCCTGCGTGCCGTCGCGGTCCATGCTGGTCAGGAGAATCTCTCCCGCGCCACGCGCGGTGACTTCCTTCGCCCACGCGACCGCGTCGAGACCCGTGGCCTGGCGTCCGCCATGCGTGTAGACCTGCCAGCCTCCGTCGGCATCGGCCTTCGCATCGATCGCAATCACGATGCATTGCGAGCCGTAACGTGCAGCCGCGTCGGTCACCAGTTGCGGGTTGGCGACCGCGCTCGAGTTGATGCTGATCTTGTCGGCGCCCGCGTTCAGCAGGCGCCGCACATCGGCCACCGTGCGCACGCCGCCGCCGACCATGAGGGGAATGAAGACCTGCGACGCGACGGCCTCGATCATCTCGAGGATCAGGTCGCGATCGTCGGCGGTGGCCGTGATGTCGAGAAAGGTGATCTCGTCAGCGCCGGCTTCGTCATAGCGCCTGGCGACCTCGACCGGATCGCCCGCGTCGCGCAACTGGACGAAGTTGACGCCCTTCACCACGCGACCGGCGTGGACGTCGAGGCAGGGGATGACGCGTTTGGCGAGCATGTCAGCGCCGGGCCGGCAGGTCGGACCCCGGACTTGATCGGGGCGACGAGGCCTTCACGTCGTCTCCAGCCCATCGGCGCGTGCCTGCGCTTGCCTGAAATCCAGATCGCCCGAATAGATCGCGCGGCCGCAGATCACGCCTTCGATGCCTTCGTCCTCGATCGCGCACAGCGCTTCGACGTCCGACAGCGATGACAGGCCGCCACTTGCGATCACCGGCACCGACACCGCCTGCGCGAGCTTCACGGTCGCGTCGAGGTTGATGCCGGTGAGCATGCCGTCGCGACCGATGTCGGTGTAGATGATCGCTTCGACGCCATAGCTTTCGAATTTTTTCGCGAGGTCTATCACTTCGTGGCCGGTAAGCTTGGACCAGCCGTCGGTTGCGACCTTGCCCTCGCGGGCGTCGAGGCCCACGATGATCTGTCCTGGGAACGCGCCGCAGGCATCGTGCAGAAAGCCCGGGTTCTTGACCGCGGCCGTGCCGATGATGATGTAGGCGATGCCGCCGTCGAGATAGCGTTCGATGGTGTCGAGGTCGCGGATACCGCCGCCCAACTGCACCGGGATGCTGCCGCCGACCGCATCGACGATCGCCCTGATGACGGATTCGTTTTTCGGTCGGCCCGCGATGGCGCCATTGAGATCGACCAGATGCAGGCGTCGTGCGCCCTGCGCGACCCAGTGTTTCGCCATGGCAGCCGGGTCTTCGGAGAACACCGTGGCGTCGTTCATGTCGCCCTGCTTCAGGCGGACGCAATGGCCGTCTTTCAGGTCGATCGCGGGAATCAGCAGCATGTGAGTTGGAGCGGCGGGTGGTGCGACTAGAAGCGCGGCAGCAAGCGTGGCAGATGCAGCGGCGGGATGGATCGAACGCGGGTCGGCAGCGACGGCGAAGCGGGGTTCACGACAGCCATGATGCGCTCACGGATTCCATGCGACGAAATTCCGATACAGCGCCAGGCCGGCGTGGGCACTCTTCTCGGGGTGGAACTGGGTGGCAAAAATATTATCGCGGGCAATCGCTGCGG
>JBBQCA010000256.1:0-3571 GCA_038318315.1 Burkholderiales bacterium | reverse complement strand
TGCCGTGATGCACGGCGTTCTCGATCAGCGGTTGCAAGAGCAGCGTGGGCACCAGCGCAGCGAGCGACCCTTCATCGACGCGCCATTCGGTCGCGAGGCGATCGCCCAGGCGCAGCTTCTCGATCGCGAGATATTGCTTGCACAGGTCGATCTCGTTTGCCAGCGGCACGCGCTCGCGGCTGTCGCGCATCAGCACGCGAAACAGGTCGGCGATATCTTCGAGCACGGTCTCGGCGCGGCGCGGGTCCGAGCGGATCAGTCCGAGCGCCGCATTCAGGCTGTTGAACAGGAAATGAGGACGGATGCGCGACTGCAGCGCCTGCAACTGCGCCTCCGCCAGCGCGGGCGAATAGGCGCGTTCGCGCAGCCGCGCCCAATAGAGAACGGTGCCGGCAAGCACCATCGCGAAGGCCGCATCGCGCCACAGGATCAGCGGTCGCAACGATTCACTCGCTGTGATGAAGGACTCCACGGCAATGGTCAACGACGCCGGCAACAGCAGCACGATCGCGAACTGCAATCGCGCCGGCCAGCGCCAGGTGACGCGACGGATCAGGCACCCGAACAGCAGGCTCGCGATCAGCACCGGTTCGATCAGCATCGCGATGCGCAACCATTGCGTGAGCCACTGCGCGGACGACTCGGCGTTGAGCGCGGCGATGCAGAAGAACAGCGCGTTGGTGCCCAGGACAATGCGCAGCGTGAGGCCGAGGTTGCACCAGTCCGGCACCGCGCTGTCGATCACGATCGCGGTCTCTTCGAGCGGCTGACTTATACTTTCCTCGCTCACGCGGCCCCTGTCGTTCAGGCGGGATGCCTCTGTAAAACCGATCGCTGCGTGTGCAGTCGCATGCCGCGCGCGACCCATCGGCCACCCATCGACAACTCACCCATCGCACAATCGCGGCTCGATTCGGACCGCCGAAGATAATGACACAACAGTTTTCGCGCAAGGCCGAGGCTTGGTCCGCACGTTTTTCCGAGCCCATGTCCGCGCTGTTGAAGCGCTACACCGCGTCGGTGAACTTCGACCAGCGGCTGGCCTTCGTCGATATCGAAGGCTCGCTCGCGCATGCCGAGATGCTGCAGCACGTGGGCATCCTCTCGGACGCCGACCACGCGGCCATCACGCAGGGCATGGCGGCGATACGCGAGGAGATCGAGACCGGTCGCTTCACCTGGTCGATCGATCTCGAGGACGTGCATCTGAACATCGAGCGGCGACTCACGGAGCTCGCCGGCGACGCCGGCAAGCGCCTGCACACCGCGCGTTCGCGCAACGACCAGGTCGCCACCGACATGCGCCTGTGGCTGCGCGGCGCCATCGACGGCCTGCGTGAGCGACTCGCCGCCGTGCAGCGCGCGCTGCTCGATCTGGCCGATGCGCACGCCGAAACCATCATGCCGGGCTTCACGCACAAGCAGGTCGCGCAACCGGTCACGTTCGGCCATCACCTTCTCGCATATGTCGAGATGTTCGCGCGCGACGACGAACGCTTGGCCGATGGCAGGAAGCGTGTCAATCGCCTGCCGCTGGGCGCGGCCGCGCTCGCGGGCACGAGCTTTCCCATCGATCGCGAGAGAGTCGCCAGGACGCTGGGCTTCGACGGCGTGTGCCACAACTCGCTCGATGCGGTCTCGGATCGCGACTTCGCGATCGAGTTCGCATCGGCCGCGTCGCTTTCGATGATGCACATCTCGCGCCTGTCGGAAGAGCTGGTGCTGTGGATGAGCCCGCGCTTTGGCTTCATCGACATCGCGGACCGCTTCTGCACCGGCTCGTCGATCATGCCGCAGAAGAAGAACCCGGACGCGGCCGAACTCGCACGCGGCAAGACCGGCCGCGTCTACGGTCATCTGATAGGCCTGCTGACGCTGATGAAGGGCCAGCCGCTGACGTACAACAAGGACAACCAGGAAGACAAGGAACCGCTGTTCGATACCTTCGACACGCTAGCCGACACGCTCGCGATCTTCGCGGAGATGATCGCGGCCATCACGGTCAAGCCCGAGGCGATGCGCGCGGCTGCGCTCGAAGGCTTCGCGACCGCGACCGATCTGGCCGACTATCTCGTCAGGAAAGGCCTGCCGTTTCGCGATGCGCACGAAGCGGTGGCGCGCGCGGTGCGCGCCTGCGAGGAACGCGGCGTCGATCTCGCCGACCTGTCGCTCGAAGATTTGCGAACCATGGTGGAGAACGATGCGAACCCGGCTGCATCGCGCATCGACAAGGACGTGCACGCGGTGCTCACGCTCGAAGGTTCGGTCGCCAGCCGCCGGCACGTGGGCGGGACGGCGCCCTTGCGCGTGCGCGACGAAATCGCGGCGCATCGCATGCGCCTGAAGTAGGGCGACAGCAGCGCGGACTACAACCCGGCGATCCGATACGCGGATCGCATCAACAGGAGGATGTGCGATGACGAAGCTCGTGGTGCTCTACAAGAAACCGGCCGATGCGGCGGCGTTCGATGCTTACTACGCCAAGACGCACATCCCGCTCGCCAAGAAGGTTCCCGGCCTCAAACGCTACGAGGTCAGCAGCGGCCCGATCGCAAGTCCTACCGGTGTCTCGCCCTATCACCTGGTGGCAACGCTGGAGTTCGACTCGATGAGCGCTTTGCAGCAGGGGCTTGGATCCAGCGAAGGGGCCGCCGCCGCGGGCGACCTCGCGAACTTCGCGCAAGCCGGTGTCGAGATGTTGATGTTCGAGACCAGGGAGGTTTGAGGTTCGGAAGTTTCGGCGCAAAAATTTCCTGTCTCGTGTCGAAATGACCTCGAACGCATCGTCATTGTCGTGAGCATGCAGCGGCATCGCTCACGACACTTCGAGAGGACGCCATGAACTACACGATCATGATCTACGAAACACCCGCCGACTTCGCGGCGCGCAGCGATCCCGATGCAAAGAAGCGCGGCGCTTACTGGGCCGAGTGGCCGATCTACACGAAGGCGCTCCAGGACGCGGGCGTGATGCGCGGCGGCGCGGGCTTGCAGTCGCCCGATACCGCGACGGTCCTGAAGTTCAAGGACGGCCAGCGCCAGGTGCAGGACGGCCCGTTCGCCGATACCAAGGAGCAACTCGGCGGCTTTTACATCATCGACGTGCCCGATCTCGACACCGCGCTCGAGTGGGCAGCGCGATGCCCACGGAGGCCGGGACGCGCGTATGAAGTGCGACCCAACCTCGTGCATGACTGAGGTTTCGTCGGCAACCCGCATCAGCCGGCGTGGATGCGCGTGACCTGATCGAAGACGCAATCGATCTGGCGGCCCGCAATTCCTACGGCCGCCTGATCGCGTTTCTTTCCGCGCGCTCGCACGATGTCGCCGCGGCCGAAGACGCGCTGTCCGAGGCGTTTCGCGCGGCGCTCGAACACTGGCCCGCAAGCGGCGTTCCCGACAAGCCCGAGGCCTGGCTGCTGACGGCGGCGCGTCGCAAGCTGATCGATGCCGCGCGTCACGCGCGCGTGCACGACGCGAGCGTGCCGACGCTGGCGATGGTGGCCGACGAGGCCGGACAGCTTGCCGACTCCAACGTGAACTTTCCCGACGAGCGCCTGAAGCTGCTCTT
>JBBQCA010000255.1:0-3572 GCA_038318315.1 Burkholderiales bacterium | reverse complement strand
GATGTGCAAGGCCAAGGCGGTGGGCAACTACACCGTGTCGATCCTCTCGAACCAGGAAGCGACCAACGACGGCTACGAGGAAGCGATGCTGCTCGATCCCGAAGGCTACGTGTGCCAGGGCTCGGGCGAGAACGTGTTCCTGGTCGTCGACGGCAAGCTGTTCACGCCCGACCTGGCGGGTGGCGCACTCGACGGCATCACGCGCCAGACCGTGATCACGCTCGCGCAGGAGTTCGGCATCCCGGTCGCGGAGAAACGCATCACGCGCGACGAGTTCTACATCGCCGATGAAGCCTTCTTCACCGGCACCGCCGCCGAAGTCACGCCGATCCGCGAGCTCGACGGCCGGCCCATCGGCGAAGGCACGCGCGGCCCGATCACCGAGAAGTTGCAGAGCGCGTTCTTCGACATCGTCAACGGCAGGAATCCGAAGTACGCGTCGTGGCTGGCCAATGTCGATGAGCCCGATGCACGCGTGGGCGTGCGCGAGCCGACGCCGCTGCGCAAGACCGGGTCATGAGCGCGACCGTACCGACCGCGCCCGGCAAAGAGTCCTCGCACGTCGAACTCGACGGCAAGGACCTGCCGGCGTTCTGCCCGAACCCGAAGATGGCGTTGTGGAACCATCATCCGCGTGTCTTCCTCGACGTCGTGCCGACCGGCCAGGCGATGTGTCCGTATTGCGGCACGCACTATCGATTGAAGCCGGGCACCGCGGTTCGTGGGCATTGACCCTCGATGACCGACAGCACTCCAGGGAGCACGCGCTCCCTTTTTTGTGTGCGGTCTGTACGCCGGCCATGAAGACCCTCGTCATTGCGCCCAACTGGATCGGCGATGCGTTGATGGCGCAGCCGCTCCTGACGCTGCTCAAGGACGCCGACGCCTCACAGCGGATCGTTGCCCTCGCGCCGCGCTGGGTCGCGCCAGTGCTCCATGCGATGCCCGAAGTCGACGACGTGATCGCGACCGATCTCGCGCACGGCGCGCTGCAGTGGTCGGCGCGACGTGCGCTCGCGAAGCGGATTGCGATCCAGGGCTTCGATCGCGCCTTCATCCTTCCCAACAGTTTCAAGTCGGCGCTGATCCCTTGGCTGGCGCGCATTCCCGAACGCATCGGTTATCGCGGCGAGGCGCGCTACGGGCTCGTCAATCGACGAGCCGACGGTCCCGCCGCATCGCTCGCGATGAGCGCGCGCTATGCGGCGCTTGCGGGCGTGGCGGGTGTGACCGCGAAGACGCCGGTGCCCGCGTCCCTGCCCGCATCTTTGCCCGCATCTTTGTCGCTACCGCGCCTGTCCGTCGATGACGCATCGATCGCGGCCGTGCGCGCGCGCTTCGGTTTCGACGCGGCCGATCGCCTGATCGCCTTGTGCCCGGGTGCCGAATACGGTCCTGCCAAGCGCTGGCCCGCGGATCACTTCGCATCGCTCGCGCAATCGTTGATCGCCGCACGGCCCGATACGCGCGTGCTTCTGCTCGGCGGGAAAGGAGATTGCGCCATCGCCGAAGAGATCGTCGCGAAGGCGACCGGGGCGAGCGCATCCGGTCGACTCCACAACCTCGCGGGCGCAACCGACCTCACCGAAGCGATCGCGTTGATCGCCGCGTCGGATCAGGTCGTGAGCAACGACTCGGGCCTGATGCACGTCGCGGCCGCGTTGACGCGCCCCCAGGTCGCAATCTTCGGTTCGAGCGACCCGCGACACACGCCGCCCTTGTCCGCGCGCGCCAAGACCTTGTGGCTGCATCTCGATTGCAGTCCCTGCTTCGAACGCACCTGCCCGCTCGGACATCTGAATTGCCTGGTCGGCATCACGCCCCAACGCGTGCTCGATTCCATGCAGAATGATTCGGTTTCCCATTCCACGTTCGCGTGACAGCCTGCAGAACCCTACGTCGCCACGCCCCTACTCATCATGGCCAAACTCAAGAGCCTCTACGCCACTCCCGAAACCGTCGAACTAGCGTTCTACGAGGCGCTCGAAGCAGGCGACGTCGATGCGTTGATGAACGTCTGGTCCGACGAGGACGAGATCGTCTGCATCCATCCCGGCGGTCCGCGCCTGGTCGGCCCGCTGGCGATTGCCGCATCGTGGCGCGACATCCTCTCCAACGGGCCGATCAGCGTGCGGCCCTCGCAACCGCAAGTCGTGCAGGGTTCGCTGGTCTCGGTGCACAGCGTGCGCTCGCGCGTGATGGCGCTGGTGAGGACCGAAGGCATGCCCGCCGGCATGCCGCAGGTCACGCAGGCGATGGCCGTCAACATCCTCGTGACGCATGTGTTCTTCAAGGGCGCGCAAGGTTGGCGCATGGTGTTGCATCACGCCTCGGTCACACCGGAAGAGGCCGACGCCAACATGGCGCCTGCGGCAGAGACGCTGCATTGAGCGCGGACACGGCAGAGGGTGCGGCGGCGGATGCGACCGCACCCGTGCGTCGCGACGCCTATCGGGCACCGTGGTGGTTGCGCGGTTCGCACCTGCAGACCATCGTGCCGGCGCTGTTCGCAGGCCGCGCCGAAGTTCGCTACGTGCGTGAACGCTGGAACACACCCGACGGCGACTTCATCGAGGTCGATCGCCTGGTCCAGGAACCCTCGCCCGACCGCGCGCGGCCCGTGCTCGTGGTCTTTCACGGACTCGAAGGAAGTGCCGACAGCCGCTATGTGCGCGGGCTGATGGCGGCCGCGCACGCGCGCGGGTGGGACGGCATCGCGCCACACTTCCGCGGCTGCGGCGGTTCGGCCAATCACCTGCCGCGCTTCTATCACTCGGGCGACAGCGACGAAGTCGATTGGGTGTTGAGGCGGGTCGCCGCGATGCGCGCAGCGATGCATGCGGCCAACCCGATCGACGCGGCGGCGATGTTCGCGGTCGGCATATCGCTGGGCGGCAACATGCTGTTGAAGTGGCTGGGCGAGCGTGGCGCCGCGGCACGCGATGTGTTGGCCAGCGCCGCCGCGATCTCGGCGCCGATGGATCTGGTGGCCAGCGGCGAAGCCCTGGGACGCGGCTTCAATCGCGTCTACGCGCGCATGTTCCTGCACTCACTCAAGGCCAAGAGCCGCGCGAAGCTGGCGCGCTATCCCGACCTGTTCGATCGCGCGCGCATGGAAGCCGCGCGCGATCTGCACGACTTCGACGACGTGGTGACCGGGCCGCTGCACGGTTTTCGCGATGCCGACGATTACTGGACGCGCGCATCGAGCAAGCCGCTCTTGACGAACATCGCCGTACCGACCCTGATCCTCAACGCGAAGAACGATCCCTTCCTGCCCGCCTCCGCATTGCCGACGCACGCCGAGGTTTCATCGGCGGTGACGCTCGAGTTTCCCGATCAGGGCGGCCACGTGGGCTTCGTGCATGCCGGTCGCGAGGGGCGCGAATGGATGCCGCATCACGTCACGCAGTTTCTCGTGCAGCACGGCGAGTCTCCATGCATCGCTTCGAACGACCAGCCGGCGCGCTTTGATCGCACGCGTCACCAAGCGTAAGCTCTGCTCCGCTCTTCATCCGTCTTCGATTTGAACGCAAGGAATTCGCATGGACGATCTGGTCAAGCAGGCGCTC
>JBBQCA010000254.1:0-3588 GCA_038318315.1 Burkholderiales bacterium | reverse complement strand
TTCGAGCGCGACGCGCTCGGGGCCGTCGCCGGCGATCAGCAAATGACCATGAGGCAACTGCAGCAGCGCATCGATCACGAGGCCGTGCCCTTTCATCGCGACGAGGCGACCGACCGATACGATCGCCTGCGTGTCGGGCTTCAGCCCGAACGAGCGGCGTGCGGCCGGTCGGTCGGCAGCGACGAAGCGATCGGCATCGACGCCGTTGCGCAGCACCACCACCTTGGCCGGTTCGACGCCGAGCTCGACGATTGCCTGCCGCAGCGCACGCGACACCGCGATCACGTTCGCAGCCGAGCGCGCGGCCCAGAGGATCATGCGGCGCGCCAGCGGCCAGCGCGCGATCACGTTGATGTCGCTGCCTCGTGCAGTGATCACGACCGGCAGGCCGAACCACTGGCCGAGCAGTGCCGCGGCCACGCCATCGGGGAAAAAATAATGCGCGTCGATGGCGTCGAAGTGTTCGCCTGCCGCGATTCTTTTCGACAGGATCGCGCGCGCGGCGAGCGCCATCGCCAGCGGCGCCATGAAACCGCCCATGCCCGGCAGACTGAAGTAACGCGGATGCCAGACGTCGATGCCGCGCCGCTGCTCGAAGCGCGGCACGCGGGCATAGGTGGCAAAGCGCCCGAAGCGCGGATGCCGAAACGGAAACCACGGCACCGGCGCGATCACCAGCGACGACACCCGGCCGTTGGCGACCAGATGCGCGAGACGGTTCTCGACGAACACGCCGTGCGAGGGCGTCTCCGCGTTCGGGTAGAGCGACGTGAAGGTGAGCAGCTTCATTACGCGATCTTCCGCACGTCGACAGCATCGCCTGAAGCGGCTTCGCTGCGGGCTTCCGCGTGTACTTCGGCAGCCTTGCCCGCGTCGCGCATCGCAACGTCGGCGCGCGCCGCATGTGCGGCGAGCAAGTCCTTGAACAGGGTGGCCACGCGTTCGGCGTTGCGGTCCCAGGTCAGGCCGCGGACGGCGATGGTGCGCGCAGCACCTTCGGCCACGCGCTCGCGCAATGCGTCGTCGTGCGAGAGGCGTTTGATGGCGCGCGTCAGGCCGTCGGGGTCGGCGGGATCGAACAGCACCGCGTTGACGCCATCGTCGAGGATTTCGCGGATGTTGGGTTGATCGGGCGCAACGATCGCGCGGCCGAGCGCGAGGTACTCGAACAGCTTGAGCGGTGACGCATAGGCGACGACGCCGGGCTGCAACGCGATGTCGAAGGTCGCGACGTATGCGGGAATTTCATCGCGCGGCACGATGCCGGTGAAGACCACGCGCGACGCGATGCCCAGTGCCTGGGCCTGCGCTTCGAGCGGCGCACGCGCCGGGCCGTCGCCCACCACCAGCAGCATGCGCGGGTGTTCGGGGCCATCTTCGGCGATCGATGCGATCACGCGATCGAGGCCGTGCCAGTCGCGCACGAAACCGGCGAAGCCGAGCACGATCCGGCCGTCGAGATTCCAGCGGCGGCGTACCGCATCGGTATCGAAGGGACCGGCGAAGTGCTGAAGATTGATGCCGTTCGGAATCGTCTCGATGCGATGCGCCGGTCCGGTCACTTCACGGACGATATGGCCCAGCGCCGCCGTGACCGGCAACACCACATCGGCGCCACGCCACGCGGTGCGTTCGCTCGCGCGCGCAAGCGCATCGAGCGCGATGCCGTCGAAGTGCTTGCGCTCGGCGTAGATTGGCGCGTTGACTTCGAGCAGCATCGGCAACCTGAAACGTTGCTTCGCGCGCACGCCGGCCGTGAGAAAAAGGTTGTAGCGCTCGTAGAGCACGTCCGGGCCGAAGTCCCTGATGGCCCGCGCCAGACGCGCATAGGCGTGGAAGTCGTAAGCCCATTCGGCCAGCTCGTAGAGCGCCTGCGGAAGATGGCGCTTCAACCATCCCACGAAGCCGGCGTCCGAACCGAAGTCCGCAACCCCCACGGCATCGGGCCCGACCACGCGCACCTCGTGGCCGTGCCTGCGCAACGCGCCCACCAGCTCTTCGAGGTGAACGTATTGCCCATCCTTCGAGCGGATGCGGTGGTGGTACAGGATCTTCATGGCGAGCGGGTTGGATGCATGCGAGGCCCTGTGCGGCCTACGCAGCCTTCATCGTCAATGAGGTCGTGTCGTGCCCGACGGCATGACCTTCCATCACGTTCTTGAGGAACGCGTCGAACATCAGGATGGTCCAGATCGGCGTGCTGTGATCGCGGGCGCCCGACTGATGCTGCTCGACGATGCGCTTCAACGCATCGCGATCGAACCACCCGGTGTCGGACAGACGCGAGCCGAGCAGAGCCGTGCGCACGCGTCCCGCGAGCGGGCCGCGGAACCATTGCGCGAGCGGAATCGAGAAGCCCATCTTCGGGCGGTACATGATCTCGTTGGGCAGGTACGGCTCCATCGCCTTCTTGAGCAGGAACTTCTGCTCGCCGCCGCGAATCTTGAGCGACGACGGCAGCGTGGCGAGCCACTCGACCAGCGGGTGATCCATCAGCGGTTCGCGCACTTCGAGCGAGTGCGCCATCGAGGCGCGATCGACCTTGGTGTTGATGTCGCCGACCAGATAGGTCTTGAGGTCGATGTACTGGATCTGCGCGAGCGCATCGTCGGTGGGCGCGCGTTGCGCGTGACGGCGCATCACTTCGATCGCGTCGTAGCCGGCCAGCTCGCGCTTGAACGCGGGGCTGTAGATCTGCTGGCGCAGCGGCGAGCGGATTAAGGACATGGTGTGGAAGTAGGCCTCGACCGAATCGCGTCCCAGCGCTTCGAAGGTGGACTTGGCGCGGAACACGCGCGGCGCCCAATCGGCTTTCGGATAGGCGCGACCGAGCGCGCTGAACACGGGGCGGCGCATGCCCAGGGGAAATGCGCCGCGCATTTTTTCTTCCATCAGGTGGAAGCGATAGCGGCGATAGCCGCCGAAACTTTCGTCGCCGCCGTCGCCCGACAATGCGACGGTGACGTTCTTTCGCGCGAGCTGGCAGACGCGATAGGTGGGAATCGCCGAGCTGTCCGCGTAGGGCTCGTCGTAGAGGCGCGCGAGCGTATCGATCAGATCGAAGTCGTCGCTTTCGACATGCTCGGTGCGATGGGCCGTGTGGTAGCGATCGGCGACCTGCTTCGCGTAGATCGACTCGTCGAACTTGGCTTCGTTGAATGCGATCGAGCAGGTGTTGACGGGTTCATTCGAGAGGCCGGCCATCATTGCCACCACCGCACTCGAATCGACGCCGCCGGAAAGGAAGGCGCCCAGCGGCACGTCGGAGATCAGGCGCAGCTTCACCGATTCGCGCAGCCGCGCGACCAGTTCGTCGCACGCGTCCTGGTCGCTGATGGAGCCGTTGCCGGACTGCGCTTCGAAGCGCACGTCCCAGTACTCGCGCGCAGCTGGAATCGGCTGGCCGCGGCGGATCGCCAGCGTGTGCGCGGGCGGCATCTTGAACCCGTCGCGAAACACGGTGCGCGGCTCGGGCACCTAGCCGTACGCGAAATATTCCTCGACGGTCTGCGGCTCGATCGTGCGCGTGAGGTTGGGGTGCGCGAGCAGAGCCTTCAATTCGGAGCCGAACAGCAGCATGCCGTCGGG
>JBBQCA010000253.1:0-3607 GCA_038318315.1 Burkholderiales bacterium | reverse complement strand
GGTAACTCCGCAGCAGGTACAACGATTGTCAACGCGCGCAGGTCGGGCACGGTGTTGTGCCGGACGTTGGCGCCGATCCGGAGAATCGTCGGGCACTTCGTGCGCCGACCTGCATGCTATCGCGCCGGGACCGTACCGGTTCCGTAGCGCTTCCAGGCCCCCCGCACGAGCGGCGACAGCCAGACGACCAAAGTCATCACGCCCAGCGTGGTGGCGATCGGCCGACTGAAGAATGCGCCGAGGTTGCCGTCGGACTTGATCATCGAGGTGATGAAGTTCTCCTCCAGCATCCCGCCCAATACCACGCCAAGGATGGCGGGCGCGGTCGGGAACTCGTTCTCCTCCAGCACATACGCGATCACGCCCGCCACCAGCATCACCGCGACGTCGAAGCCGGTGTTGTTGATCGCGAACGAACCGACAATGCAGAACAGCAGGATCAGCGGCATCAGCACCTCGCGCGGCACCTGCAGGATGCGCTTGGCCACTTTGATGCACATCCATCCCAGCGGAATCATGATCAGGTTGGCGATGATGAACAGCAGGTAGACCGCATAGATGTTCTGCGGATTATTGGTGAACAAGGACGGCCCCGGGTTCATGTTCTTCATGTACAGCACGCCGATGACGATCGCGGTGATCGAGTCGCCGGGAATCCCGAAGACCAGCGCCGGTATCCAGGCGCCGGCAAGCGCGCTGTTGTTGGCCGACCCGGACTCGACGATGCCCTCGACGTGGCCGGTGCCGAATTTCTCCGGCTCCTTCGAGAACCGCTTGCTCATCGCATAGGACATCCACGCGGCGATGTCCGCGCCCGCGCCCGGCAGCGCCCCGACCAGCGTGCCCAGCACGCTGCCGCGCAGGATCTGCAGCGGATATTTGACCGCCAGTTGCCACATGCCCTTGAACACGTTGCCGATCGGCTTGTCGATGATCAGTGCTTCCTGCTCCATGTTGACCACGAAGCGGATGATCTCCGATACCGCGAACATGCCTATCATCAGCGGGATCAGGCCGATGCCGCCGGTCAATTCGACGCTGCCGAAGGTGAAGCGCGGATAGGCAGCCGGATTGCCGAGGCCGACGCAGGCAATCAGGAGCCCGAGGAACAGCGAGACCAGGCCCTTGAGCGGTCGGTCGCTGGAAATGAACACCGCGCAGGTCAGGCCCATCAGCACCAGCCAGAAGTATTCGAACGAGGAGAACTTCAGCGCGAATTCCGCAAGCGCTGGTGCAGAGAGCATAAGCACCGCAGTGCCGAACAGTCCGCCAACCGCCGAGAAGACGAGACCGGCGCCGAGCGCCGTTTCGGACATGCCCTTGCGCGTCATCGCATAGGCTTCGTCGGTATACGCGGCCGACGCGGGCGTACCGGGCATCCGCAGCAGGCAGCCGGGAATGTCGCCCGAGAAGATCGCCATCGCGGTGGCCGTGACGATTGCTGCGATCGCTGGTATCGGCGCCATGAAGAAGGTCACCGGCACCAGCAGCGCCGTCGCCATCGTCGCGGTCAGTCCCGGGACGGCGCCGACGAACAGGCCGAACAGCGACGCCCCCAGCATCACGAGGATGTTGTAAGGCTCGAACACCATCGAGAAGGCTTGCGCCCAGGCGGCACTCATTGCGCCCCCCTCTGCGTGATCATGCGCTGTGCGATTACCACGTGTAGTTCGTCAACAGTCCCCATGGCAATGGCACCTTGAGCAGCTTGTAAAACGCGTAATGGATCAGGAATGTCATCAGCAGAGCAGAGGGCACCGCAACGACCCAGCGCACGCGCAGCACCCACATGAATGCCAGCAGGTACAGGAACCCGGTCGGGATAAAGCCCAGCCTGTCGACGGCCAGCACGTAAAACACGTTGACGGCGACGAGCACCAGGAATGCCGTCAGATGCCGGCCCGATTTGAGCCAAGGCGGCATCCACACCCACGCCCCGTGCGCGTGATCGGTGGCGAGGGTGCTTCGTCGTGCGCGAATTCCGCGCGCAACCAGGATCAGGCCACAGATGCCGAAACCGACAGCGATCAGTCCGGGAAACATCGCCGGGCCGACGTTCTGGCCCGGGATCTTCGGGAATGGCTGGATATAGACGAGCACGACGATGCTGAACATGACGAACAGCCCGCCCCACAGCGCATCGTTGAATTTCATCGCGAGCGCGACTACTTCGCGATGCCGACCGCCTTCATCGTCGCGCCGAGATCGGCGTCCGACTTGGCCATGAATTTCGCGAAGTCATCGGGTCCGGCGTAGATCACACCGAAGCCGCGCGCGCTCATGAAGTCGTTGTACTCCTTCGATGCCACGATCTTCTTGATGGCCGCGGCAAGCTTGTCGCGCGCATCGTTGGACAGACCTTTCGGTGCGGCAAGGCCGCGCCATGCGCCGATGGCCCAATCGCTTCCGGTGGCCGCCTTGAGCGTCGGAATGTTCGGATAGAGCGCCGACGGCTTCGGGTCCATCACCGCGAGACTGCGCACCTTGCCGGCGTCGATCAGCGAACGCGCTTCCGGCAACGAGCAGGGAACGATCTCGACGCCGCCAGCGACAAGATCCTGCAGTCCAGGTGCGGCGCCGTTCGACGGTACCCATGGCACCGATGCCGGATCGAGCTTCAGGTCCTTCAACATGCCCGCAATCGCGAGATGCCAGATACCGCCCTGGCCGGTTCCAGATGCCTTGAACTTGCCCGGATTGGCCTTGATCGCGTCGGTCAGGTCCTTGACTGTCTTGTATGACGAGTCCGCGCGAACCTGAAGTCCGGCCGGATCGAGATTGACGAGACCGATCGGCGTGTACGACGCGCCGCTCAAGTCGGTGAGGCCTTGCCAATGCATCATCCCGATCTCGACGGTGATCAAGCCAATCGTATAGCCGTCCGGCGCCGCGGATGAAATCGCCTGATGCCCGACCACACCGCTGCCGCCGGTGCGATTGATGACGTTGATCGGCTGGCCGACTTCCTTCTCGAGAAGAGAGCCGATGATGCGCGCGGTTGCGTCGGTGCCGCCGCCGGCGGCCCAGGGGACGATGAGGGTGATGGGGCGTTCGGGGTATGCGGCTGATGCGATACCGGTGACGAGAGCGATGGCGCCAGCGGCGATGATGCGCAGCGCATTCTTGCGACCAGACATGATGAATCCTCCTGTGAGTCGTGCAAAAGGATGGACGGGCATCGATTCTGTGTGAGCTCTCGTCCAGCCGTGGGATCAGCCCACTGACGCAAAGTTTACCATCGCATCTACGGGCTTTCCGCATACTGCCGATTTCGATATCTTCAATCGCTGGGACGATGTGCAACAATCCTCGCACACGCAGCCAGGAGTTTTTGCATGCGCGCAGGACTTCCGATGTACGACCCACCGGAACTGCGTTCTGCGGTCGATGCATGGTGGGCAGGCATCGCTCGCTCGTTGCGCGGAGAGGGTGTCGTCGACGTGCCCGATCATCTCGATCGCGAGACGCCATTCGACCAGTTGTGGCGCGCACCCGACCTGCTCTTGGCACAGGCCTGTGGATATCCGCTGATGGTCGGCTGGTCGGATGCCCTGCTCTACGTCGCGACGCCGTGCTACTCCGCACCTGGATGCGAAGGGTCGTCATA
>JBBQCA010000252.1:0-3613 GCA_038318315.1 Burkholderiales bacterium | reverse complement strand
CGCGGCACCGATAAGACCCGTTCCCTTCGCAACATCGCCATCATCGCGCACGTCGATCATGGCAAGACCACGCTGGTCGACCAGTTGCTGCGCCAATCCGGCACGTTCCGCGAGAACCAGCACATCGCCGAACGCGTGATGGACTCGAACGATCTCGAAAAGGAACGCGGCATCACGATCTTAGCTAAGAACTGCGCGGTCGAATACGAAGGCACCCACATCAACATCGTCGATACGCCGGGACACGCGGACTTCGGCGGCGAGGTCGAGCGCGTGTTGTCGATGGTGGATGGCGTGTTGTTGCTGGTCGACGCGGTCGAAGGTCCGATGCCGCAGACGCGCTTCGTCACCCGCAAGGCGCTCGCGCAAGGATTGAAGCCCATCGTGGTGGTCAACAAGATCGATCGTCCGGGCGCGCGTCCGGACTTTGTCATCAATGCGACCTTCGATCTGTTCGACAAGCTCGGCGCCACCGAAGACCAGCTCGATTTCCCGGTGGTGTATGCGTCGGCGCTTGCCGGCTACGCGTTCACCGACATGAAGGACATGCCGACGTCGTCGCCGACCAAGAGCGCAACGCCGCACCAGGGTGAGACCGTGGAGCATGCCGAAGGCGGGGACGCGGGTCACAACATGCGTCCGCTGTTCGATGCGATCCTCGCGCACGTTCCGGTGCGCGACGACAACTCCGACGGGCCTTTGCAGCTGCAGATTTCATCGCTCGATTACTCGAGCTACGTCGGCAAGATCGGCATCGGCCGCATCAGCCGCGGCCGCGTCACGCCCTTGCAGGATGTGGTGGTGATGAACGGACCCGGCTCCGCGCCGATCAAGGCGCGCATCAACCAGGTGCTGACCTTTCATGGTCTCGATCGCACCATCACCGACGAAGCGGTAGCCGGCGACATCGTGCTGATCAACGGCATCGAAGAACTCGGCATCGGCTGCACGGTCTGCCAGCCCGATGCGCCCGATGCGCTGCCGCTGCTGCGTGTGGACGAGCCGACGCTGACGATGAACTTCTGCGTCAACACGTCGCCGCTCGCCGGACGCGAAGGCAAGTTCATCACCAGCCGCCAGATCCGCGAGCGCCTGCAACGCGAACTCAAGGCCAACGTCGCGCTGCGCGTGGCCGACACCGGCGACGAGACCATCTTCGAAGTGTCGGGCCGAGGTGAGTTACATCTGACCATCCTGGTCGAGACCATGCGGCGCGAAGGATTCGAGCTGGCGGTGTCGCGTCCGCGCGTGGTGTTGAAGGACGTCGATGGCGTCAAGCACGAGCCCTTCGAGTTGTTGACCGTCGACGTCGAGGAAGCCAACCAGGGCGCGGTGATGGAAGAGCTCGGACGTCGCCGCGGTGACCTGACCGACATGCAGTCCGACGCCAAGGGTCGCGTGCGGCTCGAGTACCGTGTTCCCGCGCGCGGCCTGATCGGCTTCCAGTCCGAGTTCATGACGCTCACGCGCGGCACCGGCCTGATGAGCCACATCTTCGACGACTACGCGCCGATCAAGGGCGGCGAGATGGCCGAGCGCCGCAACGGCGTGCTGATCAGCCAGGACGATGGCGAGGCGGTGGCCTACGCCTTGTGGAAGCTGCAGGATCGCGGCCGCATGTTCACGGTGCCGGGCGACCCCGTCTATGAAGGCATGATCATCGGCATTCATTCGCGCGACAACGATCTGGTCGTCAACCCGATCAAGGGCAAGCAACTGACCAATGTACGGTCTTCCGGAACCGACGAAGCGGTGCGGCTCATACCGCCGGTTCAGATGACGCTCGAATATGCCGTCGAATTCATCTCCGACGACGAACTCGTCGAGATCACGCCGCAGAGCATTCGTCTGCGCAAGCGTTATCTCAAGGAGCACGAGCGCAAGAAGGCCATGCGCGAAGCCGCGTAGTCCCGAACCAGTCGGACGCCCGTCCGACGTATTTCCGAAATCCCGGCGCGCCCTTGCGCGCGCCGGATTCCGAGCCGAAGCCGCTGCCGCAGGCGCCTATTGCGCGCCGCTTCGCTTCTTCTTCACGTGACGCTGAAAGGCGGCCGACGCGATGAATGCGAGCATTGCGACGATCGCCCAGACCACGGTCGCATCCGCGCTGCGTGCAAGCGCGGCGTATGCGACGCCGGCGAGTGCGTAGAGTCCCAGCAGAAACAGCACCGCGCTGATGGCGTGGATGCGGGTTTTTTCGAAACTGACCATGATGTCGTTGCGCACTGTCGTTGCGTACAGTGCAAGCGTTGGAGTCGCGCATTATCGCGCGATCGGGAACGCTCGCCGTCCGGCCGGGATTTTTTCGGAATTGTCCGTTCGCGGAGTAAACTGAACAAATGTTCACTATTCGATTCGTCTCTCGAAAGTCGCTCGCTCGGTCACTCGCGTTGGCGATCGCGCTGTTCGCGGTCGCCGGAGCGGCGCGGGAAATCCCTCCATCGTCGGGTGCCGCGAGCAAGAACAGCGCCGCGTCCAGCGGCGCGGTCAACGCCGCCGACCGTCAGGCGATCGAGAAAGTGATCCGCGAACAACTCGAAGCTTTCGGCCGCGACGATGCGCGGCGCGCGTTCGCGTATGCCAGCCCCGATATTCAGCGCATGTTTCGCACCGCCGACGACTTCATGCGCATGGTCCAGGACAACTATCAACCCGTGTATCGCGCGGGGTCGGTTCGTTTCATTCGCCTGGACGCAATCGATGGACTATGGGTGCAGACGGTGCAACTGGTCGATGACGAAGGGCACGTGTGGCGCGCGCTGTTCACGATGAAGCGCCAGCCCGACAGGACCTGGAAGGTCGGAGGCTGCCAGCTCGTGTCCACGAATGCGGTCACGACTTGACGATGCAAGTCCGTGCGCCGGATGCTATCGATGGGGCTATGGATGCGGCAGACGATGCCGCGGTCGAGCGGCCGCTGACCTTCCATCCGCAGGCACGCAAGGGTCGCGGCGCGATCGCCAATGTGCGCGGGCGTTACGAAGTCGACAGGCGCGAGTCCTTCGACGACGGCTGGGACGGACTCGATCTCGCCATCGAGGAACAGCAAGCCGCGCCGCCGCTCGAGACCTCGGTCACCGAAGAGCATGCGCGAAGCATCCTCTCGAAGAACGATTCGCCCGACATTCCCTTTCGCCTCTCGCTCAATCCCTATCGCGGCTGCGAGCACGGCTGCATCTACTGCTTCGCCAGGCCCACGCACAGTTACCTGGGCCTGTCTCCCGGACTCGACTTCGAGTCGAAGCTGTTCGCGAAAGTCAACGCGGCCGAGCTGTTGCGCCGCGAGCTCGCGAAGCCTTCCTACGTGCCCGACGTGATCGCGGTGGGCGTGAACACCGATGCGTATCAGCCGATCGAGCGCGACCTGAAGATCACGCGTGCCGTGCTCGAGGTGCTGCACGAAACCCGCAATCCTTTCGGGCTGATCACCAAGTCGTCGTTGATCGAACGCGACCTCGACCTGCTCGCGCCGTTGGCAGAGCAGCAGCTCGCGCGCGCGTCGATCACCATCACGACACTCGACCATGAACTGTCGAGAAAGCTCGAGCCGCGTGCTGCCAGTCCGGCGCGCCGGCTGCGCACCGTGCGCGCACTCGCCGACGCGGGCGTACCG
>JBBQCA010000251.1:0-3656 GCA_038318315.1 Burkholderiales bacterium | reverse complement strand
GATCTCGCTCAATTCCTTGGTGATCGCAGCCTGCCGCGTCTTGTTGTAGACGAGCTTCAATTCCCCGATCACGCTGCCCGCGTTGTCGGTCGCCGCCTTCATCGCCACCATGCGCGCCGATTGCTCGGACGCCATGTTCTCCGAGACGGCCTGATACACCAGCGCCTCGACATAGCGGACCATCAGGTACTCGATCACGCTTTGCGCATCGGGCTCGTAAAGGTAATCCCAGGCGTAGGCCTTCTTCTCTTCTTCGGTCTGCTGCAGGCGCTCGACCGACAGCGGCAACAACTGTTCGACCAGCGGCTCCTGCTTCATGGTGTTGATGAAGCGCGTATAGCAGAGGTACACGGCCTTCAACTTGCCGTCCGCGTAGGCGTCGAGCAGAACCTTGACCGGGCCGATCAACTTTTCCACATGCGGCGCGTCGCCCAGGTGCACGGCATTGGCGAGCACCTTCGCGCCGATGCGCGAGAGGAAACCAAGTCCCTTGTTGCCGATCGCGACCGCTTGCGCCTCGACGCCCTGGCCGTGCAATTCGCGTATGCGAGCCGTCACCGCACGCAGGACGTTGGTGTTCAGACCGCCGCACAAACCCTTGTCGGTCGTCACGACGATGAAGCCGACTGCCTTCGCCTCGTCGTGCGCGATCATGAACGGATGCGTGAACTCGGGATTGGCCTCTGCCAGATGCGCGGCGATGTTGCGCACCTTGTCGGCGTACGGACGCGCGCGACGCATGCGGTCCTGCGCTTTGCGCATCTTCGACGCGGCGACCATCTCCATCGCCTTCGTGATCTTCCTGGTGTTCTCGACGCTCTTGATCTTGCCGCGTATTTCTTTACCCGCCGCCATGAGCTACCTCACACACACGTTCGGGGTCACAAAGCGACCTCGTTGAAAAGAGGGGTATGCCGCTCGCGTGCGAGCGGCGAAGCTGCCGGTAATAAGCGCCCGACTTCTTGAACTCGGTAACCGCGTCCATCAGTTCCTTCTCGGAGTCCTTGTCGAGTTGCTTGGTCGATTCGATCTTTTCGATCAGCGCCGCGTTCTTCGACTTCAGCGATTTATGCAAGCCCGATTCGAACGGCAGCACCTGCTTGACTTCGAGGTCGTCGAAGAAACCCTTGTTGACCGCGAACAACGAGACGGCCATCAGAGATACCGGCAGCGGCGCGTACTGTGGCTGCTTCAGGAGTTCGGTGACGCGCGCGCCGCGATCGAGCTGCTTGCGCGTGGCTTCGTCCAGGTCGGACGCGAACTGCGCGAACGCGGCCAGTTCACGGTACTGCGCGAGGTCGGTACGAATGCCGCCCGACAGGCTCTTGATGGCCTTGGTCTGCGCGGCGCCACCAACGCGCGACACCGAGATACCCGCGTTGATTGCCGGACGAATGCCGGCGTTGAACAAGTTGGTCTCGAGGAAAATCTGACCGTCGGTGATCGAGATCACGTTGGTCGGCACGAACGCCGACACGTCGCCTGCTTGCGTTTCGATGATCGGCAACGCGGTCAACGAACCGGTCTTGCCCTTGACCTCGCCCTTGGTGAACGCTTCGACGTATTCGACGTTCACGCGCGCGGCGCGCTCGAGCAGACGCGAGTGGAGATAGAACACGTCGCCGGGATAGGCTTCGCGGCCGGGCGGCCGGCGCAGCAGCAGCGACACCTGGCGATAGGCCACGGCCTGCTTGGACAGGTCGTCATAGATGATCAGCGCGTCCTGGCCACGATCGCGGAAGTATTCGCCCATGGTGCAGCCCGAATACGCCGACACGTATTGCATTGCCGCCGATTCGGATGCGCTCGCCGCAACGACGATGGTGTACTCCATCGCGCCGTGCTGTTCGAGCGCGCGCACCACGTTCTTGATCGACGATGCCTTCTGTCCGATCGCAACATAGACGCAGACGCAGTCCTGGCCCTTCTGATTGATGATGGTGTCGATCGCGACCGCGGTCTTGCCGGTCTGGCGGTCGCCGATGATCAGTTCGCGCTGGCCGCGACCGATCGGCACCATCGAGTCGATTGCCTTGAGTCCCGTCTGCATCGGCTGCGACACCGACTGGCGTGCGATCACGCCGGGCGCGACCTTCTCGATCACGTCGGTCATCTTGGCGTTGATCGGACCCTTGCCGTCGATCGGCGCGCCGAGCGCATTGACGACGCGGCCGATCAGCTCCGGGCCGACCGGCACCGCCAGGATGCGACCCGTGGTCTTGACGGTCTCGCCTTCGGAAATGTGCTCGTACTCGCCGAGGATCACCGAGCCGACCGAGTCGCGCTCGAGGTTGAGCGCGAGCCCGTAGGTCGGATTGCCTTGCGAGTCGGGCGAGAACTCCAGCATCTCGCCCTGCATCGCATCGGACAGCCCGTGGATGCGGACGATGCCGTCGGTCACCGACACGACCGTGCCCTGATTGCGCACTTCGGTCGATGCGCCCAGACCTTCGATGCGGCTCTTGATGAGCTCGCTGATTTCGGACGGATTCAGATGCATGGTCAACTCCGTAAATGTTCTTGCGCTATTGGGTCACCGAACGAAAAGCCGCGTGACCCGCAATGAATAAGAGGCAGACTGAACGACGATTGCGGATCGATGAATGCGCGGATGATGCGCGCGCGCTCACGCGACCAACGCAGCCTTCATCGCATCGAGCCGTGAGCGTACCGACGTATCGAGCACGCGATCGCCGACGACCACGCGCACACCGCCGATCAGATCCGCATCGACCTCGACGACCGGCTTCAACTTGATCTCGAACTTCTTCTCGAGCGCCGCGACCAGATCGGACACAGCGCTGTCGTCCATCGCAAAGGCGCTCGTGATGTGCGCTTCGGCGATGCCTTGCTTTGCGTCGACGAGCTGCGCGAATTGCGCACCGATCTCAGGCATCACCGACAGGCGATCGTTGTCGATCAGGGTCCGTACGAAATTCTGCGCGAACGTGCTCGGCTCGGTACTGAAAGCGCCCATGAAGACGCCGTATATCTGACCGCTCGACACGCGCGGGTCGCTCATCACGCGGCGCATGTCGGGATCGGCTGCGACGGCACTCATGTTCGACACGAGTTCCGACCATTTCTTGAGCGCCTCGGCGCCCCGATCTTCGGTCGCGACGCGAAACAGCGCCTCGGCGTAGGGACGTGCGATGGTGGAGATTTCGGCCATGATCGATTACAGCTGCGTCTTCAACTCGGCCAGCAGCGCCGAGTGGCGCGAAGGATCGATTTCCTTCTTCAGGATCTGCTCGGCGCCCTTGACGGCCAGAGCCGCAACCTGCTCGCGCAACACATCGCGTGCGCGTTGCATTTCCTGATCGGCCTCCGACTTGGCCTCGGCAAGGATGCGCGCCTTCTCGGCCTCGGCGACCTTGCGTGCTTCGGCGATGACGAGAGCGCCTTGCTTGTCGGCTTCGGCCAGGCGCATCTGGTTGTCGTTGCGCGACTGGGCCAGTTCTGCATCGACGCGCTTGTGCGCGTCGGCGAGCTCGAGCTTGGCCTTGTCGGCCGCCGCAAGACCCTCGGCGATCTTGTGGGCGCGCTGGTCGAGTGCGACGGCGATCGGCGGCCACACGAATTTCATCGTGAACCCGACCAGGATCAGGAACACGATCATCTGAAGGATGAAGGTCGCTGTGATGCTCACTTTTTTA
>JBBQCA010000250.1:0-3662 GCA_038318315.1 Burkholderiales bacterium | reverse complement strand
GCTGGCCGAATCGAACGGCGTCGACATCCGCTACTACAACATCATTTACGACGCGGTCGACGAGATCAAGGCGGCGATGGGCGGCATGCTTTCGCCCGAGAAGCGCGAAGAGCAGATCGGCCTGGTCGAGATTCGCCAGGTGTTCCGCATTCCCAAGGTCGGCGCGGTTGCGGGTTGCATGGTTACCGAAGGCGTGGTGCGTCGTGGCGCCATGGCTCGCCTGCTGCGCGAGAACGTCGTCACGTGGACCGGTGAACTCGATTCGTTGAAGCGCTTCAAGGACGACGTCAAAGAAGTGCGCGCCGGCTTCGAATGCGGCCTGTCGTTGAAGAACTTCGACGACATCAAGGAAGGCGATCAGCTCGAGATCTTCGAGGTGCAGGAAGTCGCGCGCACGTTGTAGCGCGCCCAGGGTAGGGATGACGCAGCATCTGCGTCATCCCCGTCGTCCCATCCGGCATGGCCTATCCCATCGACTCGCGTCACCGGCGAGCCAGTCTCTGGCCGATCCTCGGCATCGCCGTACTCGCGACGGCGCTGCGCCTGCTCGTGATCGATCGGGATGCGCTGTGGCTCGACGAGGGCTACTCGTGGTGGGATGCGCGCCAGTCGTTCGCGTCGCTGTGGTCGCTGGTCCCGCAATGCGATCCGCATCCGCCGCTTTACTTCGCGCTGCTGCATGGATGGATCGCGCTGTTCGGCGACGGCACGATCGCAATCCGCGCGCTTTCGTCGGTGCTGGGCGTCGCGACGGTGGTCGTGGTCTATCTCGCGGGTCGCGAACTCGATGCCGCGCGCGGCAGGTCGGATCGCCTCTTCGGTATCGGGACTTTTGCCGCGCTGCTGTTCGCGCTGACGCCCTTCCAGATCTATTTCTCGATCGAGGCGAGGCCCTACGCGCTCCTGTGCTTTGGCGCGGCGTTGCTCACCCTGGGCGTTCTGAAGGTGGTCGGGTCGCGCGAAGGCACGGCCTCGAGCGAACGGGCGGCGGGCGAGACGCCATCGGTGCGCCATCGGTTCTTGCGCCGCGTATCGACGAGCGGCTGCTTGCTGATGGTCGCGGGCGCGGTGACGGTCGTATGGACCAACAACACGGCGGTGCTGTTGCTTGGCGCCGTGTGCGCCGCCTTCGTCGGCCTCTGGCTGTTCGATAGCTCGACGCGCAAGACGATGGTCCCGGTGATTGCGGCCGGTGCGATCGTCGCGCTGCTGTGGGCTCCCGACCTGCCTCTGCTGTTCTCGCAGATGCGCGAAGTCTCGGAGGATTTCTGGATTCCCGCGGCTAGCCTGCAAGGACTGACCTTCGAGTTGCACTATCTGGTCGGGCTCGACTCGATGGTCGCGACGTGGTGGATCGTGCTCGCCATGGTCGTCGGGCTCGCGTTGATCGGGCGACGGGTCGGCTGGCGATTCGCGGTCGTCCTTGCCGCGCTCGCGATTCTGCCGGTGCTGTTCAACGTCGCCATCAGCGTCTTCTTCAAGCCGATCCTGATCGCTCGCGCCCTGATCGTCGCGACGCCGGCGATCACGCTCGCGCTCGCAGCGCTGGCGATGCTCGTCAAGCCGCGTGCCCTGCGTCTCGCGGTCGCGTTCTGCCTGCTCGTGCTTCATGTCGTCGCATCGCTCGCGTTCATGCGCGCAGATCACGTGAAGGAGCCGTGGAAGGCGGTCGTCTCGCACCTTGCGACCGTGGCTCGCGATGACATCGTTCTGGTGGTCCCGAACGAGATGGCGTTGCCGCTCGTGCACGAGGCGCAAGTCGAGAAGTCGCGGCTGCGCGTGCGCGGCGTACCGGCCGATTTTCCGGCAACCGGCATGCGCGCGCGTTATCCGTCGGGCAAGTGCGCGCCTTCGGTGATCGGCCAGGATCTCGCTCCGCTGATGGGCGGCTTGCATAACGAGTCGGCCGTGGTTCTTTTGACCCGGCGCAACAACACCTATGATCCCGGTGAGGCGATCGCGAGCGCGTTGCGCGGCGCGGGGTTCGGATTGCAGCACGACGATGTCTTTCAGCCCGGCGATCTGCGCGTGATGCGCTTCTCGCGGGCCCCAATAACCCAGTGAGTCCGTCATGAGCAGCAAACATTCGAAGGCGATTCCCAATCGCAACCTGCGCATCGCGTCGCAGATCGCGCGCGACCTCGCCGAATTGATCCCGCGTGAAGTGCGCGATCCGCGCGCGCTGCTGATCACGATCACCGATGTCGAACTGACGCCCGACTATGCACACGCCAAGATCTTTTTCACGACCTTGCGCGACGATGCCGAGGGCGCGCGCGAAGCGCTGCAGGACAAGGCGGGCTGGTTGCACAGCCTGTTGTTCAAGCGGCTGTCCATCCACACCGTGCCGATGCTGCATTTCGTGCACGACACTTCGGTCAAGACGGGTGCCGAGCTTTCGCAATTGATCGATGCGGCGAACGCGACGCGCGCGGTCGACGACTGATGAGCCAGGGCGAGCCACCCCGTGAGCCACCCTGTGAGCAGCCGCGCGAGGGGGCACACGAGGGGACACGTGCGCGGCCACATACACCGCAGCTGCGTATCGCGTGGCGCGCCGTGCATGGCGTGCTGTTGATCGACAAGCCCACCGGCATCACATCGACAGCCGCGCTCGCGCGCGCGCGGCGCGCACTGTGCGCGCAGAAGGGCGGCCATACCGGGACGCTCGATCCGATGGCGACCGGCCTCTTGCCGCTGTGCTTCGGCGAAGCGACCAAGTTCGCCTCGGACCTGCTCGATGCCGACAAGTCCTACGAAGCCACGATCCACCTCGGCGTCGTGACCGACACCGGCGATGCGGACGGCGAGGTGCGCGAAGAACGCGCGGTCGAGGTGACTCGCGCAGCCGTCGACCGCGCGCTCGCACGCTTTCGCGGACCGATCGCGCAGGTGCCGCCGATGCATTCAGCCTTGAAGCGCGACGGCAAGCCGCTCTACGAATACGCGCGGCAGGGCCTCACGCTCGAGCGCGCGGCGCGGCCGGTCACGATCCATCGCCTCGACCTGGTTGCGTTCGAAGGATCGTCGTTGAGCATCGCGGTCGATTGCTCCAAGGGCACCTACATCCGCACCCTGGCCGAGGAGATCGGCGAAGCACTCGGATGCGGAGGACATCTGGTCGCGTTGCGGCGCGTGCGAGCCGGATCGCTACACGTTGACGATGCCATCGCGCTCGCTGCCTTCGAGGCGCTTGCTCCCGGCGAGCGCGATGCGATGTTGTTGCCGGTCGATGCGCTGATCGCCAACCTGCCGGCGATCGAGCTCGCCGACGCGCATGCGCGTCGTTTCGTCGAGGGTCAGCGGCTGGCGTGGCCCGATGTTTCGTACCAGGGTCGCGTGCGGGTCTATCGTGCGGCCAGCGCAACGACGTGCGAACCCGCGTGCCTGCTGGGAACGGCGCTGGTGGGCTTCGATGAACGCCTCGCTCCGGTGCGGCTCGTCGCGCAATCCCCACAGCGTTCGCCGGAATCGTTGCCGCCGTCATAGTCGCGGCACTTGGGGCGCGTATAAGTCGGGCTGGAAAGCGTCGCAACTGCTATAATCACCGGTTGCCCGGGAGGTAAGTCCGACGCACGCCACGCGTGCCGAATTTGCCGCCTGCAGCCCTTACATCCTTGAATTTGCGAGCCCGTCATGCGCGGCACCGATAAGACCCGTTC
>JBBQCA010000249.1:0-3698 GCA_038318315.1 Burkholderiales bacterium | reverse complement strand
CGGGAGTGGAAAAAAGCGTGGGGTATCGGTTGGCCAGGTAACGTTGTTGGCCGGACGATACCGGAAGCGAGGCCGCCATGAGAGTGAAAATTCGAGTCGAAGTCATCACCGACTGGGGCGAGTCCAGCACCATCGAAGCCTGCGAGTTCGTGCGACCGATGAAAGAGTTCAGCGCCGAGACCGTGGGCCTATCCCTCGATGACGGCAAGAAGCTGCTTCAGACGCTCCAGCAGCACGTCGTGGCAGCCCAGACGTGGGAAATGACCGAGCCGTATCGCTCTGCCCAGCTTGTCTTGGACCGCAGCCGCTGAAGGACTACCGAGTGCGCCGGCTGGATACCGTCTTCGGCACTGTGCGCTTTCGCAGTCCTCGGTGGACGTATTCGCTACTTTGAGCAGTTGGCTGAACATCGGGACCCCGTTCGCTAGGCAGAGGCGCCGCGGCGGGTACGGGTAACCCAGAGGTGCGGCCTTAGCCGCCACGTACTGCACTAGGAGATTCCTCCGTGTTACTTGGACGATGTGAACGAAGGCGGCTGTGCCTACGACCGTCTTGTGTGGCAGCACAACGAGGTCGCCATCTGCCCGGTTCATTTGCTACCGCCACACACAAAATGTCTTTCTTGTGGTCGGTCGGAAGATCGATTCGACATGCGCGGATACCAGCCAGGAACCTGTGGGATCTGCGGCGACTGGCTGAGGGATGCGGCGGCTTCCGACCGCCATAGGGCGACGGCCGACTCCGCCCACTTATGGCGCAGCAAAGCGATATGGGAGCTCGTGGCTCGACGTCCGGAGGCTTCAAATTGGAAGCTGTCGCATGTCGCGGGCGCGTTTCGTCAGATCAACGAACACCTGTTCGACGGGAACGCCAACCGAATGGTCCAGCACCTGGGATTCTCCAAGTCGCACATCTCGATGAGCATAAATGGTCTTGTCGTGCCGACGGTCGAGTCGCTCCTCAACGTTTCATATGCTGTCGGGATCTCCCTAGTCCAGTTCTACGAGGGACAGACGATCGACCCGCATTTTCTTTTTCTGCGCGACCTGTCTACGGACGTCAGGCGCGTCGTGAGACGGCGCGAAGACGACAGATGATGCCCGTCAACGCATGAGCAAGGTTCTTCTATCAATACTTGCCGATAAGAGCCCGACGCTTTTGTCGTGGGGCGCCGCAGCGGCCGCCGCGCGACTCACGTCAGATGCGATGCGGCATCACGCTGGAAATCTTCTTCCGAAGGTGAGCGCGGTCTTCGTCATGCGTCGAGGCGCGTGCGGGAAACATCAACGAGAGTCAAGAGCGAAGCGCTTCGACGAAGCAGTGCAAGCGGCTGTGGCGAAGATGCTCGCAGCAGGGCAAAAGATTAGTCGCCGAGCCGTCTTCGCTGTGTTGCGCGCGGAAGGGCTGCAATTCAATGGCCGTTCAAGAGCCAAGGATTTCGCTCGAATCGTCAATTCCCTTGGCATCTCAGAGATCGTGAAGGTACAGAATCGCGACGGCGGGCGCGCACCAACCAAAAGACTTCCGATCGATTGAGGAAGTTATATGGTTGTCGTGGTACACACCTCTATGCAGCAGAGCAACGATCCTGCCGTGATTTGCCGGAGCTTTTGGCATCAACAAGGATAAGCGACGGAAGAAACGCGATGCGAAGTGTTGGTGCGCCCGGCGCGAATCGAACGCGCGACCCTTGGCTTCGGAGGCCAATACTCTATCCCCTGAGCTACGGGCGCATGCAGGAACCTGAACCGCGGTTTCTTGCGAGCCGCGAGAATAGCGCGTTAGCGAGGGGCCGTCCATGCGAGAGGGCGCATGGCGCCGGGGGTGCGGGGCGCTTCCCGCGTATCGGCCCGATCGTTTCCCGCATGACCCTTCACGTATAATCCGTGCGCTTTGCGTTTTACGCGGGGCGTCAGCGTTCACGACGTTCGACGCGCTTTCGCAGTCGGTCCCGCAGTCTGCCCATTCATCGCCCCAACATTCGATCGCCTTCAAGTTCGCGCTCGCGAGCCGCAAGGAAAAAAACAATGAGCGACCCTCAACATCACGACTCCCTGATCAAGACGCCCAAGCAGTTGATCATCACGATACTCGCGGCGGTTCTCGTGCCGATCGTGGTGATCGCTCTCCTGGTCAGCTACGTGGTCTCCGCGCGCAAGACCGGCGCGGGCAGCACTGCCATGACGTCGCAGTCGGTGGCCGAACGGATCGCGCCGGTCGCCGGTTTCGAACTGGTCGATGCCAGCGCGCCGCGCACCGTGAAGTCGGGTGAAGATGTCTTCAAGGCCGTGTGCACGACCTGCCACACCGCGGGTGTCGCGGGTGCGCCCAAGGTCGGCGACAACGCTGCGTGGGGTCCGCGCATCGCCCAGGGCGCGACGACGCTGTTCGATCACGCGATCAAGGGCTATCAGGGCAAGATCGGCGCGATGCCGGCCAAGGGCGGCAACAGCGATCTCGACGATTTCGAAGTCCAGCGCGCAGTGGTTTACATGGCCAATCTTTCGGGCGGCAAACTGACCGAACCGGCAGCTCCCGCGCCGAAGTCGGCCGCTGCGGCCGCGCCCGCGGCTCCGCCGATGCAGGCCGATCCCAACGCGGTCGCCGCGATCGCGGCGATCAATGCGGGCAAGCCCGCGGCTGGCGGCGCGACGGTCGCCGCTGCCGCGCCCGCCGCTGCCGGCGAGGGTTCCGGCGACGCGGCAGGCAAGAAGCTTTACGACACAGCCTGCATGGTGTGCCACGGTGCCGGTGTTGCCGGTGCGCCCAAGTTCGCCGACAAGGCCGCGTGGGCGCCGCGCGTGGCACAAGGTCTCGACACGCTCTACGAGCACGCGATCAAGGGCTTCCAGGGCAAGAACGGCGTGATGCCGCCCAAGGGCGGATCTAGCGCGCCCGACGACGACGTCAAGGCCGCGGTACGCTACATGGCCAACGCCGCGAAGTGAGCGGCTCGGTGTAAGAAAGAAGGGCGACTTGGGTCGCCCTTCTTTTTTTGCATGCTGACCGGTGTCGATGCCAACGAAGCCGCCCTCGCGCTGGCCCGCGACAAGCGCCTGCGCACTTCGACAGGCGATGCGCAATTCGTGGAGGGCGACGCCTATGCGCTTGCCGAATCGCTGGGTCGCTTCGATGCAGCCTTCGTCGGCTTCTTCTGGATCCTCGACAACCACTACGTCGAAGGCAACAGCACGCCGATCGCTTGCGTCGACGCGGACGGCAACGCCTGGCAGGAGCGCCCGCTGTTCGACGAAACCATGCATCGCGTGCTGAAGAATTTCCCCGGGCGCGAAAACCTGATGGACCAGCTCGCACATCGCGCGACCTCCACGCATTGGTGGCGCCTCGACTATTACTGGCAGTTCGAATATCGATTGGCGTGACTCGAACGCGTGAGTCGAACAACGGTTGTGCAATCATTGCGCCCATTGTTTTTCGGCCGGGCGACGACGTTCGCGCGGCGCACTTGGGAGAGTAACGATGGCCGCACAACCGATGGACAGTGTTTCCGCACGCGCCGAACGCCGATGGATACAACTCTTCCTCGGCATCGTCTGCATGGCGATGATCGCCAACCTGCAATACGGATGGACGCTCTTCGTCAATCCGATCGACCAGAAATATCATTGGGGCCGCGCGGCGATCCAGGTCGCCTTCACGATCTTCGTCGTCACCGAGACCTGGCTGGTTCCGATCGA
>JBBQCA010000248.1:0-3715 GCA_038318315.1 Burkholderiales bacterium | reverse complement strand
AACGGCACGTGTAGCAGTCAAATAACCTCAGTAGCGCTGCCCGCAAACGCGGTAACCGCGGACGTCTATTACTCGAGTGGTTTTGGAGGCAATGCCCATTTAAGTGCCATGCAGTCGTTATGGGGGGACGGGTGACGTCGGCGCCGCCCTCGCGGGCTTCGTCTACATGGCCTTCCTCGCAGGCCCACGCGTCGAGCCTCCGGTGTCCGGACGTCGCTGAAGAGATGGCTCGCCGCGAGTAGCCGCGGCGGGCGGCGCGTTTCGCTTGGGTGCACCCGGCTGCAGCGTCGCGATGAAGCGGAGCAGGTATTCGCGGAGCGCGTCCCAGATGTCGCCTCGACCAATACCCTTGCTCACGCGATCGAGTTGCGCGAGCTCGGGGAGCAACGCTACCAGCGCGCGCGCATCTACGCGGCGTGCGGCGCGTTCCATTGCGTTCTGCCGCTTGCCGAACACGCGCGCGTTGCGAAGTGCATCCTGCAATCGATGACCGCCTTCAACTGCCTGAGCGATCGAGATCAGCGCATGCGTGTCTTCGGTAACCTGCCACAACACGAACTGGACGCTCTCGCCCTCTGCTTCGAGGCCCGCAAGAATCCGGCATACGCGCGGGATGTCGGCGGACAACAGCGCCTCGGACAGCTCCGCATTGTCATAGCGCGCGACGTTGGCGACGACCGCTTCGATGGCGTCGAGAGTCAGCTCGCCCTGAGGCAAGAGCAGCGCCAGCTTGTCGATCTCCTGCTGCGCGGCGAGCAGGTTGCCTTCGGTCAGGTCGGCGAGATATTCGAGCACCTCAGCTCCTGCGCGCTGCTTGTTGCGCGCGAGACGTTCGCCGATCCAGCGCGGCAAATCGCTGCGCTCGAGAGGGAACACGGCTACCGATGCGCCCGCTTCTTCGAGCGCGCCGAACCACAGGCTCGACAGGCCCGAACGATCGAGCCGTGGCGCGCGAATCAGCAGCACGTTGTCGGGCGACGGGTTGCCACCGATCGCTTCGAGCACCTTGCCGCCTTCGGTGCCGGGCTTTCCGGTCGGCAGGCGCAGGTCGATCACGCGCTTCGATCCGAACAGGGACATGCTCTGGTTCGCCGCGGCTACCTCACCCCACGCGAATCCGGCGTCGGCGACCATCACTTCACGATCGGCGAACCCGGCGCGGGTCGCGACTGCGATCACCGCCTGTGCGCATTCGAGAACGAGCAGCGGCTCGTCGCCATGGATCACATACACCTGCCGCAGCGTGCGGCCAAGGTCGGATGCTAGCGTCTGCGCTTTCAGCTGCACACGATCACGCGACGAGCATCGCGCTCAATGGTGGTGATGCTGCTCGGGCGGTGCCGTGCCGAGGCCGCGGACCTGCGCGCTGACGAGCACTGTCTCTTGCTTCTTGTCTTCGTACTCGACAGTCACCCTGATCGGGATGATCTCGCCGTTCTTCGGCGGCTGCTTGAGGTCCATCAGCATGATGTGCTGTCCACCGGGCGCGAGGCGTACCGACTGGCCGGCGGGCAGCTCGAGACGATTGATCGCGCGCATCGTCATCAGGTTGCCTTTCATCTCCATCGTATGCATCTCCGCGACGCCGGCGATCGCGCTCTCGACCTTGACGATCGTTGCCTTCTTCTCGCTGCGAATGTCCATGAATGCGCCGGTCGACAGCTGGCCCGGCACCGCGGCGCGAATCCATGGCGTGTCGACCTGCACCTGCGCGAATGCGGGTTGCGTCGCGACCAGCGTTGTAGCCATGGCCGCGAAAAGCGCGCCCACGCGAACGGTCAGGCGCCGTGCGAGATCAAACGATCGAGACATTGCGGCTCCTTATTTCAAAACCCTGATCAGACTGGACGTATCCCAGCGATTGCCACCCATCTTCTGCACCTGCCCGTAGAACTGATCGACGAGCGCAGTGACCGGGAGTTGCGCGCCGTTTTTGCGTGCCTCATCGAGAACGATCGACAGGTCCTTGCGCATCCAGTCGACGGCAAAGCCGAAATCGAACTTGTCGGCGACCATCGTCTTGCCGCGGTTTTCCATTTGCCACGACTGCGCGGCGCCCTTGCTGATTACGTCGAGCACACGTTCAACGTCGAGGCCGGCCTTCATCGCGAAATTGATCGCCTCGGACAGGCCCTGCACAAGACCCGCGATGCAGATCTGGTTGACCATCTTGGTCAGCTGTCCGGCACCCGGCCCGCCCATCAGCGTCACCGCGCGACCGTAGTGCTGGAGCACGCTGTCGACCTTCGCGAATGCATCAGAATCGCCGCCGCACATGATTGTCAGCTTGCCGCTATCGGCGCCGGCCTGTCCGCCGGAGACCGGCGCATCGACGAAGGCGACGCCGCGCGCCTGCGCAGCCGCGTGCATCTCGCGCGCGACCAGAGCCGATGCGGTCGTGTGGTCGACGAGAATCGCACCTGCGTGCATTCCGGACAGTGCGCCATTGTCACCTGTGATGACCTGCCGCACGTCGTCGTCGTTGCCGACGCACATCATCACTATGTCGGCGCCTTTCGCAGCGTCGGCCGGCGTCGCGGCGGCCGTGCCGCCATGGGTGGCCACCCACTGTTGCGCCTTCGCGGCGTTGCGATTGAAGACGGTGACATGGTGCCCCGCCTTCGCGAGATGGCCAGCCATCGGGTATCCCATCACGCCGAGACCGAGGAATGCGAGGTTCTTCTTGTCGTTCATTGACCTGTCCGTTTCGAAAGTTCTGCCGCCGACGACGCCGGCAGCCGTTGCCGCGACGCTGAATCGTAGCGCCACTTGAGAATCATGATCGCGGCGGCCAGCACCAGCGTGACCGCGTTGGCAAAGATCACCGGCAGCGCGTTCTGCGACACGCCCCAGATCACCCACAGCGTCGTGCCGATCGCGAACACCGAGAACATCCCCCACGAGATGTCGGCGGCCGAGCGCGTGCGCACGATCCGCAGCAGTTGCGGGACGAACGAGATCGTCGTCAGCGTGCCCGCGACGATGCCCAGGACGTCCTGCGTGCCAGGTGTCATTGTGCGATGAAGATCAGGCCGCAATCAGGCCGCGCGCGACCTTCACCGCGCTGCGCACCTGCTCGGGCGCGGTGCCGCCGGAGTGGTTGCGACTCGCCACCGAGCCATCGAGCTTCAGCACGTCGAACACATCGTTGCCGATCAGCGGCGAGAACGTCTTGAGCTCATCGAGCGGCAACGCCGACAGGTCGCGTCCGGCGCGCTCGGCGTGACGCACCGCGCGCGCGACGGCTTCGTGCGCGTCACGGAATGCGGCGCCCTTCTTGACCAGGTAATCGGCGAGATCGGTTGCCGTCGCGAAGCCTTCGCTCGCCGCGGCGCGCATCCGGTCTGCCTTCACTTCAATGCCGCCGACGAGATCGGCATAGATCGCCAGCGTCATCTCCAGCGTGTCGACGGTGTCGAACAGCGGTTCCTTGTCTTCCTGGTTGTCCTTGTTGTATGCGAGCGGCTGGCCCTTCATCAGCGTAAGCAGCGCGACCAGGTGACCGTAGACGCGACCGGTCTTGCCGCGGACCAGCTCGGCGACATCGGGATTTTTTTTCTGCGGCATGATCGACGAGCCCGTGCAGAAACGATCGGGGAGGTCGATGAAACCGAAGCGCGGACTCATCCACAGGATCAGCTCCTCGGACAATCGCGACAGATGCATCATCGAGAGTGATGCCGCGGCGCAGAACTCGATCGCGAAGTCGCGATCG
>JBBQCA010000247.1:0-3728 GCA_038318315.1 Burkholderiales bacterium | reverse complement strand
TGAACGCGCGCGAGCTCGTCCTGCATGGACTTGTATTCGTTGAAGCGCGACGTGAAGCTCTGCACCGATTGCTGGTTGGCCGCCAGTTGCTGACGCAGCCGCGCGGCCGCCGCGCGCGCGCCGGCCAGTTCCTCGCGCGCGTCCTGCAGCGCGCCCTGCTGGCTGGTCTGGCGCTGCGCGACCATCTGCTGCTCGATCTCGACGAGCCGCTCGCGCATCGACTTCACGCGCGGGTCGATCTGCATGTATTGCGGCGTGAAGGTGCGGGCCACTTCCGTGAGGTCGGCGCGTATGCCCGCCGCCTGTTGCTCGAGCGCGGCCAGCGTCGGATTGTCCTTGTTGCGCGTCACCGATTGGCCGCTCTCCTGCGCTTCCTTCAATGCGCCCAGCCGCGCTTCGGCTGTGACCACCTTGTCGTTGGCCGCGTTGAGCGCTGCGCCCGCGCCCTTCACTTCGGAAAGGATCTGGTTCTCGTCGCGTTCGAGCGACACGATGTTGTAGCGCGCGCGAAACGCATCGGCCTCGCTGCGCTTGGTGGCCACGTTCTCTTCGAGCTTGCGCGCCTCGTCGCGGACCTCCACCACCGCGTCGACCGATGCGATCTTGTAGCGCTGGGCTACGCTGACCTGATAGGCCGCCACCAGCCGATCGACGAAGGCCTTGAGGAACGTGGGCTCGCGCCCTCGCGCCTGCAACGACACGACGTTGGTCCCTTCGACCGGCGTGACCGAAAGCATGGTCTGCAGCGACGCGGCGGGATCGACGAGCGAGACCGCGGGTGGCGGCACGGGCGCGCCCTTCAGGCGTTCCCACGCGTTGGCGAGCAGGGTCCGGCTGGTGAGGAACTGGACTTCGTCGCGCAGGAAGTTCGCCGGTTCGCCGGGGCGGGCCGAGTCGTTGGTGCGTTGACCCGTCGCGGGCACGAGGTTCAGTCGCGCGGTGGCTTCGTAGATGGGCGGGCGCGAGTAGTCGTAGACCAGGCCGACGATAGAGCACAACGCAAAGACGATCAGGAAGACCGTCAGCCGGCGTCGGTTCGCGCGGCGGGTCCGCTCTTCAGCGTCGAAGTTTCCGTGCGGATGGCCGGTATTGAAGAAGGTGCTGCGGAGCATGTGTGTTGTTCCGTGAGGCGTCAGAGCCGCACCGGCTCCGGTATCCGATACCCATACCGCACCGCCGTCATCTCCGCCAGTATCGCCACCGCGATCTCCGGCGGCGTACGCGCCCCGTTCTTCAACCCCACCGGCCCATGCAGCCGCTCGATCTGCTCGGCCGTGACATCGAACTCCAGCAGCCGCCCGCGGCGCTTCTCCTGATTCACCTTCGAGCCGATCGCGCCCACGTAGAACGCGTCGCTCTTCAACGCCTCCATCAGCGCG
Source organism: Burkholderiales bacterium (assembly GCA_038318315.1). GTDB lineage: Bacteria > Pseudomonadota > Gammaproteobacteria > Burkholderiales > Burkholderiaceae_D > CAHJXF01. Next base: position 2,349 of record JBBQCA010000247.1, on the reverse strand, counting down.
AGGTCGTCGAGCTTGGGGTCGTGCGTGAGCGCGACGATGGCGCTGTGCGCGTCGGGTTTCATCGCGATGACCGCGTCGTCGGGCATCTCGGTGGTAAGCGTGCTGCCGGGCACTTGCCACTGCGCGGTGTATTCCTCGCGCGGATCGCAGACGATGATTCCGTAGTCGAGCGCCTGCGCCATCTGCGCGAGATAGAGCGTCATCTGCCCGGCGCCGATGATCATCAGGCGCCAACTCGGACCATGCAGCGTCGCGAGCGTGCGATCGGTGAGCGCGAGCGTGTCTCCGCGCCGGTCGAACGCGTCGGCGGGTTCGAGCGTCACGTCGCCGGATTCGAGGTCGAGGATGCGGCGCAGCCGTTGCCCGCCGGCCAGTGCGGTCACCAGGTCGTCGATGCGCGAGCGTTCGCCGATCGGCTCCATCACCAGCTCGATCGTGCCGCCGCAAGGCAAGCCGAAGCGATTGGCTTCCTCGGCGCTGATGCCGTAGCGGATGCGCTCCGGTCTCGAGATCGCGAGGCCGCTGCCGTCGCCCCGGCGAACCTTCGCGACCAGGTCGTCCTCGATGCACCCGCCCGACACCGAGCCGGCAACGCTCGCCATCCCGGCCTCGTCTTCGCCGATCGCGACGATCGCGCCGACCGGCCGCGGCGCCGAACCCCAGGTCTGCACGATCGTGCCCATCGTGACGCGACGGCCTTCGGCGCGCCATGCGGCGATGGTCTTCAAGACGTTGATGTCGACGTTGTCCATGACGCGTTTACTCGCAAAGGCGAAACTCTACTATTACGATGCGCCTGTCGACTCGAGACGCGAGCCGAGGCCATCAGAGCAAGGCATGCATCCATGAGGCGTTTCTGTATCGGTCTGCTCTACGCCATCGCCGCATACGCCTTCGTCGGCACTGCGAGTTATTTTCTCGTGATGCAGCTTTCCGGAAACACGCACGACCGCGAAGTCGAAGCGGCAATGACGAGCGTGTTTTTCTTCGGTCCGCTGGGGGGCGATCATCGCATTCATTGTCGGGGTGGTTCGCGGTGGTCGGCCTCGCGCAACGCGTACGGATGACTAGGCGTCTTTGCAAGCGCGCATTCGCGTCGCATAATGCCGCGAAATCGCGTCGTGCTTCGTCGGACGCCGCCTCGCATCACAATCCAAAGGAGACAGGATGGCCACCACGCTTTCCCTGCGCGTGAACGGCAAGGATGTCACGCGCGACATCGAGCCCAATACCCTCCTTGTGACGTTCATCCGGGAACGTCTGCGGATGACCGGCACGCACGTCGGTTGCGACACCGCGCAGTGCGGCGCGTGCACCGTGCATCTGGACGGCCATGCCGTGAAGTCGTGCAACGTGCTCGCGGTGCAGGCCGAAGGCCGCGAGGTCACCACTATCGAGGGCATCGAAGCCGACGACGGCACCATGCATCCGATGCAGGCCGCGTTCAAGGAATGCCACGGACTGCAGTGCGGCTTCTGCACGCCGGGCATGGTGATGAGCGCGATCGATCTCGTGAACAACCACGGCGCGGCCGGCGGTGACGACCGCAAGATCCGCGAGGCGCTGGTCGGCAACTTCTGTCGCTGCACCGGCTATCAGAACATCGTCAAGGCAGTCCAGACCGGCGCGGCCGGGATGGGCAAGTAAGCGCATCGCATTCGGCGCAGGCAGGCGAGGCGCGCGATTACGCGCGTTGTCGTCCACGCTTCTTTCGCCACGGTTTCGTCGTAGCTTCACTGCAGTCATCTGGAGACACGCATGAACGCAAGACAGGGTTTCATCGGGCAGTCGGTCAAGCGCAAGGAAGACCAGCGCTTCCTCACCGGTCGCGGCCAGTACACCGACGACATGACGATGCAGCATCAGACCTACGCGGTGTTCGTGCGCTCGCCGTATGCGCACGCGAAGATCGGCGCGATCGACACGGCCGCCGCGTCGCAGGCGCCCGGCGTCCTCGGCATCTTCACCGGTGCCGACTTCCGCGAGGTCGGCGGCCTGCCATGCGGCTGGCTGATCAACCACATCGACGGCACGGCGATGAAGGAACCCAAGCATCCGGTGCTGGCCGACGGCAAGGCGCTGTATGTCGGCGACCCGGTCGCGCTGGTCGTGGCCGAGTCGCTCGACGAGGCGCGCGCCGCGGCGCAGCTGGTCGAGGTCGCGTATGAAGAGCAGACGCCGGTCGTCGAGACATCGAAGGCGCAAGGCGCAGGTGCTGTCGTGCACGACATCGCGGGCGACAACGTGTGCTTCGTCTGGCATTGCGGCGACAAGGCCGCGACCGACGCGGCGATCGCCTCCGCGCCGCACGTGAGCAAGCTCTCGTTTCGCAACAACCGGCTGATCCCC
>JBBQCA010000246.1:0-3745 GCA_038318315.1 Burkholderiales bacterium | reverse complement strand
CAGGATCAGTTGATTGAGCGGCGTCGCGTTGCCGAACGGCAGCGACTCGATTTCCTTCTTGTCGAAGCGGTAGATGGTGCTGCCGGTTTCGGGCGACAACTCGCTGCGCGCGGCATCGAGCTTCTGGCCCGTGACCTGGATAGCGTCGAGCCGCTCGACATCGGCCGCCTGGCCTGTCGCGCAATAGAGCGTGGCGATGGCCATGGGAATGGCGGCAGCCGCCACGCGCCGCGCGGGCGCGCGCTTGATGCTTCTCATAACAACTTCTCCTGAACATGGGAATTCATCTCTTCCGCTCGCGCGAAAGATCGTCGATGAAGCTCAGGAGAAGACGGGCGGCGCGCGGCTCCTGTAGTGATGGAAGAACGCCAGCTCGGTGCGGCCGGCCACGATCGCGGTGGCGATGACGGGCCGCGCTTCGGGCAGCGCGATCGCGGTCATGTCGCCGGAAAGCGCGTGATCCAGATGCGCCAGTGCCAGGCACTTGGCGCAGACCCGTTCCTGCGGGTCGGTCGCATCCTTCTTCTTCTCGATCTGCTCGAAGCTGTGCTCGAGCAGGTGCAGCACCGCCTGCTGCTGAGCAAGAACCAGCAGCACGGCAAAGAGAAGTCGAAGAGCGCGGGACTTGAAGAACATCGCGGCAGTCTGCCGCAAACCCCACGAGGGTCGCAAGCTCAGAGGGGAGTAGGCAGCCGCGGGGCCTCCGTGACCGCGCGAATGCGCATGCTAGACTCGAAATTCAATGTTCAATTCGACGTGCAGCTCGCGCACAGTTTGGCGCGCGGCTCAGCGTTGATTATGGTGTGGAGTCGGCGTGGCGTTCTCGGGACTGTTTGGGAAAAAGAAAGGGAAAGAGGCAGAACAACGCGGGCGTGCGTCGTCCGGTGCTGCGCGACCGTCTGACTCCAAGATCCAGGGTCGCAACGAGGCGAGTTCGACTGGCAGCCGTCGCGGCCCCACAACCAAATCGCCGCCGACCCTTTCACCGCGCGATGTCGCTCGGGCAACCGCGGAAAAGATCGATCTGATCGAGTCTCAGATCGAATCGGAAATCATGCAGTCGCGCACCGATCCGCGCGGCGATTCACAAGTTTCGCGCGGCGCAAGTGCCGCGCGCATCGACAAGCCGCGCACCTCGCTGGGCAAGACCGGCTTCACGCAGATGCAGGCCACCAGCCAGGCCACCGACCTGATGCACGGCGATTCGCGGCTCGCCAATTCGATGGAATTGTCGGCCACCGGCAACCCGGCCGTCGAAGAAGCCGCGATCCTGTACGCGAACGGTCAGGATCTTCCGGCGGTCGCGGTCTTGTCCGATGCGGTTCGCGAAGATCGCAGCAACGAAACCTGGCTGATGCTGCTCGAGCTTTTTCAATCGCTGGGCAAGCGCAACGATTTCGAAAATCTCGCGATCGATTACGCGGTGAAGTTCGAGACTTCCGCGCCGGCATGGTCGGACGCGCGAGCCCGCAAACCCGCGGCGAAGAAGGCCGAGCCCACGGCGCGTGCCGCGATCGTCTTCAAGGGCGCGCTCGATGCACGCATCGTTCCGCAACTCGAAATGCTGAAGACGCTCGCGCAGCGCAATCCGGTGCTGCACCTCGAATTCGATCAGGTCATGAGCGTGGATCCCTCGGGCGCCGATCTGATCCTGCGCGTCTTCGCGGCATTCCAGAAATCCAATCACGAAGTCGCGATTCTCGGAGCCAGCCAACTGGCGGAGCGCCTCCGATCTGCCATCGAGGTCGGGCGTCGCGATGCGTCCAATGCGTTGTGGATGCTGTTGCTCGAGATCTATCGCATCCTCGGCCGCCAGGCGGCGTTCGAAGAAACCAGCATCGATTACTGCGTGACCTACGAAGTGTCGCCGCCCTCCTGGGAGCCGGCGTCGCCCAAGTATCGCGTCGAGGACCAGGCAGTTGCGGCCGCGCCCGCCGCGACCGCGCAGCCGGACGAAGAGGCCGCGTTGTCGCCCGACACGATCGCTCTGGCCGGCGAGTTGTTGGGCAGGAGCGAAGCCGATCTGCAACGCCTGACCGTCTTCGCCACCCATCACGAACGCATCGTGATCGATTGCACCCGGCTCGTGCGGGTGGATTTCACGGCTGCGGGCCTGTTGCTCAACTGGGCCGTAGGCATGCGCGGCGCCCGCAAGGACATCGAGTTCATGCATGTGGGCCATCTCGTGGCCGCGCTGTTCGTGGTGATGGGCCTGCACGAAGTCGTGCCGGTGACGCGCCGCAAGGTCTGACGCAGACCGTTCCATAGCGAGCACGCCGGGCCGCGCGGAGACGGGCGGCGCGCGACGAAGCCCGCGCTTGAATTGCCGGCTGTTGCCCCGACCTCGGATGAATTCCCCTTCCGGAGTTCGCATGGAGCAATATCACGGCACGACCATCGTCGCCGTTCGCCGCGGCAATCGCGTCGCGCTGGGCGGCGACGGCCAGGTGACGATGGGCAACCTCGTCGTCAAAGGCACCGCACAGAAGGTTCGCCGGCTTTATCAGGGCAAGATCCTGACCGGCTTCGCGGGCAGCACCGCCGACGCATTCTCGCTGCTCGACCGATTCGAAGCGAAGCTCGAAAAGCATCAGGGCAACCTGCAGCGCGCGGCTGTCGAGCTCGCCAAGGACTGGCGCACCGATCGCATCCTGCGCAGGCTTGAAGCGATGCTGATCGTGGCTGACAGCGAGCACACCTATCAGATCACCGGCAATGGCGACGTGCTCGAGCCCGAAGGCGGCGTGGCCGCGATCGGGTCGGGCGGCGCGTACGCGCAAGCGGCGGCCAAGGCGCTGGTCGACAACACCGAGCTCGATCCGGGCGAAATCGTCAAGAAGGCGTTGACGATTGCCGGCGAGCTTTGCATCTACACCAATCAGTCGCACGTCATCGAGACGCTGGACTGAACCGGCCATCGAGGATCTCTCGCGGCCTGCGGGCCCGATGGGATTCCTTGCTGCGCTCGGAATGACAAGCGGAAATTATGTCCAAGACCATGACCCCAGCCGAGATCGTCTCGGAGCTCGACAAACACATCGTCGGCCAGAAGAAGGCCAAGCGCGCGGTCGCTGTTGCGCTGCGCAATCGCTGGCGCCGCCAGCAGGTCGAAGGGCCGCTGCGCCACGAGATCACACCGAAGAACATCCTGATGATCGGTCCGACCGGCGTCGGCAAGACCGAGATCGCGCGGCGACTCGCGCGGCTCGCGGATGCGCCGTTCATCAAGATCGAAGCAACCAAGTTCACCGAGGTCGGCTATGTCGGCCGCGATGTGGACACGATCATCCGCGACCTCGCCGAGACCGCGGTCAAGGAAACGCGCGAGGCCGAAATGAAGAAGGTGCGCGAGCGCGCCGAGGACGCGGCTGAAGAGCGGGTGCTCGATGCGCTGTTGCCTCCGGCGCGCGACATCGGCTTCGCGCCCGCTCCGGCGCAGCCCGATCCCGAGCACGCGAGCGACAACAACACGCGCCAGAAATTTCGCAAGAAGCTGCGCGAGGGCGAACTCGACGACAAGGACATCGAGATCGAATTGTCGACGCAGGTCGCGAACATGGAAATCATGGCGCCGCCCGGCATGGAAGAGATGACCGAGCAAATCCGCGGCATGTTCCAGAACATGTCGTCGGGCAGTCGCAAGAAGACCCGGAAGCTCAAGGTCCGCGAGGCCAGGAAGCTGTTGGCCGATGAAGAAGCGGCCAAGCTCGTCAACGAGGAAGAGTTGAAGCTGCAGGCGGTCGCG
>JBBQCA010000245.1:0-3757 GCA_038318315.1 Burkholderiales bacterium | reverse complement strand
GATGCCGATACCGATGTGACGCTCGTTCGTGAGCGTCGAACATCCGAAGGAAATTATGGCTTCCACTACCGATATCGCTGGCCTCAAGGTCATGGTGATCGACGACAGCAGCACGATTCGTCGCAGCGCCGAAATCTTTCTGGTGCAGGCGGGTTGTCAGGTGATCCTCGCCGACGACGGCTTCGATGCGCTCGCCAAGGTCCACGACTACCAGCCCGACCTGATCTTCTGCGACATCCTGATGCCGCGGCTGGATGGCTATCAGACCTGCGCGCTGATCAAGAAGAGCGTGCGTTTTCATTCGACGCCGGTCGTGATGTTGTCGAGCAAGGACGGGCTGTTCGATCGTGCGCGCGGTCGCATGGTCGGGTCGGATGAATATCTGACCAAGCCGTTCACCAAGGACAGCTTGCTCAAGACCGTCGACGTCCATGCGCGCCGCGTGCCGGCTTAAAGCTTGGCGACGCCTTGCCGATCAAGTCCCAATACCGCCACGCCGCGCGTTCATCCGCGCGCCACATGACAAACCGCGCTGCGAACCACACTGGAATGACCTTGCAAAAGATTCTCGTCGTTGACGACTCCGCCACAGAACGTTTCTTCTTCGCCGAACTGCTCAGCAAGAACGGTTACGACGTGGTCACCGCCGAGAACGGCGCGGAAGCCCTGACCAAAGCGAAGAGCGAGCAGCCCGACCTGATCCTGATGGATGTCGTGATGCCCGGCCAGAACGGCTTCCAGGTGACGCGCACCATCAGCCGCGATCCCGGCACCGCGCACATCCCGATCATCATCTGCACCAGCAAGAGCCAGGAGACCGATCGCTACTGGGGAATGAAGCAGGGCGCGAAGGACTACGTCGTCAAGCCGGTCGATCCCAAGGAATTGTTGACCAAGATTCGCGCCTGCGCCGCTTGATCATGTCGGAACCCCTCTCGCGTTCGCGTTCGATTTCACCGGTTGCGTCACACACGTCTTCGCAATCGCCGTTCACGCGGCCATCGTCCACGCAATCATCGTCCATCACGCGGCGCGAGCGCCTGCGCGAGTTCCAGTCCGCACTGTCCGAACGTTTGCGCCGTGCGCAGAGCGCGCCCCTGGCATCGAACCGGCTCGGGCTGCAGATCGGACAGAGGCGCGTGCTCGTCGATCTCGCCGACGCGGGTGAGATTCTCGCGGTTCCCGATGTGACGCCGGTGCCTCTGACGAAGGCGTGGTACCGCGGCCTGGCCAACGTGCGCGGCAATCTTCTGGGCATCGTCGATCTGTCGCTGTTCGCGGGAGGCGACGCGACGCCGCTCGACAAGGACAGCCGGGTCCTCGCGTTCGCCGGCGAGCTTCATTTTTCCAGCGGCATTCTGGTGTCGCGCATGCTCGGTCTGCGCAGCGCGGCCGATCTCGGCGCGGCCTCCAAACGTAACACGGCCCACGTCGCAACCGGGCCGGATCTCTACGCGCCGTGGGTGCGCGCGCGGCTCGTCGATGCGCAAGGCGTGCTGTGGGATGAACTCGATCTCGCGCTGCTCACCGCCGATGAACGGTTTCTGCAGATCGGCCGGTCTTGAGCGGCGGGCCGCATCCATCAATCGCTTTGCACGGCGTCGATCCCCAAGGCATACGGGGTAACCGGCGATAGCTAAATCGAACCGCGTCGAACGCCTGAATTCGGGGCGCTCTATTTTTTGCCACGCGTGCCGATAGACGACAGGACGGGGAATGCCGCTGCGGTAGATCTCCGACAAACATGATGAGGAAGACATGGCTTTCACGTGGTCCTTCGACAAAGGTTTTGGCGGCGCGCGCGACAACGCGCCCGACCGCAAGGCGACAACGGGCACGACGGTGATTCAGACACCGTCGACGAAGGAGTCCGAGAACGCCTCCGCCGTCGCGGCGAATGGCGGCGCTCACGACGTGGCGATGCACGCGTCGACGCATTCGACAGGCGAGACGATCAATGCCCCGCTCGCGACGAAGGCCGTCGCTGCCCGGGTCGATGTCCTCGACGCATCGGCGGCCGCGCTCGCACGCAGGCTTCCCTGGCTGATCTGGTCCACGGTGGCGATGCTGTTGATCTTCATCGTGATGGTGGCGCTCGACCTGCGCAGCAAGTCGGCCGAAACGGCTTACGCAGGTACCACCGGCGAGTTGCTGATGCATTCGCAGCGCCTCGCGAAAGCCGTACCCAATGCCTTGCAGGGCGACGGCAGTGCCTTCGCCCAGTTGCGCGACAGCCGCGACCGCCTCGCCACCAACCTCAATGCGCTCGACGACGGCGGCATGGTCGGCGACCGCGAAGTGCCGGGCACCGGCGACCGCGCCCGGCCCCAGTTGACCGCGGTCCAGAACGACTGGAAGCAAACCTCGAAGAGCGCGACCGTGATTCTCGAAAACGAGAAGCTGCTCACGTCGATCGGCGCAACGCCGCACGCACTGAACGACGCGACGCCCGCACTCGCGCAGGCCAGCGAGCAGATCGCTTCACAGAAACTGCAGTCGGGCGCCTCGTCCCGCGAGGTCGCCGCAGCCGGACAGCTGGTGATGCTCACGCAACGCCTGGCGCGCAATGCCAACGAGTTGCTGGTCGGCGAAGGCGTCAATCCCGACAGCGCCTTCAGCCTCGGCAAGGACGGCAATACCTTCCGCGATACGGTCGAGGGGTTGCTCAACGGCAGCGACAACCTGAAGCTCGCGCCGACGCGCGACGCAGAGACGCGCGACAAGCTGCTGGCGCTTCAGAAGCGTTTCGCGGCGTATCAGACGCAGATGAAGGGTCTGCTCGAAAACCTGCCCAAGGTGGTCGCCGCCAAGCAGGCCGGCGAGCAGATCTTCAAGGACAGCGAGCCGATGCGTACCCACATGGTCGGGTTGCAGCGCACCTATGCCGAAGGCGCCAGCGCATACCTGTGGCTCGCTTTCATCACCGGTTTCCTGGTGTTGCTGGGTGCCGCGATGATCGCGCGGACCTATGTGAAGAGCGTTGCCCTGCAGGCCGATGAAGCCCGTCGCGGCCGCGCCCAGGCCGAGCGCCAGGAAGAGACGCTCAAGGCGACCAACCAAACCAACCAGGCCGCGATCTTGCGCCTGATGAACGAACTGCAGGAAGTGGCCGACGGCAACCTGACGATGCAGGCCACCGTGTCCGAAGACATCACCGGTGCGATCGCGGACTCGGTCAACTACACGGTCGAAGAATTGCGCACGCTGGTCGGCCGCATCAACAGCACGGTCGAGCAGGTGACCGAAGCGTCGTCCGACGCGCAGCAGACCTCCACGCGCCTGCTCGCCGCCTCCGATGAACAATCACGCGAGATCCGGTCGACCGGCGACGCGGTGCTCGTCATGGCTCGCCAGATCAGCGAAGTTTCGGTGTCCGCAGCCGAGTCGGCCACGGTTGCCCGCCAATCGCTGACGGCTGCCGAAGACGGCCAGCGCGCTGTGCAGAACTCGATCTCGGGCATGAACGAGATCCGCGAACAGATCCAGGAGACCAGCAAGCGCATCAAGCGCCTGGGAGAATCGTCGCAGGAGATCGGTGAAATCATCGAGCTGATCTCGGACATCACCGAGCAGACCAACGTGCTCGCGTTGAACGCGGCGATCCAGGCCGCGTCGGCGGGCGAAGCGGGCCGCGGCTTCTCGGTGGTTGCCGAGGAAGTGCAGCGTCTCGCGGAACGTTCGGGCGAAGCGACCAAGCAGATCGGGGCGCTGGTGCGCACCATCCAGACCGACACGCAGGATGCCGTGTCCGCCATGG
>JBBQCA010000244.1:0-3771 GCA_038318315.1 Burkholderiales bacterium | reverse complement strand
GAGTCGTTCGAGACCGCCTTGCGCAATGCCGACGGCCGCGCGATCACGATCGACATGGATTCGGGTCGCGAGTCGGTCTTCTCGAGCAAGTTCGCGTGTCCGGTCTGCAACTATTCGTTGTCCGAACTCGAGCCGCGCCTGTTCTCGTTCAACAATCCGATGGGCGCGTGTCCGACCTGCGACGGCCTGGGCGTGATCCAGTTCTTCGATCCGAAGCGCATCGTAGCCTTTCCCAACCTGTCGCTCGCCAGCGGCGCGATCAAGGGATGGGACCGGCGCAACCAGTTCTATTTCCAGATGCTGCAGAGCCTGGCCACGCATGCGGGCTTCGACATCGACGCCCCCTTTGAGTCGCTGCCCGAAGAATCGCGCAGCCTGATCCTGCAAGGCTCGGGCAAGCAATCGATTCCCTTCACCTACATCAACGAGCGTGGACGCGCGGTGGTGCGCGAGCATCCGTTCGAAGGTGTGATTCCCAACCTCGAACGCCGTTATCGCGAGACCGATTCGATCGCGGTGCGCGAGGAGCTGGCCAAGTACCTGAACAGCAAGGTCTGCCCGAGCTGCGATGGCGCGCGCCTGCGGCGCGAGGCGCGCTATGTGCGCGTCGGGCCGAAAGGCCACGACCGGGCGATCTACGAAATCAGCGCGATGCCGTTGTTCGAGACGCTGTCGTGGTTCAAGGACCTGAGCCTCACCGGCGCCAAGCGCGAGATCGCCGAACGCATCATCAAGGAGATCGTTGCGCGCCTCGCGTTCCTCAACAACGTCGGGCTCGACTATCTGTCGCTCGAACGCAGCGCCGAGACCCTGTCGGGCGGTGAGGCGCAACGCATCCGGCTGGCGTCTCAAATCGGTTCGGGGTTGACCGGCGTGATGTACGTGCTCGACGAGCCGTCGATCGGCCTGCATCAGCGCGACAACGATCGCCTGATCGGCACCTTGAAGCACCTGCGCGACCTCGGCAATTCGGTACTCGTGGTCGAGCACGACGAAGACATGATTCGCGCAGCCGATCACGTCGTCGACATGGGACTGGGCGCAGGCGTGCACGGCGGGCATGTGATCGCGTTCGGCAAGACCGCCGACATCGAGGCCAACCCGAATTCGCTGACCGGCCGATATCTGTCGGGCAAGCTGCGTATCGAAACGCCGACGAAACGGGTCGCGCCCGGCTCTGCGCCAGTCGCACCGATCGACCTCGCGTTGCCGCCGCCGAAAGAGAAGAAGGCGAAGCGAGGCGCGAAGACAGCCGAAGTCGTGCCACTACCGTCGAGGCGCGCCAAGCAGGGCGGGTGGCTGCGCATCCTGGGTGCGAGCGGAAACAACCTGAAGAACGTCGATGTAGCCGTGCCGGTGGGCCTCCTGGTGTGCGTGACCGGCGTCTCGGGGTCGGGCAAATCGACGCTGGTCAACGACACGCTCTATCACGCGGCCGCGCGGCATCTCTACGGTTCATCGACCGAACCCGCGCCGTACGTCTCGATCGACGGGCTCGAGAATATCGACAAGGTGATCAACGTCGATCAGAGCCCGATCGGTCGCACGCCGCGTTCGAACCCCGCCACCTACACCGGTCTGTTCACGCCCATCCGCGAACTCTTCGCCGAAGTCCCGATGGCGCGCGAACGCGGCTACGGACCGGGTCGCTTCTCGTTCAACGTCAAGGGCGGCCGCTGCGAATCCTGCGAAGGCGATGGCGTCCTCAAGGTCGAGATGCACTTCCTGCCCGACGTCTATGTGCCGTGCGACGTGTGCCATGGCAAGCGCTACAACCGCGAGACGCTCGAGGTCCAGTACAAGGGACGCAACATCACCGAAGTGCTCAACATGACGGTCGAGGATGCGTCCGATTACTTCAAGGCAGTGCCGACGGTCGCGCGCAAGCTGCAGACCTTGCTCGATGTTGGATTGGGCTACATCAAGCTCGGCCAGAGCGCGACCACGCTGTCGGGCGGCGAAGCGCAACGCGTCAAGCTGTCGCTCGAACTGTCGAAAAGAGATACGGGACGCACGCTGTATATCCTCGACGAGCCCACCACGGGGCTGCACTTCCACGACATCGCGCTGCTGCTCAAAGTGATCCACACCCTGCGCGACCACGGCAACACGGTGGTCGTGATCGAGCACAACCTCGACGTGATCAAGACCGCCGATTGGGTGATCGACCTCGGACCCGAAGGCGGTGCGGGTGGAGGGACGATCGTCGCGCAAGGGACGCCCGAAGAAGTGGCCGCGACTGCGGCGAGCTATACGGGCCACTATCTCGCGCCGATGCTGGCACGGGCAGCCTGACGATAACGCGGCCCGCAGTACGTCAATGCGGCGTCAGTGCGACGCGTCAGTGCGTCAGGACGAAGCCGGTGAACTCCTTGAGCACCGGCGCGAGCGGCCGCAGCGGCCGCGACATCGCGCCCACCAGCGTGACGTGATTCACCCCGCCGTGCAGGTCGACCGTGACTTCGGCGCCCACCGCGCGCAGGCGCGCGGCCATGGGCTCGGTGTTCACTTCCGGATAGACGAAGTGATCGTTCTTCGCCGCGATCAGCAGCGACGGGATCGAGTCGCGCGTGACATGGTTGATCGGCTGCGAATCCGCCGGTGTGTTGGGCCAGTCGAAAACGTCCTTGGCGCCTTCGTCGGTGATCGGGAGAAAATTGTACGGACCCGCCAGTCCGACAAAACCGCGCAGCTGGTTCGGTTTGAGGTCGTAGCGCGCGAGCCAGCGCGCATCGAACGCCACCATCGCGGCGTCGTAGGCGCCCGCGCTATGGCCTGCGATGAAGATGCGCTTCGGATCGCCGCCGTATCGATCGATCTCGCGAAAGGTCCATGCGACCGCGGCCGCGGTGTCGTCGAGGAACCCGGGATAGCTCACCTCGGGATAGAGGCGGTAATCGGCGATCACCGTCACGATGCCATGCGAGGTCAAGGCATCTGCGACGAAGCGATAGTCGTCCTTCGATCCCGTGCGCCAGCTGCCGCCGTAGAAGAACACCACGACCGGGGCCTTCGCGCCGGCCGCGAGGTTCTCGGGCCGATAGACATCGAGCACGCGGCGCGGCCCGCCGCCATAGGCGACGTCACGCGTTTCGACATAACTGCTCGACGGCATCAGCGCGTCGATGACTCGAGACCCCGTGCCCGAACATCCGGCGAGGACGCCGGCCAGGGTCGGGAGAATCAGCGAGAGGCGGACCAGCGGACGCGTTCGGGTCGAAAAGCTGCGCATGGAATTTGGGGGAAGGTGATGAAGGAGAACGGCGAACTGGCGGGCGCATCGCTCGTGCGGGCGCACTCGTTCGCACCGTTGATACGCAGGGCAGGGCGATTCGGTTGCAGCACGCGGTAAGTCGCTGGGCCGCTGTCGAAGCTCATTCGAGAACGGGATCGGCCTCGCCTTCGAGCGCAACGCGCGGACGCTTGCGCCGGCGCGACACGAGCGGCTTGTCGATCACGCGACGGCGGCGAAAGAAGATCAGGAGGCCGGCCGTGACCGCGAGCATCGCGATCATGGTGATGTAGAAGCCGTCGGGATGATCGAGTCCGGGCATGAACTTGAAGTTCATCCCGAAGATGCCGGTGATCAAGGTCAGGGGCGCGAAGATCGCGGTGATGATGGTGAGCAATCGCACGATCTCGTTGGTGCGATGGGCGGTCGCCGAGAAGTGCAACTGGATCGCCGACTCGATCGAATCCTGCAGGCGCGCCGCGTGATGCAGGACGCGCTGCACGTGCTCCATTACATCGTTGGCGCGCACCAGCAGTACG
>JBBQCA010000243.1:0-3809 GCA_038318315.1 Burkholderiales bacterium | reverse complement strand
CGATATCGCCAAAGCAGCGGCGGTGAGGAGTTTTTGCATAATTTTCTTTCAGGCAGCCTCGTCAACATCGCCGAGTTCGCGATGAAGATACTCGTGGAAATGCTGCATGCCGTCTTCCATCGGCGACTGATACGGCCCCGTTTCGTTGCGTCCGAGCCTGTACAGCGCACGACGACCGGCGTCCATGCGCAGGGCTATCTCGTGATCCTCAGCCGACGTTTCCATGTATGCCGCCTGTTCCGCCTCGACGAACTCGCGCTCGAAGAGGGCGATCTCCTCGGGATAGTAGAACTCGACGATGTTGGTCGTCTTGTCGACGCCGCGCGGGATCACAGTGCTGACAATGAGCACATGGGCATACCACTCGACCATGATGTTCGGGTAAATGGTCAGCCAGATCGCGCCATGGGCGGGTACCTTGTCGCCGTAGTAGGCCAGCACCGCCTTGTGCCAGCGCTCGTAGGTCTTGGTCCCCGGCTTGGCGAGAGCGTTGTTGACGCCGACGGTTTGCAGCGAATAGCGGTCGCCGAACTGCCACGCCAGGTCGTCGCAGGTGACGAACTGGCCCAGCCCCGGATGGAAGGGTTCGACGTGGTAGTCCTCCAGATAGACCTCGATGAATGTCTTCCAGTTGTAGTTGCACTCTTGGGTTTCGATGCGATCGAGCACATAGCCCGAAAAATCGAGGTCCGGCGCGGCGCGCATGCCGGTCAGGTCGGAACGGACGTCACGGGCACCGTCGAAGAGCAGCCCGTTCCAGCGCTGCAGCGGCGAGCTGTGCAGCTTGACGCACGGTTGTTCGTCGAAGTGCGGAGCGCCCAGCAGCTTGCCGTCCAGCCGATAGGTCCAACGATGGATAGGGCAAACGATGTTCGATGTCGAGCCGCGGCCGGTCAGCATGATGGCCTGCCGGTGGCGGCAGATATTCGACAGTAGCTCCACCCCCCGGTCATTTCGGACCAGCACGTCCGCGTTATCGCGCCAGGCGAGGGCGTGATAGTCGCCCACGTTGGGAACCATCAATTCGTGGCCGACGTAGCCGGGTCCGCGGTCGAACAAGGCTTTCTGTTCGAGCTCGAGCAGCGCGGGCTCGTTGTACCAGGAGACGGGCAATTGCGACGTGGACCGCCGCAACCGCTCGCGTGTCGCGAGATTGGACATCAGCCCTTCCTTTTCGTGAACCGCCAACCCAACAAACAATATAAGAGGCGAATGAATCACCCCCCAACCGCGTTGCTAAGTCAGCCCGCTACGAAAAGACTCGTATCAAGGCTGCGTCGTCAAATGCACTAAAAATTATATCGTGAATCTCGCGTTGCGGCAAACCACACTTCGCTTTCCCGAAGCCATCTCGGCATCGTTGGCCGCGATGTGCAAATGGGGTATTCTTGAGCGCTTTTCAAGCACACCCGCAGCGCACCGATCAAGCTCGCGCGTGACCGTTCGCGCCAACCCGCAAGATGTCCAACACAGTGTCTAAGACAGCGCCCGCACCCGCGAGTTTCGAGACCGCGCTGGCCGAGCTCGAATCCATCGTCGCGACCATGGAGGGCGGGCAATTGCCGCTTGCCGAGTCGCTTGCGGCATACAAGCGTGGTGCGGAGCTCCTGCAATATTGCCAAACGGCGCTCAAGGACGCTCAACAGCAGGTGCAGATTCTGGAGCGCGGCGTATTGAAGAGCTTCGAGCCCGACGTCGCGCAAGCGCCAGGATCGGACGAGGTCAATGAACCCTGATGTGGCGTGGCCGATCTGGTCACGTGAGCGAGCACAGAGAGTCGAAGACGCGCTCGAGCACGCGCTGCCGGCGGCCGGCGAATCGACGCCGCCCCTGCGTGCCGCGATGCGGTACGCCGTGCTCGGCAGCGGTAAACGCGTCCGTGCCTTGCTCGCCTACGCGTCGGGCGAGCTTGCCGGGGCCGATGCCGGCGTCGTCGACCACGCCGCCGTGGCGGTCGAGCTTATCCACGCCTACTCACTGATACACGACGACCTGCCATGCATGGACGACGACGTCCTGCGGCGAGGCAAGCCCACGTGTCATGTCGCTCACGGCGAAGCGATGGCGCTCCTGGCGGGGGACGCGCTGCAAACGCTTGCTTTCGAGGTACTGGCCAAAGCGCCGCTGTCCCATACGCAGATGCAGGCGCCGGCGCAGATTGCGCTCCTCGCGGAAGCCGCGGGCTCGCGCGGCATGGCGGGAGGGCAGGCGCTCGATCTGTCGCATGTAGGCGACGCATTGAGCCTGAACGAACTCGAACGGATGCACGCACTCAAAACGGGAGCGCTGATTCAGGCGGCGGTGCGCTTGGGAGCGGGCTGCGGCCGAAGCTTCGATCAAGCGGAGGGCGACGCGCTCGATCACTACGCGGCGGCGGTGGGCTTGGGTTTTCAAGTCGTCGACGACGTGCTGGATGTCGAAGGGACCGCGCAAAGCCTCGGCAAAACCGCCGGCAAGGATGCGATTCAGGGAAAACCTACCTACGTTTCCGTGCTCGGCCTCGGTGCCGCCAAAGTACGCGTCGCGGCACTGCGCGACGAGGCGCACGCGGCGTTGCTTGGCTTCGGCTCAAAGGCGCGCAGGCTCAACGAACTCGCCGACTGGATCGCGCTGCGGAAAAACTGATGCCGCCGTGCGCGTGACCGCCGTCCGCTTGCCAACCCTGCGACCTAACCGCGATACTCCGAACATGAACCGTCCCGAAGCACCCGGTATCCCAGACGTCCAATCGTGCCCCGACGCACGTGAGCTCGCCATCGACCGGGTGGGCATACGCAGCCTGCGCTACCCGATGCAGTTTGCCGACGGCGAGAGCGCAGCGCAGCCGACGGTGGGGTCCTTCAATGTCTACGTCGCGCTGCCCGCCGAACACAAGGGTACGCACATGTCGCGTCTGGTGGCGGTCATCGACGAGATGCGCGAGCCCTTGTCGCTAGACGGCGTGTCGGCGCTGCTCGACACGATGCTGCAACGGCTCGAGGCTGACGGCGGCCGGATCGAGGTCGAGTTTCCGTGGTTCATACGCAAGGCTGCGCCGGTGTCCGGCGTCCCGAGCATGATGGACTATCAGGTCAAGCTTGCCGCCGATCACACCGACGGCAAGCGAACGGTCAGCGCGACGGTCGTGGTGCCGGTGATGAGCCTGTGTCCCAGTTCCAAGGCGATCTCCGATTACGGCGCGCACAACCAGCGCTCGCACTTGACCCTTACGGTGCGCCCGCGTGCCGGTGACGGTGGCGAGCCGGTTTCGCTGGCGGAGCTGGTCGGCATTGCCGAGGACGAAGCCTCGTGCGATCTCTACGGACTGCTCAAGCGCGCCGACGAAAAGTACGTCACGGAGCGCGCCTATGACAGGCCGCGATTCGTCGAGGACCTGGTGCGGGGAATCGCGGCGCGGATGGTCGGCGATTCACGCTTCGAATCCTTCAGCGTCGCCGCCGAAAATTTCGAGTCGATCCACAATCACTCGGCTTACGCGGAGATCGTTCGCGGTCGCCCATAGCACTGAGCCACCTATGCCGACGACGGCGATCAGAGCTATCGCCTGGAGCAAGAACGGCAAAGTCATGGCTTTGACGGGCAATATCGACGTGCCGCCCTTGGGATTCCTGCGCCGGCATATTGCATCTCGTTTGACGCAATCAAGGTGATTATTCCCTGGGGCCCATGCGACTATTACCGGTTGGCAGCGACCGCCCGCGGCGGTAGAGTACAACTCCGGCAATCTCAACCAAGGAGAGATTCGGCGTGCAAGATTCACCCGGCGTGACGACCCTTCTTTTCACCGACATCGAAGGAAGCACGCGACT
>JBBQCA010000242.1:0-3937 GCA_038318315.1 Burkholderiales bacterium | reverse complement strand
GTACGTTCCGATGTATTACTCACCCGTTCGCCACTCGTCGCCAGGGTTGCCCCCGCGTTACCGTTCGACTTGCATGTGTAAGGCATGCCGCCAGCGTTCAATCTGAGCCAGGATCAAACTCTTCAGTTTAATCACTGTTGTTAGTTCTTTCGAACTAGTCGCTCACTCATTGGAATATAGGTTGTGTATACCTACATTCTTCTTGTGCGAGCATTTGATGCTTTTGTATTGCGAATCCAGTGCACCTTGTGGCGAACCACGCAGTTAGCTGAAATCGCAGCACTTGATCATCAAGCGCCCACACTTATCGGCTGTTGATTTTTAAAGATCGGGTGCAGAACCGAGGCTGATTTACATCTGCTTCAGAACATGCAGCAAAGAGGCGCGATTATGATGTGCCGCGGAGGGCCTGTCAAGTCGGGGAGGAGAAAACATCCTGCTTCCGCCCACATTTCGCTACTCCTGCAACCCGCAACGACAAGATCGCCGGGGGAGACGGACTATATCAGGAATCGGAGAAGCGTGCAGCCCTCTTGGACGCGAACGCCGCCATGCCTTCCTTCTGGTCGCGGGTTGCGAAGATCGCATGAAAGGTGCGGCGCTCGAACAGGATTCCCTCTGCGAGAGGGACCTCGTAGGCGCGATTGACAGCCTCCTTGATCATCATCGTGACCGGTTGCGAGAACGATGCGATCTTCGCTGCCGCGGCCAGCGCTTCCTCGAGCAGCTTCGCGGCAGGAACGACGCGCGAGACCAGGCCCGAGCGCTCTGCTTCGGCGGCATCCATCATGCGCGCGGTCAGGCACATGTCCATCGCCTTGGCCTGGCCCACCGCACGAGGCAAACGCTGCGTTCCTCCTGCCCCCGGCAAGATGCCGAGCTTGATTTCGGGCTGCCCGAACTTGGCATCGTCGGAGGCGATGATGATGTCGCACATCATCGCCAGTTCGCACCCGCCGCCCAGCGCATAGCCCGCGACGGCCGCGATGACCGGCTTCCTCACGCGGCGCAGCGCCTCCCAATTGCGCGTGATGTAGTCGGACTTGTATACGTCCATGTAGGTCCACTCGGCCATCGCGCCGATGTCGGCCCCGGCCGCAAACGCCTTGTCGCCCCCCGTGATGACGATGCAGCCGATCGCTTCGTCGCCATCGAATTTCAAAAGCGCGTCGCCCAATTCATCCATCAATGCATCGTTCAGCGCATTGAGAAATTTCGGCCGCGAAAGCGTGATCAATCCGACCCGCTCGCGGGTATCGACAACAATGTTCTCGTACGACATTGCCAGCTACTCCCTCTGGTGGTCTTCCACCGCGCCGAGCGCGGCCTTCAACGTGCCCCTGCGAGTCGATGATCCTGCAGATAGCTGCGGATTTCGTCGGCCGATATCGGCGCGCCGAAGTAGAACCCCTGCCCCGCCTCGCAACCTACCGCCTGCAGATGCTCGAACTGTTCGCGCGTCTCGACGCCTTCGGCGATCACCTGGTACTTGAGACGCCTGGCGATCTCGATCAAGGCGGTGACGATGATGCCGCTGCCTGCGTCGCCGGGCAGACCGCTGACGAAGCCGCGGTCGAGCTTGATCTGGGAGACCAGGAGGCGCCGCAGATAGTCGAGCGATGAATAGCCCACGCCGAAATCGCCGATCGAAATCCGCACGCCCAGCATGGTCAATTCCTTGATGACCCGCTCTGTCGCCACGTCGTTGCCCATCAGGCTTTCTTCGGTGACTTCGAGGATCAGCATGCGCGCGGGCAACGCGCTCTTCATCAATGCACTCGCCACGATCGACGGCAATCGCCGATCGTGGAATTGCCGGCCGGTCACGTTGACCGACACTGGCAGCTCGATCACGTCGCCCAGGCGGCGCCACGCGACGATCTGCTCGCACACCTGCATCAGCACCCACTTGGTGATCGGTTCGATCATGCCGCGATGAAGTGCGGCGCCCATGAAGGCATCAGGCAACAACAGGCCGCGCCTGGGATGCTGCCAGCGCAACAGCGCCTCGAGCCCGATCACCGCACCGCTCGCGAAGTCGAGCTGCGGTTGATAGAACAGGCAGAACTCGTTGTTGCCGAGCGCCCCCTGGATCTCGGCATCGAGGTCGCGCTGCAGACGCAGCTTATCGGCCAACCGGCTGTTGAACATGAAGGCCTGGCTGCGCCCGCGGTTCTTCGCCTCGTACATTGCGATGTCGGCATGCAGCAGCATCGCCTCGGCGTCGCTTCCATCGGCGGGGAAACGCGCGACGCCGATGCTCGCGCCGACCTGTTGCTCGATGGTTCCCACCAGCGGCTCGCCGCCGATGCGATCGAGCAGTTTCTGTATCGTCGCATCGGTCGCTGCGGCCCTGGTTTCCGTGAATGCGACCAGGAATTCATCGCCGCCCATGCGCGCCACCAGCGCCTCGGGCCCTGCCGTCTCGACCAGCACCCGGCCGACCGCAACGAGCAGCGCATCGCCCATCGCGTGCCCATAGCTGTCGTTGACCTCCTTGAAGAGATCGAGGTCGATCATCGCGACAGCCAACACCTCGTCGCCCGCTTTCGCGACGGCGATGCGGCGCTCGAGTTCGCGCTCGGCATGCGTGCGATTGAACAGGCCCGTCAGCCCGTCGTGCAGAGCCATGAAGGCAGTCCGCTCCCCGGCCTCTTCGCGTTCCCGGCTCTCGATGGCCAGCGCCACGAGCAGCGAGATGCCGCCTGCGAAATCGATCTCCTCGGTCTTCCATACGCGGGGGCCGCCGGCTTGATTGACCGACACCATGCCGACGATGCGACCATCGGAGGCGACCGGAAAATCGAGCAACGCGCCCACGCCCGCGGCCTCGAGGCGCTTCTGATGCTCCGGCCCGATCGATGCGTGTTGACGCACATCGTCGACGACGATCGGGCGGTTGGTCCGCATCTCGCTCGCGTACTGGGGCGACTCGGCGGGATCGAAGCGATGGCCGAGCGGCTCCTTGACGCCAGGCGCGCCCCGCGCCGGAACGACCGAGAGATGCGAATGGCGGCATTCGAGCAGGGTCAACTCACCGCTCGCCTGCCAGAAGCTCGTGCTCGACGTATCCAGGCCCTCGCAGGTGGCCTTCAGCAACGCGTGGATCCGATCATCGAACGCCTGCGGCGGCGCGGTCGCGAGATCGAACAGGCGCTCGCGCAGGCGCACCGCGCGCTCGTGCGCGGCGCGAGCCAGTTCTTCCTCGTGCACTTCCTCGGTGACGTCGCGGGCATTGATGACCACGCCGGCGATGCGCGGCACGTCCAGGCAATTGCGCATCCGGCATGACAGCACGCGATGGCCGCCGTCCTTGTGCGCAACCCGCAGCGGAAAGCTGTCGCGCGGACGATCGTCGTGCGGCTGGCGCGAACTGCGCAGCCACCGCATGCCCGCCGCGGCGTTCTCGGGCTCGAGCATGGCGAAAAAGGGTTCGCCGAGAATCGCGTGGGGTCGATATCCGAGCGCGCTCTCGACCGACGGACTCGCGAACGAGATGCAGTCCTTGCGATCGACCACGAACGTGAGGTCCCACTGGTAGGTCGATAGCGCCCGGTAGTACTCCTCGAGTTCGCGCAGTTCGCGACGCAGTTCGCGCTCGGCGGTGATGTCGCGCACCTGCCAGACCGCGTCTGCACCGAGCGCGTGCTCGGCATCGGCCGCATCGAAAAGATGGACCACGACCTCGGCCATGAAAGCCGCGCCGTCGCGACGCACGAGCATGTGCTCGATGCGCGCAGTCATGCCCTTTTCGGCCAGCTCGCTCGCCAGGCCGCGTTCGAACCGATCGGCGCTGTTGGCGCTCGGAAACAGCGTGATCAGATGCGGTTCGACCGACACGTCGGTGCGCAATGCGAAGAGCGCATGCCAGGTCGCATTCGCGCGCCTGATCCGCCCTTTCTGGATTGCCGCGACAGCCAGGGTGGGGTGTTCGAGC
>JBBQCA010000241.1:0-4065 GCA_038318315.1 Burkholderiales bacterium | reverse complement strand
CGCCTGACGGATCCACCACGTCGCATAGGTCGAGAACTTGTAGCCGCGACGATATTCGAACTTGTCGACCGCCTTCATCAGGCCGATGTTGCCCTCCTGGATCAGGTCGAGGAACTGCAGGCCGCGGTTGGTGTACTTCTTCGCGATCGAGATCACCAGGCGCAGGTTGGCCTCGGTCATCTCGCGCTTGGCCTTGCGGGCCTTGGCTTCGCCGGTCGCCATCTGCTTGTTGATGTCGCGCAGGACCTTCAGCGGCAACAGCACGCGCAATTCGAGGTCGGCCAGCTTCTGCTGCAGTTCCTGGATCGCGGGCACGTTGCGCGCGAGCGTGACGCTGTACGCGTGACCCGCGTTGACTTCGCCGACCACCCACTTGCGGTTGGTCTCGTTGCCCGGGAAAGAGCGAATGAAATGCTGGCGCGGCATGCCGGCCTTGTTGACCGAGATGTTCAGGATCTGGCGCTCGAAGCTGCGCGCCTCGTCGACCTGCGCACGCAAGGTGTCGCACAGCTTCTCGACGATCTTGGCCGTGAAGCGGATCGACATCAGCTCGTGGGAGATCGCTTCCTGCGCCTTGACGTAGGGGCGCGTGCCGATGTCGCGTTCCCTCTCGAAGGCGCGACGCATCTTGTCGAACTGCACCGCGACGACGTCGAACTTCACGAGCGCGCCGCGCTTGAGTTCCTCGAGTGCCTTGGCGTTGATGTCGGCGATGTCCTCGACTTCCAGGTCTTCGTCGCTGGCAGCCTCTTCGCCGCCCTCGACCTCCTCATCGGTCGGGGCGACCACGACCGGCGGCGGCGCCGGCCGGCTGAACTTCTCGGGCTCGGGCGGCGCATTCGGATCGATCAAGCCATCGACGACTTCGTCGATGCGCATCTCGTCGATCTTGATCTTCTCGGACATGCCGAGGATTTCGGCGATCGTCGTCGGGCAGGCGGCGATCGACATGATCATGTGCTTGAGGCCGTCTTCGATGCGCTTGGCGATCTCGATCTCGCCTTCGCGCGTCAAGAGCTCGACCGAGCCCATCTCGCGCATGTACATGCGCACCGGATCGGTGGTGCGGCCGAACTCGGAATCGACCGTGGAGAGCGCGGCTTCGGCTTCTTCCTCGGCATCGTCGTCGCTGGTGGCGACCGGTGCGTTGTCGTTGATCAGCAGCGTCTCGGCATCGGGCGCCTGGTCGTAGACCGCGATCCCCATGTCGTTGAACGTGCCGATGATCCCTTCGATCGCCTCGGCATCGACCACGTCGTCGGGCAGGTGGTCGTTGATCTCGGCGTACGTGAGGAAGCCGCGCTCCTTGCCGAGCTTGATCAGCGTCTTGAGCTTGGTGCGACGGGCTTCGAGCTCTTCCTCGGTACCCGGCTGACGGGCGGCCAGGGCTTCGCGCAGGAAGGCCTTTTCCTTGGCTTTGCGCTCGCGCGCCTTGAGCTTGTCGTTCGGGCCGGACACCTTGACGGCCGGCTTGGCACCTGGCGCACCCGCCGTCTTGGCGGGATCGACCGGCGGCACGGTCTTGCTCGCCGCGTGACCCGTGGTGGGCGCGACCGTTGCAGCGGATGCAGATGTCCCCGCGCGCAACCCCTTCGCGGCGCTGGCTGCCTTGGCGGCGCCCTTGGGCACTACCCGAAGTTGTGGCGCCGGTGTCTTCGCGGCGGGAGTGGAAGTTTTTTTCGAAATTGACTGCGGCATAAAAGTCCTTGCTGTTCGCTATACGACCCCGCAAAGCGGGTCAACGTTTCAAATGGGGTCGCATCGCGCCGTTTCATCGGACGACCAGGCGAAATGTTCTTGGGAAATGCCTACTTTTACGGGAGGCAGAGCTTGCATATTCTTGCCGCACCTGACCGTGCGGTGGCACGCGCCGGATCCGGCAATGCGCGCATTTCCGGCTGGCGCTATTCGTAACGGCAAACCGTGCATTTTATCAGTATCTGTCCCCATTTGCCCAGCGCGGCCACGCAAAACCATGCACAAAAAGGCATTTCTCCTTCCCTGCCTCGATCTATTCGTCCGATTTCTGGCGGATACGGTTCCGTTCCTCGATCAGGCGTCGATAGTCCGCAACCGAGTCGGCTCCCGCAAGTCCGGACGACGAAATCCGCGCGAGTTCGACCACGATCGCCTGTTCCCGCAACTTGAGGATCGCATCGCGAAGCTCGCGTGCGCGCAGCGTCTGCTGTTCCTCGCGTCGCGCGCTCCGAACCGGATCGCCGTCATCGTCGAGCAGGAGGTCACGCTTGTACTCATCCACTCGAAGGATGTCCTGCATCAGGCCCTCGTAGACCTCCACGTTAGGCGACTCGCGCAGCGCATCCGACATCGCGATGAAGTCGACGGTCGGCCCGCCGGCCTTCGCAGCCGCGATCGTTTCGACGATCAGATCGCGCGATTCGCCGGCCGCCTGTTCCAGCGTCTCGATATCGGAACTCGAGAGCGCAAGCGCATGCGCGGGATACATGATCAGCGCGCTCAATGCCCGCTGCACCAGTCCCTGCGGTGCCTTGCGCTCGATGCGTTGCATATGCGCGCGCCGCGATCGCGGCGCATCGACCAGTTGAAACGTGTCGAGAATTTCTTCGACCGCCGCGCCGGTGGCCTGGGCAAGCGATCGGATGATCTGCATGCGCAGGGCGCCGGCCGGCAAGGCCTTGACCAGCGGCCGCGCATCGAAGAGCGCTTTCGCTCTACCCTCGGCGTTGCCCAGATTATTGTCGCGCGCGAGTTCCGAGAGCAGGTATTCGGACAACGGCAACGCGCGCCTGACGAACTCGATGAAGCGCTCGCGCCCATGCTCCCGGATATAGCTGTCCGGGTCGTGCTCCTCCGGCAGGAACAGGAAGGAGAACGCCTTGTCGTCGGCCGCAACCGGCAGCGACGCCTCGAGCGCACGCCACGCGGCGCGCTTGCCGGCCGCGTCGCCGTCGAAGCTGAAGGTGATGCGATCGGTCTGTCGCAAAAGCTTGCGCACATGCTCGGGCGTGCAAGCCGTGCCGAGCGTGGCGACGGCATTGGCAACGCCGAGTTGGGCCAGCGCGACCACGTCCATGTAGCCTTCGACGACGAGCGCAAAACCCTGCTCGCGTATCGCCTGCCGCGCCTCGAAGAGCCCGTAGAGCTCGGAGCCCTTCACGAACACCGCGGTCTCGGGAGAGTTGAGGTACTTGGGTTCGCCTTCGTCGATGATGCGACCGCCGAATCCGATCACGCGTCCCTTCGGGTTTCGGATGGGAAACATGATGCGGTCGCGAAAGCGATCGTAGAGGCGTGTCGTATCGGCGGCATCGTGGTCGTTCGAGCTCGATGCGCCTTCCTTCGCGATCACCAGTCCTGCATCGACCAGCACCGGATGCCGATAGTCCTCGAAGGCTTCGCGCAAATTGTTCCAGCCATCGGGCGCATAGCCCATGCCGAAGCGCGCCGCGATCTCGCCGGTGAGTCCGCGTTTCTTGAGGTAAGCGATCGCGCGTTCCGAATGGCGCAGGGCGTTGCGGTACCAGGCTGTCGCGCTCTCGAGGGCGTCGATGATGGCCGAGGAGTTCGATCGCGCTTCACCGGTCGACGAACCGTCCGCATCCATCGATGCGCTCGGCGGCGCGCCACCCGCCGACCCCGGGCGCGTATCGCGCGTATCGGGCACCGTCATGCCCACAGCCTGCGCAAGCTCGCGCACGGCTTCGGGAAAACTCAATCCGCTGTACTCGATCAGGAAGCTGATCGCGGTCCCGTGCACGCCGCAGCCGAAGCAGTGATAGAACTGCTTGACCGGGCTGACCGTGAACGACGGCGACTTCTCGTTGTGAAAAGGACAGAGGCCGAGATAGTTGGCGCCGGCCTTCTTCAGCTTCACGTAGCGCCCGACCACGTCGTGCACATCGACCCGGGCCAGCAGATCGTCGATGAATGACTGCGGGATCACGGCGGCGCTATCGTGGGGTGGGCGATGCTCGGTCGCAGCGCCGGGGTCACGCCGATAGCGCGGCCTTGACCAACGCCGATACACGCGTCATGTCCGCACGTCCGGCCAGGCGCGGCTTGAGTTCGGCCATGACCTTGCCC
>JBBQCA010000240.1:0-4091 GCA_038318315.1 Burkholderiales bacterium | reverse complement strand
TCGGTTCGCTCGAGTTCGAGCGATGCGGCCAGCAACGCGAGCCGCGCGACCACGCCGTACGCGAAGTAGCGATTGGGCGCCGCATGCGGGCGCTGACCGGGGTCGGGAAAGTTGCAGCTCGCCGCGAACGGCAGCGGCACGAACTGCATGCCGGGCGCGTTCAGGTTCTCGTCCTTGGCGCGTCCGGTGTGCACGCGATAGAAGCCGCCGATCACGTAGCGATCGATCATGTACACCACCGGTTCGGCCACGCCGGGCTGCTCGCCGATGTTGACGCTCTCGAAGGTGTGCACGCCTTCCTGGATGATCACTTCGGAGACTTCGAGGCCTTCCTTCACCACGCTCATCTTGTTGCGCGTCTTGCGATTCAGGTTGCGCACTTCGGACGGGTCCTTGACGCTCATCACGCCCATGCCGTACGTGCCTGCGTCCGCCTTGACGATCACGTAGGGCGTCTCGGTCACGCCGTATTCCTTGTACTTCTTCCTGATCTTCACGAGCAGCGTCTCGACGTGCTCGGCCAGGCAGTCCTCGCTGTTGCTTTCGCCGAAGCGCACGTCGCCGCAATGCTCGAAATAGGGATTGATCATCCACGGGTCGATGTCGAGCATCTTCGCGAAGCGCCTGGCGACATCGTCGTAGGCCGCGAAGTGATGGGTCTTGCGACGCACCGCCCAGCCCGCATGCACGGGGGGCAGCACGAACTGCTCGTGCAAGTTGCGCAACACGTCGGGTATGCCGCCCGAGAGATCGTTGTTCAGAAGGACCGCGCACGGATCGAAGTCGGAGAGCCCGACGCGGCGCCCGTTCGGGCCGATGCGTTTCAAGGGTTCGATCACGAAGGTCTGTCCGCCTTCGACCTCGATCGTGCTGGCCTCGTGCACCTCGGGATTGAGCGATCCGAGCCGCACGTTCAAGCCGGTCTGCCGAAGGATCGCCGCGAGTCGCGCGACGTTCTGCAGATAGAAGCGATTGCGCGTGTGGTTCTCGGGGATCAGCAGGACATTGCGCGCATCCGGGCAGATCTTGTCGATCGCCGCCATCGCGGCCTGCACCGCGAGCGGCATGACTTCGGCCGCGAGATTGTTGAAGCCGCCCGGAAACAGATTGGTATCGACGGGCGCGATCTTGAAGCCCGCGTTGCGCAGGTCGACCGAGCAATAGAACGGCGGCGTGTGCTCCTGCCATTCGAGGCGGAACCAGCGCTCGATCGCAGGCGTCGCGTCGAGCATGCGTTGTTCGAGGTCGGCCAGCGGGCCGGACAGGGCAGTGACGAGATGAGGAACCATGAGGAAGGAAAGCGCGGGGCGACCGCTTGAGGCGGGGTGCGAATTGTAAGGCCTAGCCGTCGCGAACGCAGGGAGTGCTCTCGGCCCGCAAAATGCCTGCCTGCCTCAAAGCGCAAAAACAAAAGGCCGGCGAATCATCGCCGGCCTAACGAGCCTCGCGGCTCGAACTTCTGAGGAGAACTCTGTGACTAGATCACGGGTGATACGCCGACTCGCCGTGCGATGAAATGTCGAGACCTTCGCGCTCTTCTTCTTCCGGCACGCGCAGGCCGATCACGAGATTGACGATGAAGTACGAGACCGCCGCGACGACACCGGACCACACCAGCGTGACGCCGACCCCGGTGGCCTGCACGACGAGCTGATCCCACATCGCATAGTCGGGCGCGGCCTTGTTGGTGACGTAGTCCCAGATGCCCTGCCCGCCGAGGCTGGGGGCCGCGAACACGCCGGTCATGAGAGCGCCGAGTATCCCGCCCACGCCGTGCACGCCGAACACGTCGAGCGCATCGTCTGCGCCGAGCAGCTTCTTCAATCCCGAAACCCCCCACAGGCAGATGACACCGGCCATGAGCCCGAGTGCGATCGCGCCCATCGGACCGATGAAGCCGCAAGCCGGCGTGACCGCGACCAGCCCTGCGACCGCACCCGATGCCCCGCCGAGCATCGAAGGCTTGCCCTTGATGATCCACTCGGCGAAGGTCCACGCGAGTACCGCGGCGGCCGTTGCGAGCAGCGTATTCACGAACGCGAGCGCTGCCACGTCGCCGGCTTCGAGCGCCGAGCCCGCGTTGAATCCGAACCAGCCCACCCACAGCAGCGAGGCGCCGATCATCGTCATCGTCAGGCTGTGCGGCGCCATCGACTCGCGCCCCAGGCCAATACGCTTGCCGACGAAGTAGGCGCCCACCAGACCGGCGATACCCGCGTTGATGTGGACCACCGTGCCGCCCGCGAAATCGAGCGCGCCCTTCTGCCACATGAAGCCGCCCTTGGCGGTTTCCGATGCGAGCGTGGCCGCATCCTTGATGCCGTCGGGTCCGGGCCAGAACCACACCATGTGCGCGATCGGCAGGTACGCGAACGTGAACCACAGCACCGAGAACAACAGCACGGCCGAGAACTTCATGCGCTCGGCGAACGCGCCGACCACGAGGCCGACGGTGATCGCCGCGAAGGTCGCCTGGAACGCGACGTAGATGTACTCGGGGATGACGGTGGCCTTGGAGAAGGTCGCCGCAGTCGCGAAGCTTCCCTTGCTGAAATCGAAGATGCCTTTCAGGAAGATCCGGTCGGTGCCGCCGAAGAAGGCGTTGCCCTCGGTGAACGCGAAGCTGTAGCCGTAGATCGCCCAGAGTACGCAGATCATCGCGAAGATCACGAACACCTGCATCAACACGCTCAGCATGTTCTTCGCGCGGACCAGGCCGCCGTAGAACAGCGCGAGGCCCGGGATCGTCATCAGGATGACGAACGCGGTGGCGACGATCATCCACGCGGTGTCGCCCTTGTTGGGCACCGGCGCCGCCGCCGCTGGCGCAGCGGGAGCGTCGGCCGCGGGTGCGGCCGCGGGCGTCGCTGGGGGCGCGGGGGCAGCAGCGGCCGGCGCTGCCGGCGTCTCGGTCGTTGCGGCTGGCGGCGTGGCCGCTTGCGCGATCAACACCGCCGACGATTTCGTGTCGTTGGTCGCGGAAGCCCCGCTCGACGCACCATCGGCCGCGAACGCCGACAGCGCAGGACCCGCGAGAACCAGCCACGCGAGCGTGGTCAGCACAATCTTTTTCATCTGAAGCTTCCCCATGAATTTAGGACGCGCGTTCTACAACACATTCACAACGCGTCTTTACCGGTCTCGCCGGTGCGGATGCGAACGACCTGCTCGAGGTCATAGACGAACACCTTGCCGTCGCCGATCTTGCCGGTGCGCGCCGAGTTCTCGATCGCCTCGATGGCGCGCTCGACCAGTTCGTCCGAGACCGCGGCTTCGATCTTCACCTTCGGCAAAAAATCGACCACGTACTCGGCGCCCCGATAGAGTTCGGTGTGTCCCTTCTGCCGCCCGAAGCCCTTGACCTCGGTCACCGTGATGCCCTGCACCCCGATGCCCGAGAGCGCCTCGCGCACCTCGTCGAGCTTGAACGGTTTGATGATTGCCGTAATGAGTTTCATGCAGACCTCGCTCCCTGTTCTTTGCACAACGCCGTTCAGAATGTTTTCGAGACCGACGCCAGGAAGCGCGTCTTGCCCGCGCCTTCGAACGAAGTGGCCGTGCCGAAATACTCCTTCTTCGATGTCCCCACCACCGAAGCGCCCACCACCCAGCCCGAGAAGTCCTTGGTCACGCCGACCTTGTAGTCGCCCACGCTCTTGGAAAGCGTGCTGCCGTTCACGTCGGTGAAGCGCGCGTGGTTGTGGATAGACTGCAATCCGTAGTGGCCCACCACCCCCCAGCCCTCGCCCAGGTCGTAGGTCGCATTGACTTCGAAGTAGCTCGAGCCCTTGGTATCGATCTTCGGGCTGCCCGCGAAGCTGTCGCCCAGGCCGAAATAGTTGGTCGTCGCATACCAGTACTTGAGCGACACCCACTTCCAGCTCGCGCCGATGTAGGCCTCGCCCTCTTCGGCCTTCTTGCCGAAGCCGCCGTAGTTGCCCAGCCCGGCGGTGCGCTTGGTCGGGTAGTAGTAGTAGTAATAGCCCACGTCCAGGCCGAAGTCCTCGGCGAAGGTCATCTTGTAGCCGCCGTAGAAATCCATCTCCAGCGACGCGCCGCGATAAAGCCCCTGCTCGACGTTGGAGTTCCAG
>JBBQCA010000239.1:0-4096 GCA_038318315.1 Burkholderiales bacterium | reverse complement strand
GAAGACCCGCCCGCCCTGGCCGACACGTTCCTGGCGATAGAAGATCGGACCGCCGCCTTCGAGGCGAATCAACAACGCGGTGACGACGATCACGGGCAAGGTGAACAGCAACAGCAAACCGCTGGCGACGACGTCGAACAGGCGCTTCACCGTTTCGCGGATCAGCCCTTGTCGGCAGCCTTCGCCGAACACCAGCCAGCTCGCCTTGAGACTGTCGAGACGGATCTGGCCGAGCTCGCGCTCGAAGAACGATTGCAGGTCGGTGATCTGCACGCCGCGCAACTTGCAATCGAGCAACTGACTGACGGGCAGCGCACCGCCGCGCTGCTCGCGCATCGCGATGATGATTTCGTGGACGCCGAACTGATTGGCCGCTTCGCTCACCGACATGGTGATGGGAAGGATATTGACGTTCGACACCGCGACGTCGGCGGTCGTCAGCGGGTGGACGCCGACGACTTCGATCGCGTCCCTGTGCTTGTTGCTCGAGACCAGATCGAGAATCGCGCGCGCCTGCTCGCCCGCGCCGAGGATCAGTACTCTTTTCTTGATGAGACCGAACGCCGTCCATTGAAAGAACACCGTGCGAACGATCAGGATCGAGCCGAATGCAAACGTCGCGGTGTAGGCAAACACGCCGCGGCCGATGTAGGTGTTGGGGAACAGATAGAAGACCACGCTCATCAATGCGCTGCCGGCAGCGAACGCGATGATGGTGCGATTGAGGATCGCCACGAACGATTCCGGACGTTCGTCCTGGTAGAGCCCGAGAGCGGCCATCACCACGATCATGAAGAAGGCGAACAGGATTGCTTCCGGCATGAACAGTGCTTCGGCGCTGAACGGAACCGGCGAGAGGCGCACGGCAATGCCCGCGAAACTCGCAGCGAACAAAAGCACGCTTTCGATCAACATCAGCAAGACGATGCGAATCGAAATGTAGTGGCTGAATACGCGGATCATCGAAACATCCAGTAATTCCTTCGCTCAGCCGCGCATTGTTTGTGCGGCATTCGATCGGCGCTTGTGCGTCGTCCCCGTTGGTGGAGTGTTGCGGCGATATCCGCAGCGCTCGACCACAATGCGCTGACGATGACGTACAAGAAGCGTGCCTGATCACCGCGTTCGAGACCCGGTTGCGCAGTCGCGCGACCCGTCCCGTCTTTGAAGCCCTCGCCCGAATGCGAAATCAAGTGCGGCGACCGCGCTTCGATGCCGTGGAGGTCCGCGATGCGACGCGCATTTTAGGGATGGAACTGTCAAAAAACGTCAGTAATTGACGCGCAACATCCAGAAACCCCGGGTGGGTTCTGCGGGTCTTGCCGGGATTTTTGGCGGTGACTTCTCGCTGCGATTGGGGCGAATGGCCTAGAGACCGGGCTCGCTCCATGCCAATCTATCGAGGCTGATTGACATGCGTAAGTCTTGCCGGCACACCCCTCCTCACAAGGCAATTGCAGCTCGGGCGTGCATTGCCGACCAGCCGGGAAACGATACGCGCGACCCTTATGCCACGTCTGCGTCCGATCGACTCCGCCCTGGCGATGAGGTCCGCGGATCGGGTGATCGAGCGCTCGGCACACTTGTTGCTCAACTACGGCCTTAGCCACGCGGTAGTCGATGCTGCATCAAACTCATAATCGCTGAATATCGCTTTGCTAGAATCTTCGCCCCGGCCTTGGCCATCAGCGCGAGCAGCAAAACGGTTCGCGAACCAAGGTGCAGCTTCCAAGAAATTTAATCTTCAAGAGGGAGAGTGGGCCATGCCGCATCTCAATTCGTGCTCCGCGTTTTCATCAGGATTTCGTCGTGCAGCACTGTTGCTGATCACAGCCGTGCTCGGTATCGCGGCGTCCGGCTGCGCAAGCAAATTTCCGCCCGCTCCGCAGCAGGCTGCATCCAACGCCGACTACAGTTATCTGATCGGGCCGGGCGACAATCTCAACATCGTCATCTGGCGCAACGGTGAGCTCTCCGCCAGCGTGCCCGTGCGACCCGACGGCATGATCACGACGCCGCTGGTCGAAGACATCAAGGCGACCAACAAGACGCCCACGCAACTCGCGCGTGAAATCGAAAAGTCGCTGACCAAATACATTCAGGATCCGATCGTCACCATCATCGTGACTGGATTCGTGGGCCCGTATAGCGAACAGATTCGTATCGTCGGACAGGCCGCACGTCCGCAGACCTTGCCGTATCGCCAGAACATGTCGCTGCTCGACGTGATGATCGCGGTGGGCGGCGTGACCGATTTCGCGGCCGGCAATCGCGCGACCATCCTTCGCACCCGCGAGGGCAACACCCAATACCGCGTGCGTCTGACCGACCTGCTGCAGAAGGGCGATGTCAGCGCCAACGTCGAGATGCGCCCGGGCGACGTGCTGATCATTCCCGAAAGCTACTTCTAATCCATCGCTGACCGGCGCGGCCAGCCCGCCGCCGGTAATCCGCCTTCCCTCCGAACGCTACTTCGCGAGAAACCGCAATGAACGAGATCGTCGAACAATTCCGCCGCGCCGTCCGAGACGTATGGCTCCATCGCTGGATAGGGCTGATCGCCGCGTGGCTGATCGTGGTGGTCGGCGCGGTGGCGGTGTACCTGATGCCCGACCAGTACGAAGCCTCGGCGCGCGTGTATGTCGATACGCAATCGGTGCTCAAGCCCCTGATGTCGGGCCTGACGGTCGAGCCCAATCTCGACCAGCAGATCGCGATGATGAGCCGCACGCTGATCAGCCGGCCCAACATCGAGAAGGTGGTCGGCATGTCCGACCTGAACCTCGCGGCCAAGACCACCGACCAGACCGAGTCGCAGATCGACTACCTGACGCGTGCGATCGAGATGCGTAGCAGCGGCGGCATCAACCTCTACACGATTGCGTTTCGCAACTCGAATCCCGATTCCGCGCGCAAGGTCGTGCAGTCGCTGCTGACGATTTTCGTGGAGTCGAACCTCGGCAACAAGCGCAAGGATTCGGACACGGCGCGCCGCTTCATCGACGACCAGATCAAGTCCTACGAGCAGAAGCTCACGCAGGCCGAGAACGCGCTCAAGGAATTCAAGATCAACAACCTCGGGACGATGTCGGGCAAGGACTACTTCACGCAGATGACCGAAGCGGGCAACGAGTTGGCCGCAGCGAAGCTACAACTCGAGGAAGCCCAGAACGGCCGCGATGCGATGCGCCGCCAGATGACCGGCGAAGATCCGGTCATCCTCGGCGGCGGAGATGCCTCGACAGTGGCGGTCCCCGAGATCGATTCGCGCGTCGCTGCGCTCAAGCAGAAGCTCGACGAGATGCGCCTGCACTTCACCGATGCCTATCCCGACATCGTCGCCACCAAGCGCATCATCGGCGAACTCGAACAACAGAAGAAGGCCGACCTCGCGGCACGCAGCAAGGCGTCGCCGGGCCGCTCGCCGCTCGCCGGCAACCCGGTCTATCAGCAGTTGCAGGTGCAGCTTGCGCAGTCGGAATCCGAAGTCGCGGGCCTGCAGACGCGCGTGTCCAATTACGACGCGCGCTACAACCGCCTCAAGGCCGCCGCCAACAACGTGCCCAAGATCGAGGCCGATCTGCAGCAGCTCAATCGCGACTACGAAGTCAACAAGGGCAACTACGAGAAGCTGATTTCGCGGCGCGAGTCGGCGCAGATGTCCAGCGACATGGACGCGTCTGCCGGGCTGGTGGAGTTCCGCGTGATCGATCCGCCGCGCGTCTCGCCACGGCCGGTCGCGCCCAACCGCGTGATGCTGATCTCGATGGTGTTTCTCGGCGCGCTCGCCGGCGGGGTCGGCTTCGCATTCCTGATGGGGCAGATTCGTCCGACCTTCTCGGATCGCAAGTCGCTGCGCGATATTTCGGGGCTGCCGATCCTGGGTACGGTCACCATGATCTGGACCGAGACGCAGGTGCGCACGCGCAGGACAAAGCTGGTGTGGTTTGTGGTTGGAGCGGTCGGACTCGTATCTCTATACGGCGCCGGTCTCGCATTTTTCCTCGCGCGTTCGTACGCGGCTTAAGGAGAGCAACGTGAGTCTCATCGAACGCGCCGTCAAGCGCATGGACGAAAGCCCCGCACCGGCAGTGCG
>JBBQCA010000238.1:0-4199 GCA_038318315.1 Burkholderiales bacterium | reverse complement strand
GCGCCGCCGGAGCCGCCTTCGCCAATCACGTTGCAGATGATGGGCACGCGCAACGCGGCCATCTCGAGCAGGTTGCGTGCGATCGCCTCACTCTGGCCACGCTCTTCGGCGCCGACGCCGGGGTAGGCGCCAGGGGTGTCGATGAAGGTCAGCAACGGCAGCTCGAAGCGTTCGGCCATGTGCATCAGGCGCAAGGCCTTGCGATAGCCTTCCGGTCGCGGCATGCCGAAGTTGCGACGGACCTTCGACTTGGTATCGCGGCCTTTCTGATGACCGATCACCATCATGCTGCGACCATTGATTCGTGCAAGGCCGCCGACGATGGCGGCGTCATCGGCATAGGCGCGGTCGCCGGCAAGTTCATGGAATTCCTCGCAGATCACGCCGATGTAGTCGAGCGTGTATGGCCGCGCAGGATGGCGCGCAACCTGCGCGATCTGCCACGGGGTCAGGTTGCGGAAGATTTCCGCCGTCTTGACCTTGAGCTTGCCCTCGAGCGTACCGACCTCGTCCTCGATGTTGAACGCCTGGCCATGGCTGGCACGGCGCAGCTCCTGGATCTTGGCGTCCAGGTCGGCGATGGGCTGTTCGAAATCGAGGAAGTTCGGGTTCATTCGGTGGCCGCGCCAAAGGCGCGAAAAATAGAGGGAGTTGTTGGCCGCAGGCGCGGCGCAAAGACGCGGAGTATACCGGCTAGAGCGGGTGAGGTCAGGCAGGGCAGGGGGTCCACGATGCCCGTTGCCGAGCGCGGGGCGCAATCGGCGTGCCCGGGCCTTCGGACGTACCGTTTCCGACGGGCTCGCAGTGTGCCGAATCACCATCAGCGAGATCGGAATGCAGACCGAAGGATAGAGTCCGCTTGATGGCTCACTCTGACTACAGACTGCAATGTGAGGATCGTGCCGTCCGACTCGAGATTCGCTGCCGGATCCGCGGTAAGTCCCGTTGCGCAATTCCTTGGCTTCAGCCGGCTGCGCACGCTGTGCGGCTCGATTGGGCGCGCGTCAATCGCCCGCTTGATCGAAGTGCATGCAGGCCCCCGGCGTGGTCACTCGTGCGCCATTCCCAACGGCAACATCCGTTTGCATGTGCAATTGCCACGCGATGCAGTCAGGCGATAGAGTGAGGTGGTCGAGGGCTTGATGACGTAGCGGCGCGCCAGGGGAAGGTCCATGTATCCGGCGTGCAGGGGACGCTCGTATGGAACTGTTGTTGTGGCGCTGGAGCACCCTTGTCCAGGCCACGTCCGACTTGATGATCGCGGGTTTTTTCGTTGCGCTCGCGCATTCTCTCGGCCGCGCCGAGCTGCGCGTGTGGGTCAATGCGTGGCTGGCAAACCTCGCCGCCTTGCTCGTCACGATTGCCTTCTGGTTGTGGCAGCCGGGAGCGCGGTTGCCGTTCGCGTTCACCATTTCGCTGTACCTCTTCGCCAAGACGATGTTTGTTCTGCTGCTCGTGGACGGCGCAGTCCGCTTCGCCGCACAACGACCGACAACCGTTTCGCGCGCCAAACTGATCGTCACAGCAGCGGTCTTCTCGATCGCCGGCGGCTGTGTGATCCGCACCATCGACCAGTTGGGACTGGTCCAGGCCGTCGTGATCTGCCTGTGTCTGGGCGCGAGCGCCGTGTTTCTGATCCGGCGCAAGGAACGGGCATATGGCTGGCTCGCGACCGGATTCGCTATCCGTTCCGCGCTTGCGGCGGCAGAAGCGGCTGCGTATGCGGTGCATTGGTCGACCGGAGATGCCTTGGGTGCTTCGTCGCTGCCCATCTTCCTCGCCTCGCATTCTTCCTTCGATACGGGTGCGGAGTGGGTGATCGCGTTGGGGTGCGTGCTCACGCTCTATGGAGCGATCCAGCAGGAACTGACCCAGGCCAATGGCGAGCTGAGATCGGCGCAGGAAGAACTGCACACGTTGCTCGATCGCGATCAGCTCACGGGCGTCTTCAACCGTCGCGCGCTGCCGACCATGCTGCACGAGGCGCAAGCCAACGGTGCAACGATCCTGTTCTTCGATCTCGACGATTTCAAGAAGGTCAACGATCTCCATGGCCATCACGTCGGTGACGCGTGCCTGGTGCGTTTCGCACGCACGTTGAGCGAAAGTTTCCTCGCCGGTGATCGCGTGATCCGCTATGCCGGCGACGAGTTCATCGTGGTTGCACCGGAGCTCGAGCATGCAAGAATCGCGAAACGCATCGAGGCCGTGCGCGCTCGCCTGCATGCGACGACGGCCGAAGCACCGCGAATCGACTTCTCCTTCGGCAGTGCGCACCTGCCACCGCAGGGTGATCCGGAGGCCGCGCTGCGTGAGGCGGATCAGGCGATGTATCGCGACAAGACGGTGCGGGCTGGCTGAAATTCAAGCGTAAGGGTCATGAGCTTCTGCGGCCGCCGGGAGTCGGGAAATGTCATTTGTATACGACTTGCGATTTCAGATCCGGAGCGACTTTCTGTGCGAATGCCTTCTCAGCGAGCTCAACGTCCGGTGAACAGACGTTGCCAGGCGTGCGGTCGTCGAACTCACGTATCACCGTCAGTGTATTGCCCTTGAATTTGTAGGTGGCGCTGTACGATCGCAGACCCTCGGATAGTTTCATGTCGTCGGGTGTTGCGAGAATGTTCATGTTCTTCGGAAATTCGTAGCGGTATTCCTCGATGGAGCTTCCGCTGGTGCAGGTCGTGTCGTGGTCCGTTTCGATGTCGCTGACGGCAATCCCGGTGAAATGCGAAATGGGTGCCTGGCTGAAGAAGATCGGCTCGACCGAAATCGCGCCTGGGCCGTGCATGCGCACGAGTTCCTTGATGTCGAATTTCGCGCTGTAGGTGTAACCGTCAGTCAGCGCTTTCGCGTCATCGCGTTGCAGCGTGCCACTTCCGACATAGCCTTGGGACTGGAAGTAGTTCTTCATCAATTCGTCTTCGTATTCGCGCGACATGTCACGGAAAGAGGAACGCGCGTACAACGCGTAGCTGCCTTTCAGCACAACCTCGGCTTCGCCTTGGACAGATCCATCCGGCTGCACGCGAACGACGGTCTTCATATGTTGTCGATTCGCGCCGACAGGCGATGCCGGAGTCCTCGCGCCGGCCTTGCCGCCGTCGACAAGCAACACGGGTTTGTCGGCATCGGAGAAAGGCAGCATGCCGAACGGCGTGGCGCTGGAGGTAGCGTCGGCGTAAATATCCAGGCTCGGAATGTAGACGATGACGTGATTGACCACCGACGCCACGGGAATCCTTGGCAGTCGATAGGTACTGCCGGAGTTGATCAGGGCCTGTGTACTGGCGATGCCCTTGGCGGCGAGCAAGGCCTGCAACAACGTCGCGTGGTCCTTGCAATCACCCATGCGATTGTCGAGTACGAATCCGGTGTCATGCGGCACGACCGCGCCGAGGCCCACGCAATTGCCGGCGAAGCTCAAGTTAGCGGCAACCCATTCGAACAAGAGGCGTGCGACTTCGCGTGGCGAATCCTTGTTGCCGACGATCTCGTCCGCGAGCTTGCGCACGCGATCTGTCACGACAGCCTTGGGGCGCGCACCGACGCCGTAGGCCTGCGCAATGTCGTCGTAGGTCTTGAACGTTGAAAAGACGAACCCGGGCTCCCGTTCGATGTCGACGACTGAATAGTCCTTGCGCTTCGACTTTTGCGGCAGCTTGTTCTCGAACGTCCATTCGATCAGCCGGTGGCCGTTCTTGACGACGTTCCGCACTTCCTTCATCTGCGGCGCCTCGTACTGCGCCGCGAGCGATTCCGGCGCGTCAATCTTCACGCTTATCGAGTCATAGGCCTGGGTGCGCCAGAACGTTTCGCGATCGGAGTACTGACCTGGAAACATGGGCTGTGTCGCCGTCAGGCGATAGGCGAGCACGACCGTGTCACCGACGGCGACTTCGGGAAACACCACGGTCAGTGTGGTGAGATCGGAGAACACCGGTGCCTGGCTGTCCTGGCCGCGATTGGTCTCGATCTGGAAATTGGATTTCGGAGCATCAATGCGACGACCATCTGCCTTCAGGGTATAGGCCGCGTTGACGTCGGCCTTCTGGATGCTCGTGCTGTAACTGATGGACGCCTGCTTGGCACCCGACACGGCGCGTTCCTTGAGTATGGTCAACGACCATTCGCGCTCTTCCACGAACGATCCGTCCGGCTTGATCGTGAAGGCCACAGCGTAGTGCCCGATGCGGCTG
>JBBQCA010000237.1:0-4200 GCA_038318315.1 Burkholderiales bacterium | reverse complement strand
GGCGCGGACTACGTGGTCAGCGATACCGGGATCGGCATTCCGGCCCAGCATCTGCCGCGGCTCACCGAACGCTTCTATCGCGTCGACCGTGGACGTTCGCGTCAGTCGGGCGGCACCGGCCTCGGCCTGGCGATCGTCAAGCATGTGTTGACGCGTCATCAAGGCACGCTGCGGATCGAAAGCGAGGTCGGCCGTGGCAGCACGTTCACGGCCAGCCTGCCGGCAAGGCGCATCGTTGCAACGCACGCGGATGACGCGCTGCACGGCGATCACGGTTCGCGCTCGCTCGACGAGGCGATCACGGCAGCGTAGTTGCCGCGCGCACCTACAGAGGTGTGAAGCGCACCAGGTCGAAGTCGGCGCCGCGCATCAGCAGTTCTTCAAGACGCAGGACCGCCAGCACGCCGTCGCGCACCACGCGCACCAGCCGCAGTGGCCGAAAAGTCGCGTGCGGCAACACCAGCCCGTACTCGCGCGGTGCCTCGCGCACCGCTTGCCAGCCGCCGCTGTCCGGTTCCTGCAGCGCACTGGTCTGCAGGCCACTGTCGCTTTGCATCGGGGCGTACGTAGCGGAACGCGTGGCGTGCGAGTGCAGCCCGCCGGCGCCTGGCGCGAGCAGGAAAGCGCACGCGAGTTCGACATCGTCGACCGACGCGCGCACGACCTGCGGCAGACCAGGGGCCAAGCGCACGCGCACGCTGTGCGCGCTGGTGTGGCGCACGCGCCTATCCTCGTCCTCCAGGGTGGTTCCCTGGATCGCTTCGACCCAACCCAGCAGGAGAGGCGCGGCCTGCTCGCGCGTGCCGAGCTTGAGTGCGATCAGTCGATTGAGGCTGATGCGCGGCTTCGCATGCTTGCGCACGCAGCGGATCGCGTCGGCTGATTCGGCGGCGAGGGTCCAGGTTTCGGCCGATGCGAGCAGGTGTTCGATGCGATCGCTCTCGACGGCCTCGCGCGGCCGCGTGATGCCGCCGTGCTTCATGCGTTGATAGGCGTAGGTGTCCTGCCCGCGGCCAAGTTGCGAGACCGCTCCCAGATCGGTTTCATGAAACGCGCCATCGCGGCCCGGCATGCCGACTATCGCGAGCACCTTGCTTTCGGTCGGGGCGCTGCGCCACGCGCGATCGGGCGATGCGATGTCCGGCGGCGCGACCGAACCCCAGCGTTGGCGCAGCGACAGCAGCAGCTCGCGCGCGGCCTGTGGACGAAGGCTCTCCCCGATGCCGACTTCGCGCGGCAGCTTGCCGCCGTCGAGAGCCTCGATCCGTTTGTCGATCGAGGCGATCGCGCTTTGCGTATCGAAGCGCAGCATGAAGCTGCCGAGCGCAACGCTCGGACCGGGGTTGGGAACTGGTCGCGCCGGCGCATTGATCGCATCCGCATTGACGGCGCCCGCATAGCCCCCACTGCGCCGCTCGATGCGAAAGCCCATCTTCCTCGACCAGCGTTGCGCGGCCATGCGGATCACGTCGAACTCGACGGCGTTGCGCGAGGCCGGGTCGGCCAGCGCCACCATGATCGGCAGCACGAACGCCGCGCGACAGGTTCGCGTGGCGCTGGTGCGCTGCGCGTCGGTGATCTCGATGTCCTGGCAGTCGAGATCGCGAACCAGTTGCCCGAGCGTGCAATGGCGTTCCCACATCGATGCGGGAACCGGCCAGCGCGCGCGTTGGATGACCAGCATCGCCTGCGCGTTGATGTCGAGCGCACGCTGCAGGGCGTCGACGCGCGAAAGCGAGAGGGCCGGCACTGCCGCTGCGCCCGAACCGTCCGACGGCTGCTGCGCAACGCCGATCTCGACGGACGTCTCGGGCAGTTGCGAGACCAGCCAGGCATAGGCGTCGCGCAGCGCGGACGCGGCCTCGATCGCGGCCCAGAACCTGAGGCTCAGTTCGTCGGCAAGGGGCAGCGCCGCGAAGGAGTCTTCGCGGGAGCGCTCGACGAGCACGTTGACGAGGACGCCGCGAATCCGCTCGACGATCGCGAACTTTCGTTGCGGCGGCAGCGCCGGTGCGCCGCTCTCTTCGCCGCGCGCGCCGAGCGCATTGAGCACTTCGGCGATCTCGAGCAGATTGGCGACAGTGCCCGGCTGCGACATCCCCGCGAGCCAGGTCTTGGCCCCCGCTCCATCGACGATGCGCGGCTTTTTCTCGACGGGCGGCTCGTCGCTACGCGAGAATCGAAGCATGGGTACGGAGGGAAAGGAAAGACGAAACGTCTAAAAAGACAAAACGCCTATTGTGCCTTCGGCGCCCCCGGAACGGAGACGCCGTTCAACCGGCTCGATTGTGCGCCGGTCGATCGGAAACGCCACCCCGACGCGGTGCAGCGGGCCACAACCCGGGTCATACCCGAGCCAAACCCCGAGGTCACACCAGCACGCGCTCGATACCGCCGGCATTCGCGCGACGCACGTAGTCGGGCATCCAGTCCTCGCCGAGCAGGTTCCTGGCGATCTCGACCACGATGTAGTCGGCCTCGACCCCGACGTCGTCGGTATAGCGCGACAGCCCTTGCAGGCACGAGGGGCAGGACGTGAGGATCTTCACGGGTGCCGCGGACGACGATGCGGTCGCGGGCACCGCGGAGAGATCGGCCGGCGTGGCAGTCGCACGAACCTTCGCGACACCCTTCCTCATCTCCTCTTCTTTGCGAAAGCGCACCTGCGTCGAGATGTCGGGCCGCGTGATCGCAAGCGTCCCCGATTCGCCGCAGCAACGATCGTTCTTCTCGACCTTGCCGTTGAGCTCGCTCGCCATGAGCGTATTCACGACTTTGAGCGGGTCGTATTGCTTCATCGGCGTGTGGCAGGGGTCGTGATACATGTAGCGCGTACCGGTCACGCCTTCGAGCTTCACACCCTTCTCCATCAGGAATTCGTGGATGTCGATGAGGCGGCAGCCGGGGAAGATCTTGTCGAATTGATAGCCCGCGAGCTGGTCGTAGCAGGTCCCGCAACTGACCACGACGGTCTTGATGTCGAGGTAGTTGAGCGTGTTGGCCATGCGATGGAACAGCACGCGGTTGTCGGTGATGATCTTCTCGGCCTTGTCGAAATCGCCCGCGCCGCGCTGCGGATAGCCGCAGCACAGGTAGCCCGGCGGCAGCACGGTCTGCACGCCGACGTGCCAGAGCATCGCCTGCGTGGCGAGGCCGACCTGCGAGAACAGGCGTTCCGATCCGCAGCCGGGGAAATAGAACACCGCTTCGCTGTCGGCGTTCGCACGCTGGGGATCGCGAATGATCGGGACGAACTTGGAGTCCTCGATGTCGAGCAACGCGCGCGCGGTTTTCTTGGGCAGGTTGCCCGGCATCTTCTTGTTGACGAAGTGGATCACCTGCTCGCGCACCGGCGTCTTGCCGTGCGTGGCGGGCGGATGCGCGGTCTGCTTCTTGCCGGCCGGCCTGAAGAACTCGACGGCCGCGCGCTGCGCCTTGTAGCCCCAGTCCATCATCAGCTTGCGGCTGATGTTGATGGTCGCGGGGTCGGTCGCGTTCAGGAAGAACATCGACGCGGCGGCGCCGGGATTGAATTTCTTCTGGCCCATCTTGCGCAGCAGGTTGCGCATGTTCATCGACACGTCGCCGAAGTCGATGTCGACCGGGCAGGGCGCGAGGCACTTGTGGCACACCGTGCAGTGGTCGGCCACGTCGGTGAACTCTTCCCAGTGCTTGACCGAGATGCCGCGGCGCGTCTGCTCTTCGTAGAGGAAAGCCTCGATCAAGAGCGACGTCGCGAGGATCTTGTTCCTCGGCGAATAGAGCAGGTTGGCGCGCGGCACATGGGTCGCGCAGACCGGCTTGCACTTGCCGCAGCGCAGGCAGTCCTTGATCGAGTCCGAGATCGCGCCGATGTCGGACTGCTGCATGATCAGCGACTCCGCGCCCATCAATCCGAAGCTGGGCGTGTATGCATTGCGCAGGTCGGCTGGCACGGCCGGCAGCCCCTGCAGCTTGCCGAGGTTGAAGTGACCGTGCGGATCGACCTTCTGCTTGTAGGCGCGGAAGTCGGCGGTCTCTTCGCTGGTGAGGTATTCGAGCTTGGTGATGCCGATGCCGTGCTCGCCCGAGATCACGCCGTCGAGATCGCGCGCGATCTGCATGATCCGCGCCACGGCCGCGTTCGCGGTCGCGAGCATCGCGTAGTCGTCGGAGTTGACCGGGATGTTGGTGTGGACGTTGCCGTCGCCCGCATGCATG
>JBBQCA010000236.1:0-4238 GCA_038318315.1 Burkholderiales bacterium | reverse complement strand
CCTCCAAGACCTTGATCCGGTCAGCGCGAATGGCGAGCGAACTGCGACGCGCCGCCGATTTCGGGATTCGCGATGCGGTTGGCACGGTCGACTTCGCGGCCGTCATGACGCGCGTGCATACGGCCATCCGCACGATCGCGCCGCACGACTCGATCGACCGCTATCGATCGCTCGGCGTCGACGTCATCAAGGGGCATGCGCGCATCACATCGCCTTGGGTCGTCGAGATCGACGGCGACGACGCAACGCGTCGACTGACGGCGCGAAGCATCGTGATCGCGACCGGTTCGAGCCCCTTGATACCGTCGATTCCAGGTCTCGAGGAAACCGGCTATCTGACCTCGGACAACGTGTGGGATCTCACCGAGTTGCCGAACCGTCTGGTCGTGTTGGGAGGCGGGCCGATCGGCTGCGAACTCGCGCAAAGCTTCGCGCGACTGGGCTCCCGCGTGATGCAGATCGAAATGGGCCCCGTCCTCCTGAGCAAGGAAGATGCCGAGATTTCTGCCGTCGTTACGGGCGCCCTGCGCGCCGACGGTGTAGAGGTCCTGCTGGGACATCAAGCGTTGCGATGTGAACTGGTCAACGGCGTGAAGCGGATCGTGG
This sequence comes from Burkholderiales bacterium, assembly GCA_038318315.1. Lineage (GTDB taxonomy): Bacteria > Pseudomonadota > Gammaproteobacteria > Burkholderiales > Burkholderiaceae_D > CAHJXF01. The sequence goes on along the minus strand of JBBQCA010000236.1, from coordinate 3,632 downwards.
TCAAGAGCGAAGCCAGCGAACGAGCGATCGAGTTCGATGCATTGCTCTGCGCCGTCGGCCGATCTCCGCGTATCAATGGATTCGGGCTTGAAGAACTTGGCATCAAGCTATCGCCCAAGAAGACGATCGAGCACGACGCCTACCTCCAGACGAACTTTCCCAATATCTACGTCGTCGGCGACGTCGCGGGGCCTTTTCAATTTACACATACCGCGTCCCACCAGGCCTGGTACGCCGCCATCAACGCGCTGTTCGGGCGTTTCAAGCGATTCAAGGTCGACTACTCCGTCGTTCCGTGGGCGACCTTTACGCAACCCGAAGTCGCACGCGTCGGCTTGTCCGAAGCTGAAGCCCGCGACCAGCACATCGATTACGAGATCACGCGCTTCTCGTTTGACGAACTCGATCGTGCAATCGCCGACAGCGCAACGCAAGGCAGTATCAAGGTGCTGACGGAACCGGGCAAGGATCGCATCCTCGGCGTTGTCATCGTTGGTGAGCATGCGTCCGACCTGCTCGCAGAGTATGTCCTCGCAATGAAGCATGGGCTGGGTCTGCGCAAGATTCTCGGGACCATTCACACGTACCCTACGTTTTCCGAAGCGAACAAAGCCGTGGCAGGCGCATGGCGGCGTAGCCACGTGCCGCAGCGACTGGTCGCTTTCGCAAGCCGCTTCCACCGATGGATGCGAACGTGAATGCGCGACCGCATAAAGGTTTCACCAGGCCCGATCTATCAATCATCATTCCGGTCCTGAACGAAGGCGCGTACCTCGAGAGCGCGCTCTACCACCTGTTGCAATTCCGCGAGGTCGGCGTCGAACTAGTTGTAGCGGACGGCGGGAGTACGGACGAAACCCTGTCATGTGCAACCGCTGTCGATCATTTCATTTACACGCCGAAGGGACGCGCGGCCCAGATGAACGCAGGGGCAGCGATTGCGACCGGACGCATCCTCCTGTTCCTCCATGCGGATACGACTCTGCCCGAGTCTGCGGTGCGGGCCGTACTCGACGCGACAACCGAGCGCGCATGGGGACGCTTCGATGTCGCGATAGACGGCCGTTCGTCGATGCTGCGGGTCGTTGCGCAAATGATGAACTGGCGGTCGCGCTGGTCAGGGATCGCGACCGGCGACCAGGCCATTTTCGTGCGACGCGAGGTGTTCGAGCAGGTCGGCGGCTTTCCCCTGCAGGCGTTGATGGAAGACGTCGAGCTGTCGCGTCGCCTGCGTCGCATCGGACGTCCCGCGTGTCTGCGCGATCGGGTGGTGACGTCGGGGCGGCGATGGGAGCGCAACGGCGTCTGGCGAACGATCGGTCTGATGTGGACGCTACGACTGCGCTACTGGCTCGGCGCATCGCCCGAAGATCTGGCGAAAGCGTATCGATGAGCGAATCTTGTGCGATCGTCATCATGGCCAAGGCGCCCGTCGCAGGGTACGCGAAGACGCGCCTGATCCCCGCGTTGGGGGCTGACGGCGCGGCATTGCTTGCTCATCGGATGCTCGTACATATTGTCGATGAGGCCACCAAGTGTTCGGTGGGGTCGGTGTACCTGTCATGCGCCCCCGATAGTCGGCATCCCGCCTTTCGATCATTCGCCGCAATCCCGGACTTGACGCTCTGCGATCAGGCCCCCGGCGATATCGGTGAACGCATGCGGCACGCCTTCGACTGCGCACTATCCAAATATTCGTGTGCGCTCGTCGTCGGCAGCGACGCGCCCGCCCTCGATGTGAGCCTCATGCAACGGGCCCGCGCGGCGATCAACCATCACGATGCGGTCTTCGTTCCCACCAGGGACGGCGGCTACGTTCTGATCGCACTACGTCGCGCAGAGCCGACGCTGTTCGAGGGTATCGCGTGGGGCACGTCGACCGTAATGCGCGAGACCCGCGAGCGACTGACTCGCGCGGGCATGCGGTATGCAGAGCTCGAACCGATCGCCGATATCGATGAACCCGAAAGCCTCTCATCGCTTCCCGCGGGATGGTTGCAATGAGACGGCTCGTGTTGGTGGGCGGCGGCCACGCACACGCGCAGGTGATCGACGACTGGATGCACCGGCCGATCGAGGGCGTCGAGTTGTGGGTCGTTTCTTCGGAGTCCTCGTCGCCGTATTCGGGCATGGTGCCCGGATGGCTTGCGGGCCTCTATGCGTACGAGGAGATTTGCATCGATATCGCGGCGCTGTGTTTGCGCGCCAACGCCGTGTTTATCAAGGACGACATGGACGGGCTGAATCCCACCGACCACCAGGTCAGCCTGCGCAGCGGTTTGAAGGTCGACTATGACGTGCTGTCCCTGGATGTCGGCTCCACGCTCTATCCGCCGGCTCTCGAACAGGCGCGCGTGTTGCCGCTGCGTCCTTTGGCGCAATTGCGCGGCCGCTGGGAGCACATATTGTCGGCGCTTTCGACCGATGAGGCGAGCGCGCCCCTCCACATCATCGGCGCGGGCGGCGGTGCTGCGGGATTCGAGTCGCTGTTGGCCCTCCGACGCCGACTCGCCGCACAAGGCCAACACCGATCAGTTAACGCGACATTGATCACAGCGAGCAGCAGGCTATTGCCGGGCCTCGCGCCTGGCGCGGTGCGACGTGCGTCTGCAGTGTTGCGTGACCGCGCAATCGCGCTCAGGGTGAATACTGCCTTCGACGGAACATTGGCGCCGAAGGGCAGCGTCGTGCTCTGGGCGGCCGGCGCTCAAGCACACCGTTGGCAACGTGCGTGTGGTTTAGCGCTGAGTGCCAGCGGCTATTTCCTGATCGACCAGCACCTGCGCTCGATATCGCATCCAGAGGTATTTGCAGTGGGAGATTGCGCCGAGTGGGAAACACCGCTGCCGAAAGCAGGTGTGTTTGCCGTGCGCATGGGTCCCGTCCTTTCCCGAAATCTGCGCGCTGCGCTTGGCCCAAGGCGCCTGCAACCGTACAAGCCGCAGCGGCGTCATCTTGTCCTGCTTTCAACTGCTGACGGCAGCGCAATTGCGTCCCGAGGTTCGCTGTCGGCTTCCGGCGCCTGGGCCTGGCGATGGAAGAACTACCTCGACCACAGGTTTCTGCGCCGCTTCGAAGTGCCACAGCGAACTATTTCTGAACCCTTGCGCCAGAAAGGCCAAGCATGAAAATGTGAAGTTGGAGTTGCCCCGTTATCGCGGAATGTCTTCGGCTTGGATCTCAAGCCTGGAAAATTGCACATCCAGTGTTCCTGAGCCCTGCCACGAGTTGTTCGATCCTCCTCTTCCCCCACTCACCACTTATTGCCGATTGTCGCGGAATAGCGGAACACTTCCCGCCCTCTAACGTACTCCGCAGACGCCGCCTTCGATCAGCGGCAGCAACGCCGGAGTCAGCGCCTTCAGCAACTGCGTGGGCAACGCGCTCGTGAACTTGTAGTTCGCCGCATAGGGCTCGTGCACATAAGCCATCATCGTTCCGAAATAGCGATCGCCGATCAGGAACACGAGGGTGGCCGAGCGATCGACGACGCGTGACGAGATCAGTCGACCGCCGCGGCCGTAGGTGTCGAAACGATGGTCGCCGGTGCCGGTCTTGCCGCCGATCTCGACCGCGCTGCCGTCACGTCGCACCAGCGCGCGCTTCAGTCGCTTGGCCGTTCCTTCTTCGAC
>JBBQCA010000235.1:0-4255 GCA_038318315.1 Burkholderiales bacterium | reverse complement strand
CCGTTCGAGATCAATCGTCGCGGGCTGTCGCGCAGTTTCCAGATCACCAACATCTTCCATCGCCTGTCGGTGTTCGAGAACATCCGCTGCGCGGTGCTGTGGTCGCTCGGCTACAAGTATTCGTTCTGGCAATCGCTGGCCAGCCTGCGCGATGCGCGCCTGCGCGCCGAAGAAGTGCTCGAACTGATCGGCCTCAAGCGCAGGCACGAAGTCGCGGCCGGCATGCTCACGTATGCGGAACAACGGGCGCTCGAAATCGGCATCACGATCGCGGGCGGCGCGAACGTCATCCTGCTCGACGAGCCCACCGCGGGGATGAGCCGCTCCGAGTCCGATCATGCGGTCGAGTTGATCCGTCGCGTCACGGTCGGCAAGACGCTGGTGATGGTCGAGCACGACATGAGCGTGGTGTTCGGCCTGGCCGATCGCATCTCGGTACTGGTCTATGGCGAAGTGATCGCGACCGACACGCCCGAGAAGATCCGTTCGAACCAGAAGGTGCAGGAAGCCTATCTCGGGGCACACGCTTCGGAGACCCACGCATGAATCAGGCGATGAGTGCGGCGGCCACGAGCGCGCAAACCGATGCGGCTGCCGCTCCGCTGCTCAAGCTCACCGACCTGCACGCCTATTACGGCAAGAGCCACGTGCTGCACGGCATCGACATGCACGTCGGCGCAGGCGAGATCGTGAGCCTGCTCGGTCGCAACGGCGTGGGCCGCTCGACCACGGTCAAGTCGATCATGGGGCAGGTGATGAACACCGGCTCGATCGTCTTCAAGGGCGAGGAGATCCGGGGCGAGAAGGCATTTCGCATCGCGCATCGCGGCATCGGCTATGTGCCCGAGAATCGCGACATCTTTCCGCGCCTCACGGTCGAGCAGAACCTCGTCCTCGGAGAAAAGGGCAAGAAGAGCAGCGGGCGCTGGTCGCTGGCCGACATGTACAAGATGTTCCCGCGCCTGAAGGAGCGCGAGCACGTCCCGGCCGGCGTGCTGTCGGGCGGCGAGCAGCAGATGCTCACGCTGTGCCGCACGCTGATGGGCGACCCGGACCTGATCATGATCGACGAGCCCACCGAAGGCCTCGCGCCCAAGATCGTCGAACTGGTGGCCGATTATCTGAAGGAACTCAAGAACCGCGGCATCTCGGTGCTGCTGGTCGAACAGAAGCTCGCCATCGCGCTGGAAATCTCGCAGCGCGTCTATGTGATGGGGCACGGTCAAATCGTGTTCGAGGGGACGCCGGCGGACCTGAAGGCCAACCCGGCCGTGCGCAAGGAGTGGCTCGAAGTGTGAGGAAAAATTCTCGTATTCGAAGCGCGACGAGAAAAGCGAACGACCGTTCTAATTGCTATCATCCTGTCCCGGTTGCAGGCGTCTGGCCGTACGCCCGGATCGACCGTCGCACGATCGAGGCGACGACCGATACGATCACCTTGACCGACGCGCCGCACCGCGACGAGCGCGGACCGAACAACGACATTTCGAGGAAGCTCCCATGACAGCAACAACTCAGGTGCAGAACCGCGTCGCCGTGATCACGATCGACAACCCGCCGGTCAACAGCATGAGTCACGCCGCGCGCAAGGGCATCGTCGACGGCATGACCCAGGCGCTGGGCGATGCCTCGGTCAAGGCGATCGTGCTGATCGGCAAGGGCAAGGCGTTTTCAGCGGGTGCGGAGATCAAGGAATTCAATTCGCCGGCCGCAACCGCCGAGCCGATGCTTGCGACCGTGATCGACGTCATCGAGAACGCCGGCAAGCCGGTGGTCGCCGCGATCCACGGCGTCGCGATGGGTGGCGGCCTCGAGCTCGCGCTCGGCTGCCACTATCGGGTCGCTTTGGCCGGCGCGCAGATCGCGCTGCCCGAAGTGAAACTGGGCATCCTTCCCGGTGCCGGCGGCACGCAGCGCCTGCCGCGCGTGGTCGGCGTCGAGCTGGCATTGAACATGATCCTCGGCGGCACGCCGATTCCGTCGGAGAAGCTGGCGAAGACCAAGCTCTTCGATCGCATGATCGATGGCGACCTGCTCGCCGGCGCGATCGCATTCGCGAACGAGGTCGCCGACAAGCGTCCGCTGCCCAAGATTCGCGACATCAAGATCGACTTCCCGTTGTACGAAGGCTTCTTCGCGTTCGCGCGCAACACCGTGGGCGCGGTCGCGAAGAACTATCCCGCGCCGAAGAAATGCATCGATGCGGTCGAGGCCGCCGTCACCAAGCGCTTCGACGACGGCATCGCGTTCGAGCGCGCCTTGTTCATGGAGCTGGTGCAGACGCCCGAGTCGAAGTCGCTGCGCCACGCCTTTTTCGGTGAGCGTGCCGCGAGCAAGATCCCCGACGTCCCTGAAGACACGTCCACGCGCGAGATCAGGAGCGCGGCGGTGATCGGCGCGGGCACGATGGGCGGCGGCATCGCGATGAACTTCGCCAATGCCGGCATCCCGGTGAAGATACTCGAGCTCAAGCAGGAGGCGCTCGACAAGGGCCTTGCGACGATCCGCAAGAACTACGAGAACACCATGAAGAAGGGCAAGCTGACGCAGGAGAAGTTCGACCAGCGCGTCGCCGCGATTACCGGCACGACAAGTTACGACGACATCAAGGACGCCGACATCGTGATCGAGGCGGTGTTCGAGGAGATGGGCGTCAAGGAGCAGGTCTTCAAGAAGCTCGACGAGGTGATGAAGAAGGGCGCGATCCTCGCGTCCAATACCTCGACGCTCGACGTCGACAAGATCGCCGGCTTCACCAAGCGACCCGCGGACGTGATCGGCACCCACTTCTTCTCGCCGGCCAACGTGATGAAGCTGCTCGAGGTCGTGCGCGGCAAGAAGACCGCGAAGGACGTGCTAGCGACCACCATGGGCCTGTCGAAGAAGTTGAAGAAGACCGGTGTCGTCTCGGGCGTGTGCGACGGCTTCATCGGCAATCGCATGATCGAGCAGTACTCGCGCCAGGCGGGTTTCCTGCTGGAAGAAGGCGCGTTGCCCGAGCAGGTCGACAAGGCGGTCGAGAAGTTCGGCTTCGCGATGGGGCCATTCCGCATGGGCGACCTCGCGGGCAACGACATCGGCTGGGCGATACGCAAGCGTCGCTATGCGGAAAAGCCGGACATGGTCTATTCGAAGACCGCCGACCTGTTGTGCGAGATGGGTCGCTACGGCCAGAAGACCGGCGCCGGCTGGTACGACTACAAGCCGGGCGATCGCACGCCGCGTCCCAATGCCGACGTGGGCGCGATGATCGTCGAGGAGTCCAAGCGCCTGGGCATCGAGCGCCGCAAGATCACGGATCAGGAGATCGTCGAGCGGCTGGTGTTCGCGCTCGTCAACGAAGGCGCGCAACTGCTCGACGAAGGCATCGCGCAGCGCGCGTCCGACATCGACATGGTGTATCTGACCGGATACGGGTTTCCGGTATGGCGCGGCGGTCCGATGTTCTATGCGGACACCGTGGGCTTGCCGCGCGTCGTGATGACGATGGAGAAGTTCGCGAAGGGCCCGAACGCGAAGCGCCAGGGCGATGCGTGGAAACCCGCGCCATTGCTGGCCAAGCTCGCGGCCGCAAGCAAGACGTTCAACTGATCAGGAGTTTCAAATGACAGACGCAGTCATCGTATCCACGGCACGCACTGCCCTCGCGAAGTCCTGGAAGGGTGCCTTCAACATGACGCACGGCGCGAGCATGGGCGGCCACGCGGTCAAACACGCGATCGAACGCGCGGGCATAGCCCCCGCCGAGGTCGACGACGTCGTGATGGGCTGCGCCAATCCCGAGGGCGCCACCGGCGCCAACATCGCGAGGCAGATCGCGTTGTCGGCGGGATGCCCGGTCACGACCTCGGGCATGACCATCAACCGTTTCTGCTCGTCGGGCCTGCAGACCATCGCGTCGGCCGCGCAACGCATCATCGCGGGCGAGGGCGACATCTACGTGGCCGGCGGGGTCGAGTCGATTTCGTGCGTGCAGAACGAGATGAATCAACACATGATGCGCGACCCGAACCTGGTCGCGAAGAAGCCCGAGATCTATTGGAACATGCTGCAGACCGCCGAGCAGGTCGCCAAGCGCTACAAGATTCCGCGTGAGGTGCAGGACGAGTACGGTGTCGAGAGTCAGCGCCGCGCCGCCGCGGGTCGCGAGGCCGGTCACTTCAAGCAAGAGATCGCGCCGATGACGACCATCATGGGCGTGGCCGACAAGGCCACCGGCATGCTCGGCTTGAAGGAAGTGACGATCAGCGAAGAC
>JBBQCA010000234.1:0-4282 GCA_038318315.1 Burkholderiales bacterium | reverse complement strand
CGAGACCGGCACCGTGACGTGCTGCTCTTTCCCCCTGGTATCGGTGAAGCGGAAATCGACGAACTTCGCCTCGTTGTCCTTGACCATTTTCAACACGTCTGACGCGGTGATGCTCATCGACTACTCCTCTATGGATTCTTTAAAATCGCAGGACGAGCCTGCACAAGATTACGCGGTGAAATGAAAAGCGGAAGAAGAAAAGCGGTTGCTGCCCACACCGCAGCCTGCACGAAAATATAGCAGTTTCCATGCCACGCGCCCCACGACGTCTTGAAGTGCATCGAATCCGCGACTCGCCGGGCATTGACGGTGCGCGCGCCTCATCGCGGGGCATCGTCGCACCACGGGAGCGCATCAGTTTTGTGAGTCATCGGGTGGAAGGAAGAGGCTCTGCAGGTCGTTGAGGAAACGAAGGCCGATCGCAGTCGGCCACAAACGGAAAGCATCGCGACCCAGCAGTCCCTTTGCTTCGGCTTCGGCCAACTGTGCCTCGATCGCCGTCGAAGAGACGCCGGTCCGTTCCTGAAAACGTCGGACCGGAACACCTTCGACCAGCCGCATCGCGTTGAGCATGAACTCGAAGGGAAGAGCATCCGCAGCGACCACGTGTTCTTCGAACGGCTGCAACGCGCGCGTCGCGCGGTCGAGATAGGCGGCGGGATTGCGTACCCGCGTCTGGCGCACGATGCGATCCGGAAACGACAGCTTCGCGTGGGCGCCCGCGCCGATCCCGATGTAGTCGCCGAAGTTCCAGTAGTTGAGGTTGTGCCGGCTCTCGCGTCCCGACTGCGCGTAGGCGGAGACTTCATAGCGCTCCCAGCCGCCTCGCGCGACCTGTTCGGCTATCCCATGCTCGATTCCGTCGGACACGTCTTCATCGGGCAGGCGCGGCGGATATTTTGCGAAGTAGGTATTGGGTTCCAGCGTCAACTGATACAGCGACAGGTGCGGCGCTCCGAAGCTGCGGGCGGTCGCCACGTCGCGCGCCGCATCTTCTGCGGTCTGATCCGGCAACGCGTACATCAGGTCGAGATTGAAGTTGTCGAAATTTTTCGACGCGATCTCGACGGCCCGCTTTGCCTCATCGCCGTCGTGCACGCGTCCAAGCGCCTTCAGGAAGCGATCGTCGAAACTCTGAATGCCGAGCGACAGGCGATTGATGCCGAGCGCGCGATAGGCGGCGAAGCGTGCGGCTTCGACCGTGCCGGGGTTCGCTTCGAGCGTGATCTCGGCATCGGCCTCGAGCACCAGTCGCGCGCGCACTTCGGACATCAGGCGATCGAGCGCCGCGGGCGACATCAGGCTCGGCGTGCCGCCGCCGATGAATACCGCGTGCACACGGCGGCCCCAGACTTGCGGCAGGACGCAATCGAGATCGGCGATCAAGGCGTCGACGTAGGCGGCTTCGGGGATCGCATCGACGCCATCGGCGTGCTCGTGCGAATTGAAGTCGCAGTAAGGGCACTTCTTCACGCACCACGGGAAGTGGATATAGAGCGTCAACGGCGGCAGCGTCGTGATCCGTGTCGTGGACAGCGTCATCGCCTCTGCGCGAGCGACTTGCCTGATGCGGGAGGTCGCGGTCGCAGGAAAGATCGGGATCATGTGAGGCCCACGCGCTGCGCGGCGAGCTCTTCGGACAATCGGCGCAACGCCAGCCCGCGGTGACTGATGCGGTTCTTGGTATCGAGGTCGAGCTCGGCCGCAGTCATGCCGAGCTCGGGCAACAGAAAGTAAGGGTCGTATCCGAAGCCGTTCGCCCCTCGAGGCGCGGCCATGATCTGCCCCGACCACGAACCCATTGCGACGATCGGCTCGGGATCGGCCACGCTTCGCACCAGCACCAGCGCGCAGACGTAATGTGCGCTTCGATCCGCGTGCCTCGCCAGCGCGGCGACGAGCTTGGCATTGTTGCGATCGTCCTGCGTCTGTCGATCGGCTTGCAGATCCTGGCCGTCCGCATAGCGCGCCGAGCGTACCCCCGGAATACCACCCAGCGCGTCGACGCAGATGCCCGAATCATCGGCCAGTGCCGGCAAGCCGCTCGCCGCGCTCGCATGCCGCGCCTTCGCCAATGCATTCTCGAGAAAGGTCGGGTGCGGCTCTTCGGCGTCGAAGATGCCGAGCTCGCGCTGCGCGATGGCGTCTATGCCGAAGGGCGCAAGCAGCGCCGCGAATTCGCGCAGCTTGCCGGGATTGTTCGATGCGATGACGAGGCGGGACATAATGCGCGGCTGGAAACGAGCCCGGGATTATCCCCTGTCCGGCTTGCGCGCCCGATCGGGCCCATCCCGTTCTTTCTTAAGAGAGTCTTCGATGATCGTCGTCCATCACCTCAACAACTCGCGCTCGCAACGCGTCCTGTGGCTGCTCGAAGAACTCGGCGTGCCTTATGAAGTGAAGCGCTACCAGCGCAATGCTGCGACCATGCTCGCGCCGCCCGAGCTGCGGCAAGTGCATCCGCTGGGCAAGTCACCGGTCATCACCGACGACGGCATCACGGTCGCAGAGTCGGGCGCGATCATCGAGTACCTGCTCGACACCTATGACGCCGGACAACCGGGCGGGCGATTGCGTCCCGCAGCCGGTACCGAAGAGCGTCGCCTCTTTACCTATTGGCTGCATTACGCCGAAGGCTCGGCGATGCCGCCGCTGTTGCTCAGCCTCATCTTCGCGCGCCTGCCGAAGAGCCCCATGCCCTTTTTCATCAAGCCGATCGTGAGGGGCATCTCGCAGAAGGCGCGACAAGGTTTCATCGAACCTCAGTTGAAGAACCATCTCGCGTTCATGGAGAGCGAACTGGCGAAGCGCACGTGGTTCGCGGGCAATGAATTCAGCGCGGCGGATATCCAGATGAGTTTTCCGGTCGAGGCCTTCGCTGCGCGCGGCGGGCTCGATGCGAGTCGTCCGGCGCTGATGGCGTGGCTGCAACGAATCCACGCGCGACCCGCCTATCAAAAGGCGCTCGAAGTCGGCGGACCGTTCGAGTTGATGCGCTGACGAATCGATCCACGCGCGATGCACGCGCAACTAACGCGCGACTAACGCGCAATCGACGCACACTCAGCGCGCACTTCGTGTCCGCGCCGCCGGCTTTCTCGTCCCGCCGATGCGGCTCTCCTTGCCCGCGAGCAGCTTGGCGATGTTCTGCCGATGGCGATGGAGAATCAACGCGCTCATCACGATCAACACCACGGCGATCGCGTCGAAGCCCACCAGCAGCACGTAATAGAACGGCGCGAACACCGCGGCCACGATCGAGGCCAGCGACGAGTAGCGAAAGAAGACGGCGATCACCAGCCACGTGGCCGCGGTCGCAAGTCCCAACCACCATTCGAGCGCGATCAACACGCCGAACGCGGTAGCGACGCCCTTGCCGCCCTTGAAGCCGAAGAACACCGGATAGAGGTGGCCAAGGAAGACCGCGAGCGCGACCGCGGCGACGCCGTAGTCGTCGACGCCGTAGCGCGGGCCCCAGGTCGATGCGAGCCACACTGCAAGCCAGCCCTTGAACGCATCGAGGATCAGCGTCGCCGCGGCGGCGCCCTTGTTGCCGCTGCGAAGGACGTTGGTCGCGCCCGGATTCTTCGACCCGAAGCTGCGCGGATCGGCCAGGCCCGCGACGCGGCTGACGACGATCGCGAACGATATCGATCCGAGCAGATACGCCAGAACGACAGCCCCCAAGGTCGCAGTCAGCCCACTCGTCAACGCACTCATCGTTCGGCCTCCCCTCGTTGCGCTTCATCCAGCGCGCATTGCACAGTCGCCGCTTTCAGGCGAATGGTCAACACGTCCGGCGACATGCCGACCAGATAACCACGCCGACCGCCGTTGATGTAGATCCGCTGCAGCGCGAGGATGCTTTGTTCCACATAAGTCCGCATCGCCTTCTTCGCGCCGAAGGGCGACGTGCCGCCGACCACATACCCGCTGTGGCGATGCGCGACTTCGGGCTTGCACGGCGCGATGCGCTTGACTCCGATCTGCCGTGCGAGCGCCTTGGTCGAGACCTTGCGATCGCCGTGCATCATCACGATCAGCGGCTTCGCGGTTTCATCTTCCATCACCAGCGTCTTCACCACCGCGTGCTCGTCAACGCCCAGTTCGCGCGCCGAGATCGCGGTCCCGCCGTGTTCCTCGTATTCATACAGATGCTCTGTGAAAGCGACTCCCTCATCGCGCAACCAGCGTGTGGCCGGCGTTTCCGAGACATGCGGGATTTTCGACATGGCCCGCATTATATTGGCCGGCCCACAGGAGATGAAACGTCAAAACCTGC
>JBBQCA010000233.1:0-4287 GCA_038318315.1 Burkholderiales bacterium | reverse complement strand
CTTCAGCTGGCCATGGCGGATCCGGATGCGACCGGTGGCACCGTGCTTCGCGTGCGTTGCGGCATGCATGCGGGGGTTGTCGAGCACCGGGACGACGACTACTTCGGAAGTCCGGTCAATCGGGCCGCACGCATCATGAGCGCCGCCCATGGCGGCCAGATCATCGTGTCGAAAGCCGTTTTCGAGTTCGTGCGCGACCAAGTGCCCGACGGCGTCTCGATGCGAGACCTCGGTTCGGTTCGTTTGCCCGGCTTCGCCAATTCCGAGCACGTCTATCAAGTGCTGCACCCGCGACTGCGTCAAGACTTTCCAGCCTTGCGCGCACTGGAGAGGACGCCGAACAATTTGCCCCCGCAACTCACGTCGTTTATCGGGCGCGGGCGCGAACTGGCGGAGGTGACGAACCTGCTCGGCACCGCGCGGCTGGTCACGTTGCTCGGCGCCGGGGGCATCGGCAAGACGCGCCTTGCACTCAGAGTAGCGGCCGAACTGCTGGACGACTTTTCGGACGGCGTCTGGTTCGTGGAGCTTGCGCCGCTCACGGATCCGCAGCTAGTGCCGCAGGCGGTGGCCAGCGCGGTCGGCGTCACGGAGGAAGTGGGGCGTCCGCTTGCCGAAGCGCTGGCGAAGTTCGTCGCAGACCGGCATCTGCTCCTCGTCATCGACAATTGCGAACACGTCGTCCAGGCCTGCGCCGAACTGACCGCTCGGCTTCTGCAATCTGGTTCCATGCTCAGGATACTCGCCTCGAGCCGCGAACCGTTTCGCACGGCGGCCGAGTCGACATACCCGGTGCCGGCGCTGGCGGTTCCTGATCCCACGGAGAAGATCGCTCTCGACGCGATGACGCGGTACGAGTCGGTGGAGCTGTTCGTCGATCGGGCGGTCGCCCAGCTGCCGGCATTTCGCTTGAGCGAGCGCAACGCGAGGGCCGTCATCGAGATCTGTCGACATCTGGACGGCATCCCGCTGGCAATCGAGCTCGCTGCGGCGCGTGTGCGCGCACTTTCGGTCGACAACATCGCGGCGCGCCTGAACGATCGTTTCCGCCTGCTCACGAGCGGGAACCGGACGGCGCTCCCGCGCCAACAGACCCTGCGCGCGCTGATCGACTGGAGCCACGACCTCTTGTCCGCCATGGAGTGCGTCGTGTTTCGACGCCTTGCGGTATTCGCGGGTGGGTGGACGTTGGAGGCGGCGGAGGCCATCGCGTATAGCGACGGGATCGAACGCAGCGACGTGCTCGATCCCCTGACGCAACTCGTCGAGAAGTCGCTCGTCGTGGCCGATGTCGACACGGGCCGCTATCGCCTGCTCGAGACCGTACGCGATTACGCGCGCGGGCGACTGGCCGACGCGGGAGAAGCGGCGGCGACCGAGGATCGTCACCTCACTTTTTACCTCGCGCTTGCCGAGAGGGCGCGTTCCGAATTCTTCGGAGCGCAGCAGGTCTCGTGGCTGGCTCGACTTGATGACGAGCGTGAAAACCTGCTCGCCGCGCACGCGTGCTGTGTCCGGGACCAAACGCGTGGCCACGCGGGGTTGCAGCTCGTTACCGCGATGAAGCAGTACCTCCACCGCCGCGGTTTCCTGAGCCTCGCGGATCGCCTGATGAGCGAGTCGCTCGCGCACCCGGCGGCCCAGGTCCGCGAGGTCGAGCGCAGCCGCGCACTCTTCAGTCTGGGGCAGATCCGCAATTCAATGGGCCGTTATGTCGACGCTCGCGCCTGTCTCGAGGAAAGCGTCGCGATCGGTCGCGAAATTGGCAGCCGGCAGCGCGTCGCGGCCGCCCTGCAGCCGCTGGCCATTGCGCTGGCGGGGCTGGGCGACTTTCCCGGCGCGCGAGAGTGCTACGACGAGGCCATCGAGCTGGCACGGCAGATCGGGGTCAAGCGGGAGATCGCCTCGGCGCTCAACAACCGCGCCCAGCTTCATCGCCTCGAGGACGAACCGGAGTTGGCGAGGCCGCTGCTGGAACAGGCGCTCAGCCTGATACGGGAAGTCAGCGACACCGAGAACACCGCGGTGATGCTGCTTAACCTTGCGATGATCGACATCGGCAGTCGCTCTGCCGATGCCGCGCGCGACGCGCTGCGCGAAGCGCTCGCGATCGCTGTCGACACCGGCTCAAAACCGGCTAGCCAGAGCGTCATCGAAGTTGCGGTCGGCCTCGCGGCGGCACGCGGGGAATGGGCAAGAACGGCGCGACTGTTCGGGGCTGCCGAGTCGCTCGCGGCCGAGACCCAGTTGCAGCGCGACACAGCAGACGAGGCATTCGTCGCCCCGCTCGTCGCCAAGGCACGCGCCAATCTGGCCCCTTCGCAGTTCGATGCGGCCGAGGCTGCTGGCCGACAGTTGACATTGGACGGCGCGCTTGCAGAGGTTCACGCGTGGCTCGCAACCGATGCGCTGAAGATCGAACAGGATGGGCCGCGCTGAGCGGCGCATAAGGCTCAAGGCCGCGCCGCACTTGGCAACCTTCTTACTCGTTGATCATGACGGGATCGACGAGATATGAAGTTTTTCCGGCCGCATCGTGGAACTGTATCTTGTAGGGGTATCTCAGATTGATGACCGTGTTTCTCGCGGTCCACTTATATTTCTTGAACTTGCATAGATCATGACCGTTTTCTCCTTCGAGACCCGGATCCTTGAACTGATCGTGCTCGTCTCCCGATTTCAGAAATACGCCGTCACCGGTGCCAGCGGCGCAGAAAGCGTAGCCTGGTGGCAGTTCCCATTGAATCTTGATATCGTTTTTCGTTCGCTTGAACGTCAGCGGATCCTGCTCGACGTCGGCCGTGCATTTGCCAAAGATCGAGCACCGCGGGTTAATGATGTCTACTTTGCAAATGCCGGTGCCGTCGCAGACCTGCGGCTTCCTCGTCGCAGATATCTCGCCTGGCGCGGCACAGGCGAACATTGTCAGGCCCGCGATGAGGACCAGGAATCTTTTAATCATCTGACGCTCCCTCGGTTCGTTGATCACAGAGTGTGAACCCGGTTTCGGGCCTGCGATGAGACGATTGTCGGGTAATCCAAGTCTTTGCACAAGCGGCCGCCCCGCGGGATTCGAGGCGCCCGCGAAGCCAGGGTTGTAAGCGCGGTAGATCGGCGCGGGGTCCGCCGGAGATTGGCCATTCATCACCGGTGTCGTCAGGAAGTCCTCACTCTCGAATTTCCACGACTTGTCGCTCGCGGTGAACGCCGCCTTCAACTGCGCGCACTCTGCGGTATCCACCGTGTAGAAATGCGAGTTGGATCCGTGGACGGCGCCGGTTGCCGACCATCTCGTTGTACCGCCCTCCTTGTGATGGAACCCCCGACGGTCGGATCGATCAAACGCTCAGCAACCCAATTGACGGAGAACACCATGAAACCGGAATTCAATTCTCGCCTCACCGGCTGGCTGCTGACCGGGATTGTTTTGATATCCGCCACAGCCCAGGCCCAAAGCGGCTTCACGATTGCGACGAGCCGGGAGAACGTCATCACCATCGGTATGAGCGCGTCTGAAGTCCGGCAGCTGCTTGGCAGGCCTGCACGCGCCGTTAAGTATCTCGGCACCCCAGGTCCGGTGTGGACCTATACGGTGGTCGATCCGCTGTTCGGGAAAACGGAATTCAACGTCGAGTTCGGCGCCGACGAAAAAGTGTTGACCAAGGGCGAGTATGTGATCGGCAACGAGGCCCCCAACGACGGGGGGTGGCATTGAAGTAGACCGGGAGCCGGCTCGTTCTCCCGTCACCGTCCAGAATTGGTCGCTCACGAGCCTTCAGCGGCGGTTGTTCAAGACCCGCGGGCGACTGCTCCGGCATCCCCGGTACTTCGCGCGGCAGCTCGCCGAGAGCTACTTGCGGGGCGGCCACGAAGCATCACAGCACCAGCTCGCTCTGCGGTTCGATTGCACCCCAGTGGTCATCGAAGTGGATTCGAACCGGCCGGCCGCCCGATCACTCGGCCGCTTTCGTTCAGGATCCGCCTAGTGCTACCATTGTGCTTACATTAGCTCTTGTGAGATCACAATGGAAGTCGCAATCCGGAAGATGGGCAATTCCCAGGGCGTGCTGATTCCGAAGCCGATCCTGGCCCAGGTCGGTCTCGAAGGTACGGCCGACCTGCAAGTTCGCGACGGCTTCATTGAGGTCCGTCCGGTGCGTCGCAACCCCCGAGAAGGCTGGGCCGAAGACGCGAAGCGACTGGCCGGGGAAGCGCAGGACGCTCTGGTGTGGCCGGAGTTCGGGAACGAAGGCGACAAGGAACTTGCCTGGTGAAGACCGGGGATAT
>JBBQCA010000232.1:0-4306 GCA_038318315.1 Burkholderiales bacterium | reverse complement strand
TTACGAGTGCGGCTTCGAGGCATTCGAGGACGCGCGCATGAAGTTCGACGTGCGCTACTACCTGATCGCGATCCTCTTCATCCTGTTCGATCTCGAGACCGCGTTCTTCTTTCCCTGGGCCGTCGCGCTGCGCGATCTGGGCCTCTACGGCTACCTCACGATGGTGGTGTTCGTGATCGAATTCCTCGTCGGGTTCTGGTACATCTGGAAGAAGGGCGCGCTCGATTGGGAGTGAATCCGACGAGACGTACTTGAGACTATCCATATGAGCATCGAAGGCGTACTTTCCGAAGGCTTCGTCACGACGAAGATCGACAACGTCATCAACTGGGTTCGCACCGGCTCGATGTGGCCGATGACGTTCGGCCTCGCGTGCTGCGCGGTCGAGATGATGCATGCGGGTGCGGCGCGTTACGACCTCGACCGCTTCGGCGTGGTGTTCCGTCCCAGCCCGCGACAGTCCGACGTGATGATCGTGGCCGGCACCTTGTGCAACAAGATGGCGCCGGCGTTGCGCAAGGTCTACGACCAGATGACCGAGCCGCGCTGGGTGATCTCGATGGGCTCGTGCGCGAACGGCGGCGGCTACTACCACTACTCGTATTCGGTGGTGCGCGGCTGCGACCGCATCGTGCCGGTCGATGTGTACGTGCCGGGTTGCCCGCCCACGGCCGAAGCGCTGATGTACGGCATCCTGCAGTTGATGAACAAGATCAAGCGCGAAAGCACGATCGCCCGCTCCTGACGCGCACCGGACCTTCACACATCAATGACCACGCGTCTCGAAACGCTAGAAGCCAATCTGCGCGCCACGCTGGGCGACTCGATCAGGAGTCTGGTCGTCGCGCGCGGCGAGGCGACGATCGTCGTCGATCCAGCGAATTATCTCGGGGTCGCGACGACGCTGCGCGACCACGCCGATCTGCGCTTCGAGCAATTGCTCGACCTGTGCGGCGTCGACTACCAGATGCATGGCGAAGGCGCGTGGACCGGCCTGCGCTTCGCCGCGGTCTCGCATCTGCTGTCGATGACGCACAACTGGCGGCTGCGCCTGCGCGCCTTCGCGATCGATGACGACTTCCCGGTGCTCGCCTCGCTGACCGACGTGTGGTCGTCGGCCAACTGGTACGAGCGCGAAGCCTTCGATCTCTACGGCATCGTGTTCGAAGGTCACAACGATCTGCGCCGCATCCTCACCGACTACGGCTTCGTCGGCCATCCGTTCCGCAAGGATTTCCCGATCTCGGGCAACGTCGAGATGCGCTACGACCCCGAGCAGAAGCGCGTGATCTATCAGCCCGTCACGATCGAGCCGCGCGAGATCGTGCCGCGCGTGATTCGCGAAGAAGGCTACGGCGCCGCGCAATACGGCAACCCCACCGCCCATGGCTGAGATCAAGAACTACACGCTCAACTTCGGTCCGCAGCACCCTGCGGCGCACGGGGTCTTGCGCCTCGTGCTCGAGCTCGACGGCGAGGTCGTGCAGCGCGCCGACCCGCATATCGGACTTCTGCATCGCGCCACCGAGAAGCTCGCCGAGACGCGCACCTACATCCAGTCGGTGCCGTACATGGACCGGCTCGACTACGTGTCGATGATGTGCAACGAGCACGGCTACGTGCTTGCGATCGAGAAGCTGCTCGACATCGAAGTGCCGTTGCGCGCGCAATACATCCGCGTGATGTTCGACGAGCTCACGCGCCTGTTGAATCACCTGATGTGGCTGGGCGCGCACGCGCTCGACGTGGGCGCGATGGCGGTGTTCCTCTATGCGTTTCGCGAGCGCGAAGACCTGATGGACATGTACGAGGCGGTGTCGGGCGCGCGCATGCACGCGGCCTACTACCGGCCCGGCGGCGTGTACCGCGACCTGCCCGATGCGATGCCGCAGTACCGCACGTCGAAGTGGCGCAACGAGCGCGCCATCAAGGGCATGAACGAGAACCGCCAGGGCTCGCTGCTCGACTTCATCGAAGACTTCACCACCCGCTTTCCGCGTCACGTCGACGAGTACGAGACGCTGCTCACCGACAACCGCATCTGGAAGCAGCGGCTGGTGGGCATAGGCGTGGTGTCGCCCGAGCGCGCGAAAGCGCTGGGCTTTACCGGCGCGATGCTGCGCGGCTCGGGCATCGAATGGGACCTGCGCAAGAAGCAGCCCTACGAGGTCTACGACCTGCTCGACTTCGACATCCCGGTGGGCGTGAACGGCGACTGCTACGACCGCTATCTGGTGCGCATCGAAGAGATGCGCCAGTCCAACCGCATCGTCAAGCAGTGCATCGAATGGCTGCGCAACAACCCCGGCCCGGTGATGATCGACGATCACAAGATCGCGCCGCCGTCACGTGTTGACATGAAGACCAACATGGAAGAGCTGATCCACCACTTCAAGCTCTTCACCGAAGGCATGCACGTGCCGCCAGGCGAAGCCTACGCGGCGATCGAACATCCCAAGGGCGAGTTCGGCATCTACCTGATTTCCGACGGCGCCAACAAGCCCTATCGACTGAAGATTCGCGCGCCGGGCTTCCCGCATCTGCAGGCGCTCGACGAAATGGCGCGCGGCCACATGATCGCCGACGTGGTCACCATCATCGGCACGCAGGACATCGTGTTCGGGGAGATCGATCGATGAGAGTCTTCAACGTTCTGTTCGCGGCGATCGCAATGATGATCGCGCTCGCGTGTTCTTCCGCATTCGCGCAGGACGATCCCAAACCCGGCGACGACTTCATCAAGCTGATCGACGCGAAGCAATACGCGCAGAGCTGGGATGTCGCCTCCGATTACTTCAAGCAATCGGTCTCGCGCAGCGACTGGGTCGGTCAGGTCAGGAAGGCGCGTGAGCCGCTGGGGAATGTGGTGGTTCGCAGCATGAAAAAATCCGAGCCGCAGAAAAACCCGCCGGGCGCGCCGCCCGGAGATTATCTTTTGCTGACCTTCGATACCAAATTTGCCGACAGCGAGCCGTCGCGCACCGAGACGCTTCCGCTCATCAAGGGCGCCGACGGTCGCTGGCGTGCGGTCGGTTATTTCATTCGTTGATTCGCAGAATTCATGAGCATCGCTGACATCCGCCCGCGTCTGCTTTCCGACGACGCCTATCGCCGCATCGACCGCGAGGTCACGAAGTTTCCGCCCGAAGGCAAGCAGTCGGCGGTGATGGCCGCGCTCGGCATCGCGCAGGACGAGAAGGGCTGGCTGTCGGTCGAGGTGATGGCCGATGTCGCCGACTATCTCGATCTTCCCGCGATCGCGGTACAGGAGGTCGCCACCTTCTACAACATGTACAACGTCCGGCCGGTGGGTCGCCACAAGATCACGGTCTGCACCAACCTGCCGTGCGCGTTGTCGGGCGGCGCGCATGCCGGCGACTACCTCAAGCAGAAGCTCGGCATCGACTATCGCGAGACCACGTCCGACGGAAACTTCACGCTGCAGGAAGGCGAGTGCCTGGGCGCATGCGGCGACGCGCCGGTCATGATCGTCGACAACAAGCGGATGGTGAGCTGGATGAGCGATGAGAAGATCGACGCGCTGCTTGCCGAACTGTCGGCGCGCTAGAGCCACGAACCATACTCAGATGAACACTTCGATCCACGACCTTCACATCTCGCCGCAGATCATGGCGGGGCTCGATGGCGACAACTGGCGCATCGCGGACTATGAAGCGCGCGACGGCTACCAGGCGCTGCGCAAGATCATCGACGAGAAGATCACGCCCGAACAGGTCATCGCTACCGTCAAGTCTTCGGCGCTGCGCGGCCGCGGCGGCGCGGGCTTTCCGACGGGATTGAAGTGGAGCTTCATGCCGCGCCAGTTCCCGGGACAGAAGTATCTGGTGTGCAACTCCGATGAAGGCGAGCCCGGCACGTTCAAGGACCGCGACATCCTGCGCTACAACCCGCACAGCCTGATCGAAGGGATGATCATCGGCGCGTACGCGATGGGCATCACGGTCGGCTACAACTACATCCACGGCGAGATCTGGGCCGAGTACGAACGCTTCGAGGAAGCGCTCGACGAAGCGCGCGCCGCCGGTTATCTGGGCGACAACATCCTCGGTTCGGACTTCTCGTTCCAGCTGCACGGCTTTCACGGCTACGGCGCCTACATCTGCGGCGAAGAGACCGCGTTGCTCGAATCGCTCGAAGGCAAGAAGGGCCAGCCGCGCTTCAAGCCGCCGTTCCCCGCGAGCTTCGGCCTCTATGGCAAACCGACCACGATCAACAACACCGAGACCTTCGCCGCGGTCCCGTGGATCATCCGCAACGGCGCCGATGCCTTCCTCAAGGTCGGGCG
>JBBQCA010000231.1:0-4341 GCA_038318315.1 Burkholderiales bacterium | reverse complement strand
GATGCCGTTCGACAAGGTCTCCGGCAGCATCGGCACCACGAAACCGGGGAAATACACCGAGGTCGCGCGCAGTTGCGCTTCCTCATCCAGCGGCGTGCCCGGCTTCACATACGACGACACATCGGCGATGGCGACGACGAGGCGGAAGCCATCGCGATTCGCTTCGCAATACACCGCGTCGTCGAAGTCTTTCGCATCCTCGCCATCGATCGTGACCAATGGCAGCGCGCGCAGATCAACGCGTTGCGCCGCGATGTTCGCATCCACATCCACCGGCACCGCCGCCGCTTCGGCGAGCACTGCCGGCGGAAACTCATACGGCAAACCGTGGCCATGGATCGCGGCCTCGACCGCTAGCGATGCGGTGAGCTTGTCGCCGAGAACGATCAGCACCTTGCCGAACGGCTGGCGTCGATGCTGGTGCTTGCCACCTTCGGATTCCGGAACGAGTTCGCAGACGACGAGTTGCCCTTCGCGCGCGCCGTTGCTCGCATCGGCTGGAATGATGATGTCCTGCAACACGCGCTTGTCGTCGGGCACCACGTAGCCGATGCCGTCGCGTTGCGCGTAGCGACCGGTTACGCGGCTGACGCGACGTTCCAGCACTTCGACAATCGCGCCTTGGCGACGCCCGCGATTGTCGACGCCGGTCACGCTCGCCAGCACGCGATCGCCATGCATCGCCTTGCGCAATTCGTACGGCGGCAGGAACAGATCATCGCCGCCCGCTTCCGGGCGCAGGAATCCGAAACCTTCGGGATTGGCGATCACGGTGCCGGGAATGAGATCAAGTTTGTGCGCGACCGCATAGCCGCCGCGCCGGTTCGCGATCAATTGCCCATCGCGCAGCATCGCCGCGAGCCGCTTGCCGAGCGCATCGAAACGGTCGGGCGCAGCGAGATCGAGCGCATCGGCGATCCGCTCGGCCGTCTGCGGGCCATCGCAATCGACCAGATGCGCGAGGATCGCTTCGCGGCTGGCAATCGGGCGCTCGTAACGGCCGGCTTCGCGGGCCGCATGCGGATCGGGGCCGCGACGGGATGGTGCAGATGGCGGTGTCGGCGCAGTTGCCGGAGCCGAACCGCTGCGGCGTCGTGGCCGCGGCGACGGCGCTGCAACCGCAGCCGTCTTCATCGAGTCGGGCATCCACGGCGGCAGTTGCGCAGCCTTGCCTTGCGAGGCCCGCTTGCCCTTGCCGGCATTCCCGTTCCCAGTACTGCCGGCGCTGCCGCCAGCCTTGCGCACGCCCTTGCCGGACGCGGATTTCGGTGGTTTGTTCATGCGTAAAGGATACAGCAGCCGCCACGCCGAAATTGACAAGCGCAGGCCGCATCATTACCTTATGCGACTCGCTCGCTAACACGCGCGACACCTGCCCAGGTGGCGGAATTGGTAGACGCACTAGCTTCAGGTGCTAGCGGGGGCAACTTCGTGGAGGTTCGAGTCCTCTTCTGGGCACCATTTTTGAGTTCGACGTTTTCTAAAAACCCGCCCGCGTGGCGGGTTTTTGTTTCTGGGCACCCAGCGTCAGCCGTCTGGTTTCGCGAGCACGACGGGGGCCCGTTCAAAGCCTTCCCGCGCGGACATGATTGTCCCGTTCGGTTAAGGTATCCCCGTTCAACGCCTCCACGGGGCCAAGTCGGGGACATGGGTGACCCATAAGGAAGCCACCGCCAGAATCAAGATCAACAAGCTGCTGGAAACAGCGGGTTGGCGCTTCTTCGACGATGACACGGGCCCGGCGAACATCGCGCTTGAACCTCACGTCAAGCTCAAGCAGTCCGAAGTCGATGCGTTCGGCGAAAACTTCGAGAAGATCAGCAAGGGTTTCATTGATTTCCTGCTGCTGGACGCCAGGGGCTTTCCATTCGTCGTGCTCGAAGCCAAATCCGAAGACAAGAGTCCGCTGGTGGGCAAGGAACAGGCGCGTAAATACGCCAAGTCGCAGAATTGCCGTTTCGTCATCCTTTCCAACGGCAACCTGCATTACTTCTGGGATCTCGAACGCGGCAATCCCTACATCATCACAACGTTCCCGACGCCGAAATCGCTCCTCGGCTATCGCAAGGTCGCGCCCGACACGCAGCGGCTGGTAACCGAATCAGTTCGCGACGACTACATCGTCCTGACCCAGCGCCCAGACTATGCATCGGAAGCGGCGTGGAAGAACGAAGCCGAACGCGGCGAGTTCATCCGCACGAACAAGCTGCGCTTCCTGCGGCCATACCAACTGAAAGCCGTGCATGCGCTGCAGCAGGCGGTGAAGGATGGGAAGAATCGATTTCTCTTCGAGATGGCTACCGGCACCGGCAAGACGCTCACCGCCGCTGCGATCATCAAATTGTTCCTGGGCTCCGGCAACGCCTGCCGCGTTCTTTTCCTCGTGGATCGTCTCGAACTCGAAGAACAGGCCCGGAAGGCGTTCGTCGCATTGCTATCTGCTGATGCAAAGACGGTGATCTACAAGGAGAGTCGCGACGATTGGCGCGGCGCGGAGATCGTGGTCACCACCGTGCAATCGCTGCTGTTCAACAACAAATATCAACGCCTGTTCTCGCCGACCGATTTCGATCTCGTCATCTCCGACGAAGCGCACCGTTCGATCGGCGGCAACGCGCGCGCGGTGTTCGACTATTTCATCGGCTACAAACTCGGCCTCACCGCGACGCCGCGCGACTATCTGCGGCGATTCGACGCGAGCAAAATCAATCCGCGCGACCCGCGCGAAGCCGAGCGCCGATTGCTGCTCGATACCTACCGCACCTTTGGTTGCGAAGACAGCCAGCCGACGTTCCGCTATTCGTTGCTCGATGGCGTGAAGGATGGATTCCTGATCAATCCGACCGTGGTGGATGCGCGCACCGAAGTCACCACCGAACTGCTGTCCGAACAAGGCTTCGTCGTCACCACCTACGACGACAACGGTGGCGAGTTGAAGGAAGCCTACGAACACCGCGACTTCGAGAAACGATTCTTCGCCGAAGGCACCAACGAGTTATTTTGCAAAACCTTTCTCGAAAACGCGCTGCGCGATCCGGTCAGCGGCGAGATCGGCAAATCGATCGTGTTCGCTGTCAGCCAGAAGCACGCCGCCAAGCTCGTGCAAATACTCAACGAGATGGCCGACCGCATGTTTCCCGGCAAGTATCAGTCGGATTTCGCGGTGCAGGTCACCTCGCACATTGCGAACGCGCAGCAATTCACCATCAACTTCACCAACAACAACCTGCTTGGCTCGGCCAATTTCCTGCCCGACTACAAGACCAGCAAGGCGCGCATCTGCGTCACTGTCGGGATGATGACGACCGGCTACGACTGCCCGGACATCCTCAACCTCGGCCTGTTCCGCCCGATCTTCTCGCCGACCGACTTCATCCAGATCAAAGGTCGCGGCACACGCAAGCACAGCTTCCTCGAAGAACTGCGCGACGATGCGCGCAAGGAAACCATCTCCGAGCCCGAAAAGACCTCCTACAAGCTGTTCGACTTATTCGCCAACTGCGAATACTTCGAGGAAGATTTCGACTACGACGAAGTCCTGAAGCTGCCGAAGCCGCGCAGCCAGGAAAGCGAAGGTCCAAACCCTCCGCCTCCGCCCGGTGGCCTGTACGAGCGTATTGGCAAGGACATCCTTGAGACAATCCGCGTCGAACAAGTCGGCATCGACGGCATGAAAATCGACCGCATGTTCTTTGAGAAATTCGGGGATGCCGTGCGTGAGAACGCCACCATCGCGCAGGCTGTTGACGATGGTCAATGGGATCGGGTGATTGATTACGTCAACCATGAAGTTTTCGACAAGCCCGAGGAGTTCTACACCCTCGACAAACTGCGCCGTGCGGCTGGCGTCGATCGCCGACTTGGCCTGCGCGAGATTCTTGAAAAGATCTTCGGCCTGATCCCGCGCTTCAAATCGCGCGACGAGACGCTCGAAGAGGAGTTCGCCAAATTCGTCGCCGACATCAAGCCCGACGATGCCATCGCGATACCGGCGATCAAGACGTTCTTCAAGGCCTACACCAGCAGCGGCGCGCTGCGCGAGATCATCGACAGCAAGGATTACACCGTGCTGGCGACGTACCCGATGTTCTCCTCGCGCGACTTCAAGGCGGTGCCACCGAAGTTCCGCGCGCTCATCCCGGAATACGTGAAGGACTACGTATCCCTGAACCAATTCGCAGGCTGATCCATGAACGCGTCGGATCCTACACAGCCCCTGGGCGACTATCTGGTCTTCGTCGATGAGAGCGGCGATCACGAACTCAATAAAATCGACCCTCAATACCCGGTATTCGTTCTATTGTTCTTGATCGTTCACAAAGCCGACTACTCCGAGCGGGT
>JBBQCA010000230.1:0-4370 GCA_038318315.1 Burkholderiales bacterium | reverse complement strand
GATCATCGCGACGTCGAATCCCGACGTGCGCATCATCATCGTTCGCGCGTCCGACGTGCCCACCTATGTCGAGCACGGCGCGGCCGACCTCGGCGTGGCCGGCAAGGACGTGCTGCTCGAACACGGCGACGGTACGAGCAGCGGCGGCCTGTACCAGCCTCTCGACCTCGAGATCGCGCGCTGCCGCATGTCGGTGGCCGCGCCGCGCGGCTTCGATTACGCGAACGCGGTCAGGCAGGGCGCGCGCCTGTCGATCGCGACCAAGTACGTGCGCACGGCGCGCGAACACTTCGACATGAAGGGCGTGCACGTCGACCTGATCAAGCTCTACGGCTCGATGGAGCTCGGGCCGCTGGTCGGCCTCGCCGATGCGATCGTCGACATGGTGTCGTCGGGCGCGACGCTCGCGGCCAACGACCTCGTCGAGGTCGAGACCATCATGCCGATCTCGTCGCGACTGATCGTCAATCAGGCCGCGTTGAAACTCAAGCGCGGCGCGATCCAGCCCCTGCTCGAGGCGTTGACGAAGGCGGTCGATGCGCGGCGCGGGAAGGTGTCGCCGGCGTGAGCGCTGTGCGCCGACTCGACAGCAGCGCGGCCAGCTTCGAGGCGGATCTGGCGGCGTTGCTGCACTTCGATACCGATGTCGATTCGAACGTCGATCGGTCGGCCGCGGCGATCCTCGCGGACGTGCGCGAACGCGGCGATGCGGCGCTGATCGAATACACGCGGCGCTTCGATCGCTTCACGGTCGCATCGGCCGCCGCGCTCGAAGTTCCGCGCGATGCGATAGCCGCCGCACGCGGAGGCTTGCCTGCCGATCAGCGCGATGCGCTGGAGCTCGCGGCCGCTCGCATCCGGCGCTTCCACGAACATCAGCGCGGCGAGTCTTGGGACATCACCGAGGACGACGGCACGCGGGTCGGGCAGCGAGTCACGGCGCTCGACCGCGTCGGCCTCTATGTGCCCGGCGGCCTCGCGGCCTATCCGTCTTCGGTGCTGATGAGCGCGATTCCCGCGAAGGTCGCGGGCGTCGCCGAAGTCGTGATGGTCACGCCCACGCCCGGTGGCGAACGCAACGCGATGGTGCTGGCCGCAGCAGCCATCGCCGGCGTCGACCGCGTCTTCACGATCGGCGGCGCGCAGGCGATCGCCGCGCTCGCGTATGGCACCGCGACGATACCGGTCGTGGACAAGATCGTCGGCCCCGGCAACGCCTACGTCGCGGCGGCCAAGCGACGCGTGTTCGGCACGGTCGGCATCGACATGATCGCCGGACCGTCGGAGATCCTGGTCGTCGCCGACGGTACGGCCCCGGCCGACTGGGTCGCGATGGATCTCTTCTCGCAGGCCGAGCACGACGAGGTCGCGCAGGCGATCCTGCTGTGCCCCGATGCGGCCTACATCGATGCGGTGGCGGCGAGCATCGCGCGCCTGATGCCGACGCTCGCGCGCATCGATATCGTCACGGCTTCGATGCGCGATCGCTGCGCATTGATCAAGGTCCGCGACCTCGACGACGCGTGCGCGATCGTCAATCGCATCGCACCCGAACACCTCGAGCTGTCGGTCGCCGATCCCGAAGTGCTGCTGCCGAAGATTCGCCACGCCGGCGCGATCTTCATGGGCATCCACAGCTCCGAAGCGCTCGGCGACTACTGCGCGGGCCCGAACCACGTGCTGCCGACCGCGCGCACGGCACGCTTCTCGTCGCCGCTCGGTGTCTACGATTTCCAGAAGCGCTCGTCGATCATCGAGGTCAGTCGTGCCGGCGCGCAGACGCTCGGAGCGCTGGCGTCGACGCTGGCGCGCGGCGAAGGGCTCGATGCACACGCGCGTTCGGCCGAGTTCAGGCTCGATCGCAAACCGTCATGAACGCGCGAGTCGCGCAGCCGTCGAGCTCGGCGCTCGTCGAGCGCGTGATCCGCGACGACGTGCGCGCGATGCACGCCTACGCGGTGCCCGATGCGACCGGCTTCGTGAAGCTCGACGCGATGGAAAATCCGTACGCATTGCCGGCGGAACTGCGCGAAGAGCTCGGCCGCCGGCTCGCCCACGTCGCGATCAATCGCTATCCGAACCCGCGCGCCGACGCCTTGCGCGCCACCATCCGTCGCGTGATGCAGGTGCCAGAGGGCTGCGATGTGATGCTCGGCAACGGGTCGGACGAATTGATCGCGCTCGCCTGCGCCGCGGTCGCGCGCGACCGTGCATCGGTGCTGTCGTTGGTACCCGGCTTCGTGATGTTCGAACTGTCGGCGCGCATCGCGCGGCTCGAACACCTGGCCGTGCCCTTGAAGCCCGACTTCGCGATCGATCGCGACGCGACGATCGCGGCGATGCGCGCGCACCGTCCTGCGCTCGCGTTCATCGCCTATCCCAACAATCCGACCGGCAATCTGTTCGCGAGGGCCGACGTCGAATCCATCGTCATCGCGGCACGCGAGACCGCTACGCTGGTGGTCGTCGACGAGGCCTATCGCGCATTCGCATCCGACAGCTTCATGCCGGACCTGCCGCATCACGATCATCTGCTCGTCTTGCGCACGGTCAGCAAGAGTGGCCTCGCCGGTGCGCGCCTCGGCTATCTGGCGGGCGCGCCGCAATGGCTGAACGAGTTCGACAAGATCAGGCCGCCGTACAACATCAACGTCTTCACGCAATGCGCGGTGCAGTTCGCACTCGAACATCACGAGGTGCTCGATGCGCAGGCGGCGCTCTTGCGAGGCGAGCGAGCAAGGTTGTTCAGCGCGCTGCAGGCGATCGACGGCATCACGCCATTCCCATCGGACGCTAACTTCATTCTGTTTCGCGTCGAGAGCCCCGATTCCACCGCCGCCTCGCAGGTCTTCGACGCCTTGAAACGTAGCCGCGTGCTGGTCAAGGACCTCTCGCGCATGCATCCGTTGTGCGCAAATGCCCTGCGTGTTACGGTTTCCACGCCCGAAGAGAACGCGATCTTCCTCGACGCCTTGTCTGCGGCCCTCCACGAAACCCGAATGTCACGATGACAGCGTCATGAATGCAGCTCTGGAATCCTCGGTGCTCGCGCGCCGCGCCAGCATCACCCGCAACACCGCCGAGACGCAGATCGCGGTCGCGGTCGATCTCGACGGCACCGGACGCGCCAAGCTCGCCACCGGCGTGGCCTTCCTCGATCACATGCTCGACCAGATCGCGCGTCACGGCCTGGTCGATCTCGACATCACGGCCAAGGGCGATCTGCATATCGACGCGCACCACACCGTCGAGGACATCGGCATCACGCTCGGGCAGGCGGTGGCGCAGGCGATCGGCGACAAGAAGGGCATACGCCGCTACGGCCACGCCTATGTGCCCCTCGACGAAGCGCTGTCGCGCGTCGTGATCGATTTCTCGGGACGGCCCGAACTCGAATGGCACGTGCCGTTCACGCGCGCGATGATCGGCAGCTTCGACGTGGACCTCGCCCACGAATTCTTCCAGGGCTTCGTCAATCACGCGCAGGTCACGCTGCACGTCGACAACCTGCGCGGCGACAACGCTCATCACCAATGCGAGACGGTCTTCAAGGCCTTCGGCCGCGCGCTGCGCATGGCGGCCGAGCGCGATGCGCGCATGGCGGGGACGGTGCCCAGCACCAAGGGGTCGCTCTGACCGACTGACTCCCGCGCCGAACGTCCGCGGTTGACCCCCTTCACCGCGATTCGACGGCGCCCAAAGCTTGCATGTCCTCATTCATCGTCATCGTCGATTACGGCATGGGCAACGTACGCAGCGTCGCGCAGGCCTTGAAGCACGTCGCGCCCGATGCCGACGTGCGCATCTCGGGCAATGCGAACGACCTGCTCGAGGCCGATCGCATCGTGTTGCCGGGTCAGGGCGCGATGCCCGACTGCATGCGTCATCTCAACGAAACCGGCCTGGTCGAAACGCTGATCAGATGCGCCGAGACCAAGCCGTTGCTGGGCGTGTGCATCGGTGAGCAGATGCTGGTCGACGAGAGCGACGAAAGCGCGGACGGCCATCCCACGCCGGGGCTCGGGCTCATCGCGGGACACTGCGTGCGCTTCGACCCAAACGCAGGCGGCGGGGCGCGTCCGCTCAAGATTCCGCACATGGGCTGGAATCGCGTGAGCCAGTCCGTCGCCCAAGGCGCCAGGCACCCCCTCTGGCGCGACATCGCCGACGAAAGCTGGTTCTACTTCGTTCACAGTTACCATGTGCGTTTGGACGACGCGAACCACGCAGCGGGCACCAGCGTTTACGGCGCGCCCTTTACCGCAGCGATTGCCCGCGATAATATTTTTGCCACCCAGTTCCACCCCGAGAAGAGTGCCCACGCCGGCCTGGCGCTGTATCGGAATTTCGTCGCATGGAATCCGTGAGCG
>JBBQCA010000229.1:0-4408 GCA_038318315.1 Burkholderiales bacterium | reverse complement strand
CGTTTTCGATGACCGGCTACGACAGCGCCTCGCTCCTCTGGCTGCTGGCCACCGACGGCAGCGTGCTGCGACATCTGACGCGCGCGCAAAAAGACAGCGACCCGCAGTGGTCGCCCGACGGCCGCTGGATCGCCTTCACGTCCAGGCGCGCCAAGCCCGATGGCAGCGGGCTCGAGGACGAAGCGCAGCTTTACCTGATCGCGGCCGACGGCGGCGAAGCGATGCGCATCACCGATCTCGCCACCGGCGTGTCCGGCCTGCGCTGGTTCCCGGACAGCAGGCGCCTCGTGTTCGTGTCGTGGGTGTGGCCGGAAGAAAAAAGCATCAAGGCGCAAGCCAGGCGCGCCAAGGCTGAACGCGACGACAAGGTCAAGGCCTACGTGATCGAAGCGAACCACTACCGTTACTGGGACCACTGGTTCCTGCGCGGCCGGCGCGCGCACGTTCACATGGCGACGCTCTCGCGCGGCGAACTCGAAGCCGGTGCGCCCGCCGATGTCGATGTGCGCGACCTGTTCGCGGGCACAGACTTCCAACTGCCGCCGCAGGACCCCGACGCCACGTTCTTCGACATCAGCCCCGACGGCGACGAGATCGCATTCACGCACGATTTCGATCCCGATCCGCGCGCGCCGGCGTTCACCGACATCGTGCTGATGGACGTGAAGAAGGGGCGCTGGCACTCGCCCACGCGCACCAGTGGGCGCTCCGAAGAGATGCCGCGCTATTCGCCCGACGGCCGCTGGATCGCGATGCTGTCGTCCAACCTCGCGAAGGCCCACAACGAACAGGCGCGCCTCGCGTTGATCCGTCGCAACGACCACGCGATCGTTCCGCTGACCTTCGAATGGGATCGCGGCATCCACGGGCCTGCCGCCTGGTCGCATGACAGTGCGAAGCTCTACTTCCTTGCCGAAACCGAAGTCGCGCAGCCGATCTGGACGATCGCGGTGCCGCGCGCCGATGCGGCATCGCCGCTCACTACGCAACCGAGCGAGTTGCTGCGAGGCCCGTTGAACGGCGGCATCACCGCCGATCTTTCGGTCGGAGCCAACGGCGCGATCCTGATCTATGCGCGCTCATCGCAGATGCATCCGCCATCGCTGTACGTGGCCGATGCCGAGGGCGGATCCGAACGCGCGATCGAATCCTTCAATGCGCCGATCCTCGATCGCATCGCATTCGCCGACGCGCGCTCGGTCACGATTTCCGGCGCGAATCAGCAGCCGGTACAGATGTGGGTGCTGACGCCACCCGGCTTCGACAAGGACGACGCGACCGGGGAGGCGAACGATGCGTTTTCGGGGAAACCCCGGCAATGGCCGTTGATGCACACCATCCACGGCGGGCCGCACACCTGCTCGAACGACGGCTGGCACTGGCGCTGGAACATGCAGCTGTTCGCGGCACAGGGGTATGTGGTGGCCTCGGTCAACTATCACGGCTCGACCGGATGGGGCCAGGAGTTTCTCGGCTCGATCACGGGTGACTGGGGCACGCGTGAACTCGCCGATATCGAAGCGGGCACCGAATTTCTGCTGGGCACCGGTCGCATCGACCCGAAGCGCGTGGTCGCCACCGGCGGCAGCTACGGCGGCTACATGGTCGCGTTGATGAACGGGCGTGCGACGCGCGGGCGATACGCGGCCTATGTGTGCCACGCGGGCTGCTACGACTGGGTGTCGATGATGGGTTCGGACGGCGCCTTCTGGTTCGCCCAGGAACTCGGCGCGTTCCACTGGGACGACGAGGCGCGCGTGCTCGCGCAATCGCCGCACCACTGTGCCGAGCATTTCGAAACCCCCACGCTCGTGATCCACGGCGAACTCGACTATCGCGTGCCGTATTACCAGGGCCTGGCCTACTACAACACGCTGCGCATCAAGCGGGTCCCCTCGCGACTCGTGTTCTTTCCCGACGAGAATCACTGGATCCTCAAGCCGCAGAACTCGAAGCTCTGGTATCGCGAATTCTTCACGTGGCTCGAGCGCTTTGCCGGAGAGAAGAAAGAGAAGAGCAAGAAGGTGGCGGGCAGGAAGCCGCGCTGACCAGGGAGCCCTCATGCTGAACGTCGAGCATCTCGCGAAATCCTACGGCGCGAATGCCGCCGCGGTCGTGGCCGTCGCCGACGTGTCGTTGACGGTCGAGCGCGGCCAGGTGATCGGATTGCTGGGCCCCAACGGCGCCGGCAAATCGACCACGGTCGCGATGATCTGCGGTTTCGTGACGCCCGACTCGGGCCGCGTGCTGATCGACGGTGAAGCGATCGCCTCCGACGACAGCCCGCTCAAGCGCCGCATCGGCCTGGTACCGCAGGACATCGCGCTCTTCGAGGACCTCGGCGCCCGCCGCAACCTCGAGCTCTTCGGCGCGCTGTACGGCATCCAGGGTGCGCTGCTCAGGCAGCGCGTCGATGCCGCGCTCGATCTGGTCGGTCTCGCCGACCGCGCGCGCGACAAGCCTTCGAGTTATTCGGGCGGCATGAAACGGCGCCTGAACATCGCCGCGGCACTGGTCCACGATCCCGATCTCCTGATCCTCGACGAGCCCACCGTCGGCATCGATCCGCAGAGCCGCAACGCGATCTTCGACAACCTCGAAACGCTGGCCGCGCGCGGCAAGGCGATCGTCTATACGACGCACTACATGGAAGAGGCCGAACGGCTTGCCGATCGCATCGTCATCATCGATCACGGCCGCGTGGTGGCGGCCGACACGCCGGCGGCGTTGATACGCACGCTGGGCGACACCGGCGTTATCACGCTCGAAGTGAGCGGGGCCGTCGATGTCGAGGCGCTGCGCGTGCAAGAAGGCGTCACGCGTGCGGAACAGAACGACGAGGTCCTCACGCTGGCGGTTGCAGACCTCGGCGCGCACCTGCCGCACCTGCTGTCGTGGATCGCGGCGCGCGGCCATGCGATACGCCGCATCTCGAGTTCGCGCGCGAGCCTCGAAGACGTTTTTCTTTCGCTGACCGGCCGCCAGTTGCGCGACTGATCCCTCAGGCACTCATGAACGCGCTCATCGCCCTGGTCAGCAAAGACCTCTTCCTCTACTTCTCGAATCGCCGCGCCCTGCTCGTCACGCTGGCCGCGCCGATCGCCATCGCCGCATTCTTCGGCTCGTTGTTCGGCGGGTCGGGCAACCAGGCGCCGTCTCGCGTTCCGATCGCGATCATCGACCACGATCAGAGCGCGATCACCAAGCGCATCGTCGCCGACATGAGCGCGGACAAGACCTTCGACGTGCAAGCGCTCGACGAAACCCAGGCGGCCGAAGCGCTCAAGCGCGGCAAGCTGCGCGCGATCGTGACCTTGCCGTCCGGCTTCGGTGAACAGGCGCCGCAAGCGCTCTTCGGTGCGCGCGAAAAGCCGGTGGTCGAAATCCGCTACGACCCGTCGCAGGCGATCGCCTTGCAGGTCGTTCAGGGCTTCTTCGCCCAGCATGCGATGGAGAGCGTGACGCGCACCGCGTTCTCGTTCGGCAACGACAGCGCCAGCATCAAGATGCTGGCCGATGCGCGCCGCAGCGTTAGCGGCAGCGCATCGATGTCCGAGGCGTCCAGGCGCGACATGCTCGCGCTCTTCGATTCGGTCGATCGCGTGCGCGCCACCAACGGCGGGCAGGCCGCCGGCGCGACCACGGGCAACGGCAACAACGGCGCGAGCTTCCAGGTGCCCTACACGGTCAAGGAAGTCGAAGCAAGCTCGCGACCCGACTCCAAGTACAACGGTTATTCGCATTCGTTCGCGGGCATGGGTGTGCAGTTCATCCTGTTCATGGGGATCGATCTGGGCATCAAGCTGCTGACCACGCGGCGCATGGGATTGTGGCAACGGTTGCGCGCGGCGCCGCTGTCGCGCGCCACCCTGCTCGCGAGCCAGATCGCGAGCGGCGCGTTGATCGCGGCGATTCTTTTCGCGTTGATCTTCGCGGCCGGCATGCTGTTCTTCGGCGTGCGTATCGAGGGCAGTGCGGTCGGCTTCGTCGGCCTGATCGTCGGCTTCGCGCTGATGACCGCGGCCTTCGGCCTGTTCATCGCGGCGCTCGGCAAGACGCCTGAGGCCACGCGCGGGCTGGCGATCTTCGCGACGCTGATCATGGTGATGCTGGGTGGCGCGTGGGTGCCGTCGTTCGTCTTTCCGCAATGGCTGCAGACCGCGTCACTGGCGATGCCCACGCGTTGGGCGGTCGATGGGTTCGACGCGATGACCTGGCGCGGCTTGGGATGGGAAGCCGCGTGGCCTGCCATACTTATATTGATCGGCTTCGCCGCGTTATTCGGAGTGATTGCGGCGCGGCGCTTCGACTGGGAAGAAAAATAAGCGCGAAGGCTGGATCGATGCGTCGGATGAGTGCGCGTCCTACCCATCATCATTGCCGCTCGCCTACACTAGGGCGTTCATCA
>JBBQCA010000228.1:0-4434 GCA_038318315.1 Burkholderiales bacterium | reverse complement strand
ATCGAGTGGCACCAGCCGTTCACGCGCGTGCTCGACGACAGCCAGGCGCCGCTGCTCAAATGGTTCGTCGACGGCACGACCAACATCTGCCACAACGCGCTCGATCGGCACCTCGAGACGCGCGGCGAGCAGGCCGCGCTGATCTACGTCTCGACCGAGACCAATACGGAAACGACCTTCAACTATCGCGAACTGCACGCCGAGGTCAATCGCGTCGCGGCGATGATGGCGTCTCTCGGGGTCGCACGCGGCGACCGCGTTTTGATCTACATGCCGATGGTGCCCGAGGCTTTGTTCGCGATGCTGGGGTGCACGCGCATCGGCGCGATCCATTCGGTGGTGTTCGGCGGTTTCGCGTCGACGAGCCTCGCGTCGCGCATCGACGATGCCACGCCCAGGCTGGTCCTGTCGGCCGACGCGGGCTCGCGTTCGGGCAAGGTGATTGCCTACAAACCCTTGCTCGATGAAGCCATCAAGCTCGCGCGTCACAAGCCCGCGCATGTGGTGCTGCTCGATCGCGGCCTTGCGACGATGGACCGCGTCGAGGTTCGCGATATCGATTGGAAGACTTTGCGCGGCACGCATCTCGATGCGCGAGTGCCGTGCGTGTGGCTCGAGTCGAACGAGCCTTCGTACATCCTCTACACCAGCGGCACCACCGGCACGCCCAAGGGCGTGCAACGCGATACCGGCGGTCACACGGTCGCGCTTGCGGCCTCGATCAAATACATTTTCGATCCCAAGGTCTTCAGCGGAGAGGCCGATGCGCAATCGGGGCGGCGCACCTTCTTTGCGGCGAGCGACATCGGATGGGTGGTCGGTCATTCGTACATCGTCTATGCGCCCTTGATCTGCGGCATGGCCACTGTGATGTACGAGGGCCTGCCGATACGCGGCATGGACGGCGAGCCCGACCCCGGCATCTTCTGGCGCATCGTCGCCAAGCACCGCGTGAACGTGATGTTCACCGCGCCCACCGCGATTCGCGTGTTGAAGAAGCAGGACCCGTCGCATCTCACGCGTCACGACCTGTCGTCGCTCGACACGCTGTTTCTCGCGGGCGAACCTCTTGACGAGCCTACCGCCCGCTGGATCTCGGAAGGCATCAAGCGACCGATCCTCGACAACTATTGGCAGACCGAAACCGGCTGGCCGCTGCTTGCCATCGCGCGCGGCGTCGATCCCGACATGGAGCCGCGCTTCGGCAGTCCGGGCAAGCCGGTGCTGGGCTACAAGTTGAAGCTGCTCGACGAAGGCAACAACCAGGAGATCGGCGCCAACCAGAAGGGCGTGCTGGTGATCGAATCGCCGCTGCCACCCGGTTGCATGACGACGGTGTGGCAGGACGATCGCCGCTTCATCGACACCTACTGGTCGTTCCTGGCCGACAAGAGCGTCTATTCGACTTTCGACTGGGGCATACGCGACGACGACGGCTATTACTTCATCCTCGGTCGCACCGACGACGTGATCAACGTCGCGGGCCATCGCCTGGGCACGCGCGAAATCGAGGAGAGCATCAGCGCGCACGACGCGATCGCCGAGACGGCGGTGGTGGGCGTGGCCGATAAACTGAAGGGCCAGGTCGCGATCGCGTTTGCGATCGTCAAGAACCCGGCACTGATCGAGAAAGAAGCCGACCGCATGAAGCTCGAAGGCGAAGTGATGGCGACCGTCGATCGCAGCCTCGGGGCGCTGGCGCGACCGGCGCGCGTCCACTTCGTGAGCGCGTTGCCCAAGACGCGCTCAGGCAAGATGCTTCGCCGCGCGATCCAGGCGGTGTGCGAAGGGCGCGACCCCGGCGACCTCACCACCATCGAAGACCCGACCGCGCTCGATCAGATTCGCAGTGCGGTGGCTCCCACCACTCCTTCTTCCACTTGAACTGTTCAACAACGATCATGCAGACACGGCCTTACCTGACCCTGGCAGACGTCAAATCGATCGCAGCCGCCGCCGAGGCCGAAGCGCAGAAGAACAACTGGGCCGTCACGATTGCGATCTGCGACGACGGCGGGCACCTGCTGTGGCTGCAGCGGCTCGATGGATGCGCGCCGGTGTCGGCCTCGATCGCGCCCGAGAAGGCGCGCACCGCGGCGCTCGGCAGACGACCGAGCAAGGCCTACGAAGACGTGATCAACAACGGTCGCTATTCGTTCCTGTCCGCGCCGCTGCTGAAGGGCATGCTCGAAGGCGGCGAGCCTATCGTGATCGATGGGCACACCATCGGTGCGGTCGGCGTGTCGGGTGTCAAGTCGCCCGAGGATGGGCAGATCGCGCGCGCCGGCATCGCGGCGTTGACGGCAGGTTCGGCTTCGTAGCTCGCGCGACACCACTCACCACGCGCCGACGATGTCGGACCTGGCCGAGTACGGCATCTGGACCAAGAAAGTCGTGTCGGGTCTGTTGTCGATTCCGGCGGGTCCGCTGCTGGCGATCATCATCGGCCTGTTGCTCGCGCGCAAGCGTCGTGCCCTCGGCTTCGTCTTGATCGCGTTCGGCACCGTCGTGCTGTTCGCGTTGTCGCTGCCGATCGTGGCCAACGGCATCGCCGCACCCACCGAGCGCGCCTTTCCGCCGCTGCGTCCGGGCGTGCCGTTGCCGCCGCACAGTGCCATCGTCGTGCTCGGGGGCGGCTTGCAGGAAGGCGCGATCGACTACGGCGGCGAGACCGTCAATCCGATCGTGCTGCCGCGCCTGCGCAGCGCCGCGCGGTTGGCCGCGCGCACGCGGTTGCCGATCCTGGTAGCCGGTGGGCGACCGTTGACGTCGAGGACCGTGGAGGCCGATCAGATGGCCGATGTGCTCGAGCACGATCTGCATACGCCTGTGCGCTGGAGGGAGAAGCAGTCGCTCGACACGCAGGACAACGCGCGCCTGGTGGTGCCGATGCTCGCGGCCGACGGGATACGCACCGTGGTGCTGGTGACCGACGCCGCGCACATGGCGCGCTCACAGATACTGTTCGTGGCCGCCGGCATGCCGGTGATCCCCGCGCCGACCGACTATTACGCAAGCGCTCCGCTGTCGGTGCTGTCGTTCATTCCGAACACCAATTCCTTGCGGCGCTCGGCGTTCACGGTGCACGAGTGGATCGGTTATCTGTGGGCGCGCCTGCGCGCGTGACGACGGGAGATGCATCGATGAGCCCGACTCCATCCGGCGCAGGTCCCACGCGCCGCGAGCGCGACAGCTTCGGCGACATCGACGTGCCCGCCGATCACCTGTGGGGCGCTCAGACGCAGCGTTCCATCGGCCACTTCGACATCTCGGGCGAGCGCGTGCCGCTCGAAATCGTGCGCGCGCTCGTGCAGGTCAAGCGCGCGTCGGCAATCGTCAATTGCAAGCTCGGCACGCTGGCCGCGAACAAGAGCGAGGCCATCGTTGCCGCGTGCGACGAGGTGCTTGCCGGCAAGCATGCCGACGAGTTTCCGCTGCTGGTGTGGCAGACCGGATCGGGCACGCAAAGCAACATGAATGTCAACGAGGTGATCGCCAATCGCGCCAGCGAGTTGATGGGTGGCATGCGTGGCGACTCGAACGAGCATGCGCGCCTCGTGCATCCCAACGACGACGTCAATCGCAGCCAGTCGTCCAACGACGTGTTTCCCACCGCGATGAATGTCGCGGCCGCCGATGCGATCACGCATCGCCTGTTACCTTCGCTATCGACCTTGCGCGAGACCCTGTACGCGAAAGCGCAGGACTTCGCCGACATTGTGAAGATCGGCCGCACGCATCTGCAGGACGCGACACCGCTCACGCTCGGGCAGGAGTTTTCGGGCTACGTGGCGCAGCTCGATCACAACCGGCGGCACATCGAGGCGAGCCTCGAACATCTGCATGAACTCGCGCTCGGTGGAACCGCGGTCGGTACCGGCCTCAATGCGCCGAAGGGTTATGCCGAACAGGTCGCGGCCGAACTCGCGCGCTTCGTCGATCTGCCGCTGGTCACCGCGCCCAACAAGTTCGAGGCGATGGCCGCGGCCGATGCGATCGTGCATGCGCACGGCGCGCTGAAGACGCTGGCCGCGAGCCTCTTCAAGATCGCCAACGATGTGCGCTGGATGGCGAGCGGCCCGCGCTCGGGCCTGGGCGAGATCACGATTCCCGAGAACGAGCCGGGCTCGTCGATCATGCCGGGCAAGGTCAATCCCACGCAGTGCGAAGCGTTGACGATGGCGTGTGCGCAGGTGATGGGCAACGATGTCGCGATCAACATCGGCGGCGCGTCGGGCAACTTCGAGCTCAACGTGTTTCGCCCGATGATCGCGCACAACATGATGCAGAGCCTTCGACTGCTCGGCGACGCGATGAAGAGCTTCAACGATCACTGCGCGGTCGGCATCGCACCGAACCGCGAACGCATCGCGCAGCTGGTGGGCAATTCGCTGATGCTCGTCACGGCGCTCAACCCCCACATCGGCTACGACA
>JBBQCA010000227.1:0-4453 GCA_038318315.1 Burkholderiales bacterium | reverse complement strand
GTGGACTTCTGCCGCTATTACGCCAGGAAGATCGAACACGACCATGCCGCGACGGACGCCGTCGCGGGCGACGCGCCGCGTGGACAGATGGTCTGCATATCGCCGTGGAATTTCCCGCTAGCGATTTTTTCGGGCCAGGTGATCGCGGCGCTCGCGGCCGGACATTGCGTATTGGCCAAGCCCGCCGAGCAGACGCCCTTGATCGCGCTCTGTGCGACCGCGCTCTTTCATGAAGCCGGCATCCCGCGCGACGTGCTGCAACTGCTCGTGGGCGATGGCGAAACCGTGGGCGCGCCGCTGGTCGCGCATCCTGCGATTGGCGGCGTGCTCTTCACCGGCTCGACGCAGGTGGCGCGGGCGATCGCGGCAACGCTCGCCTCGCGCAGCGACGACCCCATCCTGATCGCCGAAACCGGCGGCCAGAACGCGATGATCGTCGATTCGAGCGCGCTGACCGAACAGGTGGTCAACGACGCTTTGATCTCGGCCTTCGACTCGGCCGGCCAGCGCTGCTCGGCGTTGCGCATCCTGTGCCTGCAGGACGCGGTGTACGACAACACGCTGGCGATGCTCGAAGGCGCGATCGCCGAACTCGCGGTCGGCAATCCGATGCGCCTGTCCACCGACATCGGGCCGGCGATCGATGCCGAGGCGCGCGATCGCCTGATCGCTCACATCGAAGCGATGAAGGCGCGCGGTCATCGCGTCCATACGATGGCATTGCCGGCCGAGTGTGCGAACGGCACGTTCATCGCGCCGACCGTGATCGAGATCGACGCCATCACCGACCTTCCCGGCGAAGTCTTCGGGCCGGTGCTGCACGTCATGCGCTGGTCGTTCGGACAACTCGACGCCTTGATCGCCGCGATCGATGCGACCGGCTATGGATTGACGATGGGCGTGCACAGCCGCATCGACGAACACATCGCTCGCGTGTCCGCGCGCGCGCGCGTGGGCAACCTGTATGTGAACCGCACGCTGATCGGCGCGACGGTCGGCGTGCAGCCCTTCGGCGGCGAAGGCTTGTCGGGCACGGGGCCGAAGGCGGGCGGCCCGTTCTATCTCGCGCGCCTCGACGAGGGCCAGGGCGCGCATCGCTTCAAGCCGTCGACCGATGACCTGCCTTCGCTGCACGCCGTCGCTTCGCAGAAACGCATGCGCGCCGCGCTCGCACGATGCAGCGAATGGGACGATGCGATGCGTGCGCGACTCGACGCGCATTGGGTGCGATGCGAAGCGGCCGCCCTCGGCATGACGACGATGCGCCTGCCCGGACCGACCGGCGAAACCAACACGCTGAGCCTGCGACCGCGCATGGTCATCGCATGCATGGCCGGCGACACCATCGATCTGGTCTGTCAGATCATCGCGGCACAAGCGGTCGGCATCGTGCCGCTTGCGCGCCGTGACGCCTTGCCGCCGGCCTTGCAGTCGTTCGCGAAACCCTGGGACGAGGACATCGCAACCTCCGACGACCTGCAGGCCGTCCTCGTCGCGCTGCCCGATCGCGACGCGGTGCGCGTCCAGCAAGCCTGCGCCGCGCGCGATGGGGCCATCGTCGTCGTGGTTCGCTGGGGCCGCAACACCGAGCCGGTGCTGCAACTCTGGCGCCTGATGCGTGAGTTCGCCGAAAGTGTCAACACCGCGGCTGCCGGCGGAAACGCTTCCCTGATGACCTTGAACCAAGCATGATGCGCGAGGCATGATGCGTTAACATCCGACCGCTCGGCATGACGAACTGTGGCCTGACAAGTCCATGAGCAACAGACTCCCCACCTGCCGGCGCCTGATCGAATCGCACGACGCCTGAAGTTCGACGCAACCTCGTTGGCCTCACCGCGGACCTCGCATGGAAATTTTTCTTCAGCAGATCCTCAACGGCCTCGTCCTCGGCAGCATCTATGCGCTCGTCGCCCTCGGCTACACGATGGTGTACGGGATACTCAACCTGATCAATTTCGCGCACGGCGACGTGCTGATGGTGGGCGCGCTGACGGCCTACGCAGTCGTGCAGGGCTTGCAGGCGGTGGCCCCCGGCACCCCGGGGCCGCTGCTTCTCGTGGCCGGGCTGGTGGTCGCGATCCCGGTCTGCGTGATCGTCAACATCACGATCGAGCGGGTCGCCTATCGACCGCTGCGCAACGCGCCGCGACTCGCGCCGCTGATCACCGCGATCGGCGTGTCGATCATCCTGCAGACGCTGGCGATGATCATCTTCGGGCGCAACTACAAGGTCTTTCCGCCGTTGCTCTCGACCAATCCGTTCGAGGTGGGCGGCGCGCTCATCACACCCACGCAGGTGATGATCCTGATCGTCGCGGCGGTGATGATGATCGGCCTGGTGTTGCTGGTCGAGAAGACCAAGCTGGGACGCGCGATGCGCGCCACCGCCGAGAATCCGCGCATCGCGAGCCTGATGGGCGTGAACGCCAATTCGGTGATCGTCGCGACCTTCGCGATCGGCGCGGCGCTCGCGGCCGTGGCTGGCGTGATGATGGCCGCGAACTATTCGGTCGCGCACTTCTACATGGGCTTCATACCCGGCCTCAAGGCCTTCACCGCGGCGGTGCTCGGAGGCATCGGCAATCTCTACGGCGCGATGGTGGGCGGCCTCTTGCTCGGCATCATCGAGGCGCTGGGCGCGGGTTACATCGGCGACCTGACCGATGGATTCTTCGGCAGCAACTATCAGGACATCTTTGCGTTCGTGGTCCTGATCATCGTGCTCACGTTGCGACCGTCGGGAATCATGGGCGAACGAGTGGCGGACCGCGCATGAATACCGATAGCGACGTCGAGAAAGGCCGCGACAAGGCAGCGCGGATGGTTGCGGACCACGGCGCCGGCCAGGTCGTGGACGAAGCCGAGCCGATCGGCGCGCCGAGCAGGAAGGCCTACATCGGCCTGGCGGTGTTCGCCGTCGCGCTGCTGTTTCTGCCGGTCGTTGCGGGCCAGGTGGGCGACTCGTGGGTGCGCATCCTCGACTTCGCGCTGATCTACATCATGCTGGCGCTCGGCCTCAACATCGTGGTCGGCTTTGCGGGGCTGCTCGACCTGGGCTACATCGCGTTCTACGCGATCGGCGCCTACATGTGCGCGCTGCTTGCGTCGCCCCAGTTCGCGACCGTGCTGCAGTCCTTCGTCGATACCTATCCCGACCTGGGCAACTGGATGGTCGGCGTGTTCGGCGCGGGAGTCACGGCCAACGGCATTCACCTGCCGGTGTGGATCATCGTGCCGCTGGCAGGTGCCCTGGCCGCAACCTTCGGCGTGATTCTCGGCGCGCCGACCCTGAAGTTGCGCGGCGACTACCTCGCGATCGTCACGCTCGGGTTCGGCGAGATCATCCGCATCTTCATGAACAACCTGAATTCGCCGGTCAACATCACCAACGGTCCGCAGGGCATCCTCAACATCGACCCGGTCAAGGTCGCGGGCGTGTCGTTCGGCAAGCC
This sequence comes from Burkholderiales bacterium, assembly GCA_038318315.1. GTDB lineage: Bacteria > Pseudomonadota > Gammaproteobacteria > Burkholderiales > Burkholderiaceae_D > CAHJXF01. Next base: position 998 of record JBBQCA010000227.1, on the reverse strand, counting down.
CGCGGTGATCTTCGGGCTCGACGTTTCGGTGGTGCAGCTCTACTACTACCTGTTCCTGTTCCTGGTCGTGATCATCGTGTTCTTCTGCATCCGGCTGCAGAACTCGCGCATCGGCCGCGCCTGGGTCGCGATCCGCGAAGACGAGATCGCCGCGAAGGCGATGGGCATCAACACGCGCAACATCAAGCTGCTGGCGTTCGCGATGGGCGCGTCGTTCGGCGGCGTGTCCGGCGCGATGTTCTCGTCGTTCCAGGGCTTCGTGTCGCCCGAATCCTTCGGTCTGCTCGAATCGATCGTTGTGCTGGCGATGGTGGTGCTCGGCGGCATGGGCCACATCCCCGGCGTGATCCTGGGTGGCGTGCTGCTCGCGGCCTTCCCCGAGGTACTGCGTCATATCGTCGTGCCGATCCAGCAGACCTTGTTCGGCCATGTGATCGTCGACGCCGAGATCATTCGCCAGTTGCTCTATGGCCTCGCGATGGTCGGCATCATGCTGTTCCGCCCCGCGGGCCTGTGGCCGGCGCCCGAGCACGGCAAGGGCCTGGGCGGCATCAAGGCCCGGCGCTCGGCCGCCGAAGGCGCTTGAGCATGGAGTCCGCAACCTCTTCGACAGCCGGCGCATCCGCGCGCGCCAAGGCCGACGTGCTGCTCTCGGTCAAGGGCGTCAACAAGCGCTTCGGCGGATTGCAGGCGCTCTCGGACGTGGGTGTCACGATACGCCAGGGCATGATCTACGGACTGATCGGTCCGAACGGCGCCGGCAAGACGACCTTCTTCAACGTCATCACTGGGCTCTATCAACCCGACTCGGGCAGCTTCGAACTCGACGGTGCGCCCTACTCGCCGTCGGCGCCGCACGAAGTCGCCAAGGCCGGCATCGCGCGCACCTTCCAGAACATCCGCCTGTTCGGCGAGATGACCGCGATCGAGAACGTGATGGTGGGCCGGCACGTGCGTACGCACGCGGGCGTGATCGGCGCCGTGTTGCGCACGCCCGG
>JBBQCA010000226.1:0-4610 GCA_038318315.1 Burkholderiales bacterium | reverse complement strand
GACGGTCGCGCTCGTGCTATCGGTGTGATCCCCTCTCCTTCTAGGTGGCCTCCGTGACTGCCGAAACCACCCTCTTCGAATCGCACATCGCATCGCTGCCGCTGCTCGTTCGCGGCAAGGTGCGCGAGAACTACGCGATCGGTGACGATCGCATGCTGATGATTGCGAGCGATCGCATCTCGGCGTTCGACGTGGTGATGAACGAGCCCATCCCCGGCAAGGGCGTGGTGCTCACGCAGATGGCGCTGTTCTGGTTCGCGTATCTGAAGGACATCGTGCCCAATCATCTGACCGGCATCGCCCCCGAATCGGTGGTGGCGAGCGACGAGGTCGATCAGGTGCGCGGTCGTGCGATGGTCGTCAGGCGTCTCGAGCCGCTGCCGGTCGAAGCGGTGGTGCGCGGCTATCTCGCGGGTTCCGGATGGAAGGGCTACCAGCAGGCCGGTGCGATCTGCGGCGTGCGCTTGCCCGCCGGCCTGAAGAACGCCGAGCGTTTGCCCGAGCCCATCTTCACGCCCGCCACCAAGGCCGCACTCGGCGAGCACGACGAGAACATCGCGTTCGATGCGATGGCCGCGAGCATCGGTGCCGCTCTCGCGGAACAGGTTCGCGCGACCAGCCTTGCGCTCTACACGCGAGCGAGCCAATACGCGGCGACGCGCGGCATCATCATCGCCGACACCAAGTTCGAGTTCGGTCTCGACGCGAACGGCACGCTGACGCTGATGGACGAAGTGCTCACCGCCGACTCTTCGCGCTTCTGGCCCGCCGATTCCTATGACCATGCGTACGCGGTCGGCAGCAATCCGCCGAGTTTCGACAAGCAGTTCCTGCGCGACTATCTCGAGTCCGTGCCGGGCTGGAACAAGCGCGCACCGGCGCCATCGCTGCCGCCCGACATCATCGAGAAGACCGCGGCGAAGTATCGCGAGGCGTTGCGGCGCATCGCTTCATGAGGACGAAATCCCGCCGATTCAGTTGCAGTCACGCCCGCAGGCATATCCTCGTGCACGGCTGGCGGATAGAATCACGCGTCCTCCGGTTCCCCTCCAACGATGAACATCGAAACACCATCGCGCCTGCCTGCCGCATCGCCTGATCCGAAGCGCGCGGCGCGCTGTGTCGTCCTCGGACTGCTGGTCGCGATCGACGTCGCGTTTGCACAGGCGGGCGCGCAGGTCGCGACAGCGGTCACGAGCGACCCTGCGCCGCGCTCCACTTTCGAGGTCGTGCTCGGACGGCTCGATGCGACGGCGTCCGGAATCATATTGGTCGCGCTGCTGATCATCGCGCTGCTGGTATGGCGCGTCTGGGCGACGGTGCGTCGCGAACGACCGGCACAGGCGCCATCGCGCAGCCCACGACCCGTGCAGACGCGCACCGACGACGAGCCGATCGAGCGCCCCACGATTTCGCGACCGACCGATTGGGGCGCCGATCAGAACAAGCGCTCCGCGGTCGGTCGCGCGCGCGCGTCGGGCGTGGGTCGCGATGCGGACTTGCCGGCGATCGATCATCAGGCCACGCAGTGGCCGCCGGTCGAGTTGCAGAACACGCTTGGACGGAGCGTGCTCCCCCCCGACGCGCTCGCCCAGGCGCAGACTGCGGCGCCCAGCCCCTATCGCACCGGAGGTTTCAATCCCTACTATCAAGTGGGCCGGGTCGAGAATCGCATCGAGGTCGAAGAGATCGCGGACACCGTGACGCAGGCCGAACTGCTGGTGCAACTGGGCGATCCGAAAGAGGCGATGAGCCTGCTCGCGCGTCATATCCGCGAGACCGAAAAGCCCGGACCCAGCGTATGGCTGATGCTGCTCGGGCTGTATCAATCGACCGGCCGCGAAGCGCAGTACAACGCGCTCAGCGAAGGTTTTCGCACGCTCTTCAATGCCGACGTGCCGCCGTGGGCCACGTCGCCCGATGCGGCCGCGCGCGATCTCGAGTCGTATCCGCAAGTGATGAAGAAGCTGCGGGAGACCTGGCCGCGTCCCGAATGCCACACGTTTCTCGAAGGGCTGCTCACCGACGACCGGGGCGGCAGCCGGCAGGGATTCACGCTGGTGGCCTATCGCGAGTTGTTGTTCCTGGTCGAGATCCTCGAGGCGCTCGAGCATCAGATGAACGAGAAGGTCGCCAGGATCGAGATCGATCGCAAGCTCATGACCGATCGCTAGCGACTCCCTCGGTCGTCACTTCGTGCCGAACAAGCGATCGCCCGCGTCGCCCAGGCCCGGCACGATGTAGCCGTGATCGTTGAGCTCGCGATCGATCGCGGCGGTGAACACCGGCACGTCGGGATGCGCGCTCGCGAAATTCTTCAGGCCTTCGGGCGCCGCCAGCAGACACACGAAGCGGATCGACTTCGGCCGCGTCTCCTTCAGGCGATCGACTGCCGCGACCGCCGAGTTGCCGGTCGCCAGCATCGGGTCGAGCACGATCGCATCGCGCTCGTGCATGTCGTGCGGCATCTTGAAGTAATACTCGATCGCACCCAGGGTTTTCGGATCGCGATACAGGCCGATGTGGCCCACGCGCGCGCCCGGCACCACGCTGAGCATGCCGTCGAGAAAGCCGCCGCCCGCGCGCATGATCGACACGAACACGGTCTTCTTGCCGTCGATCACCGGCGAGCGCATCGCCTCGAGCGGCGTCTCGATGTCGATCAGCTGGGTCGTCATGTCGCGCGTCACTTCGTAGGCCATCAGCATGCCGATCTCGTTCATCAGCCGACGAAAGCTGTTGGTGCTGCGCGTCTTCTCGCGCATCAAGGTCAGCTTGTGCTGGATCAGCGGATGCATGAGGTGATGGATCTCGGGCGTAGCGTCCGGCTCAGCGGTCATTGAGGTGTAGTCCCTGCGATGAATGATTGATGGTAAGCGAAGAAGCGACGAAGACGCGCGACGTGCGGTCAGAACACCGTGCCATCGCTCTCGACCGTGACCGGCGGCGCGCCGCCCGGCCGCAATTCAGCGGCGATCGCACGGCCCGCGGCCCAGGTGCCGCCTTCGAGTATGCAGGCCAGCGGAAGCGCCGACGCATCGACCCGCAGGATGTTCCGAACCAGCGGCGCGAGCTCGTCGAGCAATGCGACCGTGAGCGCGCGCCATTCGATGATCCAGGGATCGGCAACGGTCATCGATGGCGTCGTCGCCCTGGTCGACGACACCATCGCTGGCCTGGTCGGCACACTCGTCGGGAACCTCGTGGACGTTTTCATCGGCGCGTTCGTCGACGCCTTGATCGATGCCGCCACGCTGCCGGCATCGCGCGGCACGAGCACGCCGGCATCGAGCAGCAGCCCGCCGTTGCGGTACTCGGGAAGGCCGGTCAGCGCATCGAGCCCATCGACGCGCACGCCCGCCCACTCGAAGGGTTCGAGCAGCGAGTACGTGAGCCATTGCGAGAGCTTGTGAAACGGCACGAGGCCGGCACTCAGGCCCTGTCCCCCCGCGTGCGGGTGCGGCCACACGTCGCCGATCGCGCGGCCTTCGAGCATCTGGCCGCTTGGCCAGATGCTCGAGAAGGCATCGAGCAGCAGCCCGAGAATCTGCGCGGCGGTGATGGTTCGCGACGCGGTTTGCGACGCAGTTTGCAAATTCGCATCCACCGTCGCCTGCGAAGTCAGCGCGTCGAACATCATCCCCGGCCGGCCATCGAGTCCGAACCACTGCGGCTGCTCGTGCAAGGCTTCGCCGAGTCGCCGCATCATCTGCGCGCGACCATTGAGGCCCACCAGCGGATTCTTGTCACTGGCTCGAAAGACTGTGGCCAGCGCATCGACGTCGAGCTGCATCAACGCCTTCGCATCGACGCGGCAGGGATCGCTCGCATCCGACGAGAAGCGGCCCTCGACGAAGCCGCGAAAGCTCGCGACCGCGAGCCCTTCGGAACGCGCGTAGCGCGTGCCGGTCAGGTCGATCGAGAACGGTTCGACATAGCGCCATGGCGCGCCGGCGCCCGCGTCGAGCAGCACGCTGACCATCGTGAGGTCGATGCGCGCGCGCGTGAGTTCTTCGAGGCTGCGGCGTTCGAGACGACGATCGAGCTCGTCCTTGCGATCGATGCCGCCGGCTTCGAAGTGGCGCCAGCGGCTGTGGTACGGAATCGCGAGATCGGGGTAGCGCGTGCGCGTGAGCCGCGCGACGCGCTCGGCCACGAGCGGCAGTTTCGAGCGATCGATGGTGAAGTGCGGCGACTCGCCCGCCGTGACCGCCGCCGCGATCGATGCGCAGCGTTCGCGGATCGTCGCGGGTGTGCGAAGGACGCGGACCGCGGCGTCGAGCTCGTGATTGACGCCGCCGCGCCTTTCGACAAAATCGAGCGCGGCTCCGGATGCCGGCTTCGCGTCCGCCGCATCGGCATCGACGCTATGCAAGCCCGCGCCCTTTCGTTTCCGACAGGCGCGCCGCATCGGGGATCGCGCCGTCGGTGAAATATCCGGCCGCGATCTTGGCTTCGATCTCGACGCGCGCATCGGCGGGCACCAGCGCATCGGGAATCTTGACGCGCTCGCCGACCTCGATGCCGCTGCCGGTGATCGCGTCGTACTTGTCGTTGCTCATCGACACGAGGCGATGGATCTTCGTGATGCCCAGCCAGTGCAACACGTC
>JBBQCA010000225.1:0-4617 GCA_038318315.1 Burkholderiales bacterium | reverse complement strand
TTTTGTCTGTAGTGGCGGCGGCGTAGGCGTGGGAGTTGCCGACGGGCAGCAACTGCCCCGGCGCGGCAAGCGCGAGTGCATCGGGGTGGCGGGCCGCGAAGGCATGCGCATGGCGCACGGATTCCTCGGGGAAAACGGAGCAGGTCACGAGAAGCAATTTACCATCGGGGTTGAGCAACGACCACAAGGCGTGGGTGATGTGTTGCGCGGCACGCGACAGCTTGGCGATGTCGTCTTCGCGGCGCAGCCAGCGAATGTCGGGATGCCGTCTGAGGATGCCCGACGCGGTGCACGGCACATCGACGAGAATCCGATCGAAGCACCGACCGTCCCACCAGCGCTCGGGTCGCGCGGCATCGGCGGCTATCAATTGCGCGGAAAACCCGAGCCGATCGAGGTTTTCCTGAACGCGCGTCAGGCGCGCCGCGTCGGCGTCGATCGCGGTCAGATCGAGATCGGCCAGTTCGAGCAGATGCCCGGTCTTGCCCCCCGGCGCGGCGCAGGCGTCGAGCACGCGCATGCCGTCGCCGACATCGAGCAGGAAGCCCGCCCGTTGCGCAGCCTCGTCCTGCACCGATACGACGCCATCCGAGAATCCGGGGATACGCGACACCGGCATGGGACGCGCGAAGCGTACGGCCGAAGGGCCGACGGGCGTCGCGGCTATGCCTTCCGCGGCTAGTCGTTGTAGATAGTCATCGCGAGTGGACTTGCGGCGATTGACGCGGACCACCAGCGGCGGAGTCTCGAGCGATGACGCGACGACGTCTCTCCACCTGTCGGGATAGGCGTCCGACAGGCGCGTGACCCACCACGATGGCAATTCGTGGCGCGCCTCGTCGCCCGCGCCCTCGCCGCGCAATACTTCGATCAATGTCGCCGGCGCGTCCTGCATGCGACGCAGGAGATTGCGCAGCACCGCGTTGACGAAGTTCTTGCCGCGTGCGAGTTCGGTCGACGAGGCCGCGGCACCGACCGCCTGATCAACCAGCGTGAACGGCGCGTACGGCAAGCCCTCCACGCGCGTCTCGAACGAAACGTCGAGAGCGAAACGATGGTCGAGCGCATCGACCAGCAAGGCGATCGCCACGACCAGCAACTCACGCAACAGCGGCGGATCGGGGATGCGATCCGCGATCAGGGCGAGCAGCGCATCGGCGCGGCCGCGGCGGCGCAACGCCCGCGCAGACAGGTCGTGTATCGCGCCGATCGGGTCGGACGCATGCGATGCGGCTTTCGCACGCGCGACGGGCCTGACCTGCGTCGCGGTTTCAAATGCGCTTCGTTCGTGATCGAGCCCGTCGCGAAGTGAGCGCCCGTTGCGCACGCCCAGGCAGACGCGGGCCGCGCCGAGCAGCGCGAACGCAAGCGAGTCGGTCGCAAGACCCGAAGATTTCTTCAACGAAAGGCGCGACGATGAAAGGCGCGCGGCGGATCTATGCATCGCCCGATTCTAGCGGGGTCCCGGCGACATCATGGCCGCGTGGATACCGCGCGCGCTTTTCCAGCGTGCTTGCCGTTCACCTGTCGCTGAGTGCGAGCTTCGCGCCGAGCGCGATGAACGCGCCGCCCACCGATCGTTCGAGCCACGCCTTGACGCGCGGGGCGCCGTGCATGCGATGCGTGATGCCGCCTGCGAGCCACGCGACACTGCCGTTGTAGATCGTGCTGATCACGATCATCACGCCGCCGAGGACGGCGAACGCGAGTCCCTTGGACGGGCTGTTGTACGAGACGAATTGCGGGAAGAACGAAAGGAAGAAGAGCACCACCTTCGGATTGAGCACGTTGGTGACGAAGCCTTGCACGAAGATGCGGGATGCCGATGAACTCGCCGACGAACTCGCCAGTGGATTCGCCGATGGGCGCGCCGCGGCGTCGGAATTCGTCGGATGCAGCGATGCTTTCGCGGCCGCAGTGTCGCCTGGCGTCGGCCTTGCGCGCAGCGTAGCGATGATCATGCGCACGCCGAGAAAGATCAGGTAGGCCGCGCCGACGATCTTGATGAGCATGAAAGCGCTGGCCGACGCGGCGATCAGTGCGCTCAATCCGAACGCGAGCGCGAGCGTGTGGACGACGCAGCCTAGCGAGATGCCCAGCACCGCCATCAACCCCGCGCGCCGTCCGCGCGTCACGCTCTGTCCGACGATGAAGGCCGTATCGGGTCCCGGCGTGAAGTTGAGCAACACGACGGCGCCGCAGAACAGGCCGAGATGCACGATGCCCAGGTCAGTGAATGCGGTCATGTCAGCCGATGCGTATGAGCCGATCGATTCGAGTCCTGCTCATTCCATGCGGATCGAGGGAGCCACTTGGGAGCCATGCCATGCGGCCGCGTCGCAATCGAAGGCGAATCGGCCAGGCAGGCGCGGCGCGTGCGTTGCGGCAGGTCTTTCTCGAAGAAGTGGAGCGCGGTTTCGTGCGCGGCGCGGCTGATCCGCATGCGCAGCGTACGATCTTCACGCAATGCGTTCTGTTGCGCAAACGCTTCACGCGGATCCTCGAAGAGAAAGTCGTTCTCGCCGTGCTGGATGTGGCGCGCGTAGCCGCCGCGCGCCTCCGCGACCACCGGCACCCCGCACAGCATCGCTTCGAGGACGACGCGCCCGAAGGCTTCGAAATAACCGGGGTGGGTGCGGTAGTCCCAAAGGGGATTGACGAGATGGATCTCGTGAAGCGCGGCACCAGCGGCGCGCGTTCGCGGCACGAAGGCAGAGGCGAGCACCGCTCGATTACAGCGCGGGCCCGTATCGCAAAGGGTAACGGCGGATGCGCCAGTCGTTGCGAAATGTCGCAATGATGAAAAACCGCAATTCGGAGCATCAATTCATGCTGAATTCTTTGCGTCGCGTTGCGCAAAATGCAACATGCGCTGCTGGGCTGCGTCGTCGGCCGCCGCATCGCTCACATCATCGACCAGGAAGTCGCGTGCGAACGCACTTGCGGGCAATCGCTTGCCGCCGGCCTTCTGCAATTCGGTCAGCACGATCGCGCCGTCGGATGTCTTCACGATCACCCCGGCTTCGCGACCCGACAGTTCGGGCCCCGATGCGGTTCTCGCGTCCACGAAACCGAGGACGCGCCCGGGCGCCGCCCCATCGGATGCCACGCCGGTCCGTGCCGCAGCGCTGCGCGCCTCGATCACCTCGGCGCGCCATACCTTGTATCGGGCGAGCGACTTGCCATCCCGATCGACCAGTTGCGCCGTCGACCCCGGCCAGGGATCGAAAGCGCGAATGCGATCGACCAGCGCGCGCGCCGGCAAGCTGAAGTCCAGCGCGGCTTCGTCCTTCGTCACCTTGGCGGCGTAACGGACTTGCGACTCGTCGCCGGGTGCATGCTGAGGCGTTGCTTCGAGGTCGCCGCGTTCGAGCAATGCCAACGCTGCGACGATTGCGTCGCCCCCGAGGCGCGCAAGCCTGTCGGTCAGCGTCGCCGCACTATCGCTCGCATCGATCGCACACTTCTTCACCAGCAGCATCGGACCGGTATCGAGCCCGGCATCCATGCGCATGATCGTGATGCCGGTCTCGACATCGCCGGCCTCGATCGCGCGCTGGATCGGCGCCGCGCCGCGCCAGCGAGGCAACAAGCTCGCGTGGATGTTGATGCACCCGCGCGGCGGAATATCGAGGATGGTCTGGGGAAGAATCAGCCCGTAGGCCGCAACGATCATCGCGTCGTGCGGCGTCTCGCGCAGCCGGCTATGCGCGAGTTGCGCGTCTTCGTCGTGGCGGCCACCGAGGCGCAACCCGCGCGGCTGAAGGACTGCGATGCCTGCGCTCGATGCACGCACCTTCACGGCGCCCGGATGAACCTGCATGCCGCGGCCCGACGGACGATCGGGTTGCGCGAGCACCAGGACGATCTCGTGACCTGCGGCGATCAGGGCGTCGAGCGCGGCTCGCGCGAAATCGGGTGTGCCCGCGAAGACCAGCTTCATGCGAGGAGCAACGATGCCAGGCCGGCGTCAGAAAACGCGACGCGTATCCGGCTTCGCGCGCGGCGCTGCATGCAGTGCTGATTGGGCGTTTCGATGCGCGCACTCAGGCGCTGTCGCGATCGAGCTTGCGCATGCGATTGCGAATGCGGGCCTGCTTCAACGGCGACAGATATTCGACGAAGACCTTGCCCGTCAGATGATCCATCTCGTGCTGGACGCACACGGCGAGCAGTCCTTCGGCTTCGATGCGAAAGCTGCGGCCGCGCTCGTCCTGTGCCTCGACCGTGACCGATTCGGGCCTCTCGACTTCGTCGTATACCCCGGGAACCGACAGGCAGCCCTCTTCCGCGAGCCGTCGGACGGGACTCGCCGCGACGATGCGCGGATTGACGAATACCCTGAGATCGTCGCGCGTATCCGAGATGTCGATGACGATCACGCGCTCGTGCACATCGACCTGGGTGGCCGCGAGACCCACGCCCTGCGCGTCGTACATGGTCTGCGCCATATTGGCGACGAGCGCCCGAATCCGTTCGTCGAACTGCGCGACCGGCTTGGCGATTTTCCTTAGACGCGGGTCGGGATAATGCAGGATAGGGAGTAACGCCATAACAACAATACCGACACTGGCCGGAATAATGATTGCGACATCAAACGATTAATCGGAAAATTTC
>JBBQCA010000224.1:0-4671 GCA_038318315.1 Burkholderiales bacterium | reverse complement strand
CAGAAGACCGGCGCGGGCTTCTACAGGAAGGTCGGCCGCGACATCCTGCGGCTCGACGCGAAGACCGGCGAGTACGTTGCCAGTGGCGGCAAGGCCGACGAGACGGTCGCGCGCATTCTCAAGAAGCCGCCGACCGAACGGCTCAAGCTGCTGCGTGAATCGAAATCGCCGCAGGCGCAATTCCTGTGGGCGATCCTGCGCGACAGCTTTCAGTACATCGCGGTGCATCTGGCCGAGATCGCCGACAACGCGCGCGAGATCGACTTCGCGATGCGCTGGGGCTTCGGGCAAAGGCAGGGCCCGTTCGAATTGTGGCAATCGGCGGGCTGGAAGGACGTGGCCGCGTGGGTCAAGGACGATATCGACAACGGTCGTGCGCTGTCGTCCGCGCCGCTGCCCGCCTGGGTCTTCGAAGGTCCGGTCGCGGAGCGCGGCGGCGTGCATCAGCCCGAAGGATCGTATTCACCTAAGACCAATGCGTTTGTCGCACGCTCGATGCTGCCGGTTTACGAGCGGCAGATCTATCGCGCGTCCCTGGTCGGCGATGCATCCGCCGCAATCGGCAAGACCATCCAGGAAGACGAATCGGCGCGCATCTGGACGCTCGATCGCGCGGGCCTGGACGACGTCGTGATCCTCTCGTTCAAGACCAAGGGCGGCGTGATCGGCCCGGGCGTGATCGCGGCGCTCGGCAAGGCGATCGCCCTTGCCGAATCCGAATACAAAGGCCTGGTGCTGTGGAGCCCCGGCCAGTTGCGCGACGAGCCGTTCTCGTACGGCGCCGACCTGCAGGCGATGCTGCCGGTGTTCATGGCCGGCGGCGTGGCTGCGATCGGGCCGGAGGAGAAGAAGCTGCAGGACGCGATGCTTTCGATCCGCTACGCGCAGGTGCCCACCGTGGCCGCAGTGGCCGGCATGGCGCTGGGCGGCGGTTGCGAGATCGCGATGCATTGCGCGAAGCGTGTCGCCAGTCTCGAGACCTACATGGGCCTGGTCGAAGTGGGTGTGGGGCTGCTGCCCGGCGGCGGCGGCCTCGCATATGGTGCGCGACGCGCCGCCGAGGAACACGCGGTTGCGCCCGACAGCTACCTGCTCGACTACGTGAAGAAGTACTTCACCAACGCGGCGACCGCGGCGGTCTCGAAGTCGGCGCTCGAAGCCAGGCAGATGGGCTATCTGCTGGAGTCCGATCCCATCGTATTCAACGCGCACGAGCTGCTCGCATCCGCGATCCGTGAAGCGCAGGCGATGCACGCGGCCAACTATCGTCCGCCGATGAAGACCACCTTTTCCGTCGTCGGCAGGAGCGGCATCGCAACCATCACCGGCCAGTTGATCAACATGCGCGACGGCGGCTTCATATCGGCCCACGACTTCCACATCGGCCGCACCATCGCCGAGATCATGTGCGGCGGCGATGTCGAAGCCGGTTCGCTGGTCGACGAAGAATGGGTGATGGCGATGGAGCGCAAGGGCTTCATGAGCCTGCTCGCACATCCGAAATCGCAGGAACGCATCATGGGCATGATGCAGACCGGCAAGCCGGTGCGGAACTGATACTCCTTCCCCTCTGAGGGAGGGAGCAAAACCGGAGAGAGATCGCATGAGCAAGCAACTCCAGGATGCCTACATCGTCGCCGCGACCCGCACGCCGATCGGCAAGGCGCCGCGCGGGATGTTTCGCAATACGCGGCCCGACGACCTGCTGATTCGCGCAATGCAATCGGCACTCGCGCAGGTGCCCGCACTCGACGCCAAGGTGATCGAGGACGCGATCGTCGGCTGCTCGTTTCCCGAGGGCGAGCAGGGGCTCAACATGGCGCGCATGGCGGTGCTGATGGCGGGTTTGCCCAAGAGCGTCGGAGGCGCGACCGTCAACCGCTATTGCGCATCGGGACTGACCGCGCTCGCGATCGCGGCCGATCGCATCCGCGTGGGCGAGGCGGACGCGATGATCGCGGCCGGCGCCGAGTCGATGAGCATGATTCCGATGATGGGTCACTGGCCGTCGATCAATGCGATCGCGGTTGCGGACGAGAACATCGGCATGGCCTACGGCATGGGGCTCACCGCCGAGAAGGTCGCAACGCAATGGAAAGTGTCGCGCGAAGACCAGGACGCGTTCGCGCTGGCCTCTCACCACAAGGCGATCGCGGGCCAGGCCGCGGGCGAGTTCAGGGACGAGACCACGGCGGTCGATGTGATCGAACGCTCGCCCGACCTCGCGTCGCAGGCCGTCGATGTGAAGACGCGCGCCGTCGACACCGATGAAGGCGCGCGTGCCGACACCAGTCTCGAAGTCCTCGCGAAACTGCGTCCGGTGTTCGCGGCCAGGGGCAGCGTGACCGCGGGCAACAGTTCGCAGACCTCCGACGGCGCGGGCGCGTTGATCGTCGTCTCCGAAAAAATTCTCAAGCAGTTCGACCTGCAACCGCTGGCGCGCTTCGTCTCGTTCGCGATTCGCGGCGTGCCGCCCGAGATCATGGGCATCGGTCCGAAGGAAGCGATCCCCGCGGCGTTGAAGAACGCCGGCCTCTCGCAGCAGGACATGGACTGGATCGAGCTCAACGAAGCGTTCGCCGCGCAGGCGCTCGCGGTGATGCGCGACCTCGATCTCGATCCGGCGAAGGTCAATCCGATCGGCGGGGCGATCGCGTTGGGCCACCCGCTGGGCGCGACCGGCGCGATCCGCTCGGCCACCGTCGTGCATGCGCTGCGTCGTCGCCAGTTGAAGTACGGCATGGTCACGATGTGCGTGGGGACGGGCATGGGCGCGGCGGGAATATTCGAGCGGATGTGAAACAGCGGGGAGAACGCACATGACCACACACGTCCCGCATGCCGGCCACGAGCCGCGCATTGCGCCGCTGGAACCACCGTTCGAAGGCGAGCTCGGCGCACTGCTCGCGAAGATGACGCCGCCCGGCGCGCCCAACGTGCTCGCGCTGTTTCGCACGGTCGCCAAGAACCCGAAGCTCGCCGAACGCATGATGGCGACCGGCGGCCACTTCCTCGGCAAGGGGTCGTCGCTGCCGATGCGCGATCGCGAGATCGTGATCGACCGCACCTGCGCGCGCTGCGGCGCCGAATACGAATGGGGCGTGCATGTCACGGGCTTCGCGAAGACCGCGGGCCTCACCGACGCGGAAGTGCGCGCGACCGTGACATGGCCGCCTTCCGATGCGTGGGCGCCGAACGAAGCGGCGTTGATCGCGATGGTCGATGCCCTGCACGAGACTGCGACGATAGACGATGCGATCTGGGCCGAGCTCTCGCGCCACTACGATGAGGCGCAACTGGTCGAGCTGGTAATGCTGACCGGCTGGTACCACGCGATCTCGTTTGTCTGCAATGCGTTGCGCGTGCCGCTCGAAAGCTGGCAGGCGCGCTTGCCCAAGGCGCTGTGAACTCCGGCGACCGCGAAGGCCACGGCATGCAACCCCGCCATCCGGATTTCCGCCAGGCCGTCGCGTCGCTGTTCGACACGCCCGGCTTCATCAAGGACGTCGACATCCGCTTCGTCGATTGCGGACCCGGCTGGTGCACGACCCGTCTCGACTTGTCGCCGCGCCATCTGCAGCACACCGGCGTGGTTCATGCGGGCGTAAGCGCAACCATGGCCGACCACAGCGCGGGCGGCGCCGCGATGTCACTTCTCGATGCGGGACAGGTGCCGGTGACGGTGGAATTCAAGATCCACTTGCTGCGCGCGGCACGCGGCACACATCTCGAATGCCGCGGCGAGGTGCTCAAGTCCGGCGCGCGCCTGATCGCGGCCGAGGCCACCGTGTACGCCATCGACGGCGCCACCCGCACGATGGTGGCGAAGCTCATCTCCACGCTCGCCCCGGTCGCGGCGCTTGCAAGAGCGTGACCGTGGACGACGCACCCGATCGAACCGACGAGGAAGAACCCATGGACATTCTGGTCACGACGCAGGACGGCATACAGACCATCGCCTTCAACCGCCCTGCGAAGAAGAACGCGATCACGGCCGCGATGTACCAGGCGCTCGCCGATGCCTTGCGCGCGGGAGAGGCCGATGCGTCGGTGCGCGCGATCCTGATCTGCGGGCAACCCGAGATCTTCACCGCGGGCAACGATCTCGAGGACTTCATGAAGTCGCCGCCCCATGAAGACAACAGCCCGGTGTTCCAGTTCCTCACGGCGATCAGCACCGCGCAGAAGCCGCTGGTGGCCGCGGTGCGCGGCGCCGCGGTCGGCGTCGGCACCACGCTGCTGCTTCATTGCGACCTGGTCTATGCGGGCAGGAGCGCGCGCTTCTCGCTGCCGTTCGTGCAACTGGGCATCTGCCCGGAAGCCGCGTCCAGCCTGCTGCTGCCGCAGATGGTCGGCTACCGCCGCGCGGCCGCGAAGCTGTTGCTGGGCGAGCCCTTCGGCGCCGACGAGGCGCAGGCGATGGGCTTCGTCAATCAGGTGCTCGACGACGACGCGGTGCTCGATCACGCGCGCGCGCAGGCCGCCAAGCTTGCCGCCCTGCCGGCCTCGTCGATCCGCACCACCAAGCGATTGATGAAGGGCGACTCGGCAGGCGACGTTGGGGCACGCATGCAGAAGGAAGGCGTGGAGTTTCGCGCGATGCTGTCGTCCCCCGAGGCGCGCGAGGCCTTCACGGCGTTCTTCGAGAAGAGGAAGCCCGACTTCAAGCAG
>JBBQCA010000223.1:0-4741 GCA_038318315.1 Burkholderiales bacterium | reverse complement strand
TATCGACCGCGATGTCGAAGCCCGCGGCATCGGCGCGGTCGGGTCCGTTGTTTCGGCGCTTGCTGGGATACATCAAGCCGTATCGCGGAATCTTCGTGATCGGCTCCCTGTGTTCGGTGATCGCATCGACCACCGATGCGGCCTTCGGCGCGCTGCTGAAACCGCTGGTCGATCGCGGTTTTTCAGCCACGGCCGACTATCCGATCTGGATCTATCCGGCGGCGATCGTCGGCCTCTTCATCATCCGCGGCGTATTCACGTTCCTGAACTCGTATGCGATGGCCTACATCGGCAATCGCGTGCTCAACACCCTGCGCGTCGAGATGTTCGAGCGCCTGGTCGCGTTGCCCACGCGCTACTTCGACGCGCATTCGTCGTCGAGCCTGGTGTCGCGGCTGGTGTTCGAAGCGCAGAACGTGATGCAGAGCGCCACCGGTGTCGTGACCAGCGTGGTGCGCAACAGCTTCACGATCTTCTGGCTGATGGCGACCCTGCTCTGGCTCAACTGGCGGCTCACGCTCTTCACCATCGTGGTGCTCCCGTTCGTCACCTTCATCGTTCGCAAGCTGTCGCGTCGCATGCGCGAGCTGTCGAGGAAGAACATGTACATGACCGGCGAGCTCACGCGCGTCGTGCAGGAGACCATCGATTGCCAGAAGGTCGTCAAGATCTACGGTGGCGAAGGCGACGCGCGCTCGAGCTTTCGACAGACCGTCGATCGCCTGCGCGGCAACGCGATGCGCATTTCCGTGACGAGCTCGGCCACGGTGCCGATCACGCAGCTGCTGATGGCATTGGCCGTGGCCTGCATGATCTATTTCGCGCTCGAGCTCGCGCGCTCGGATCAGATGACCGCGGGTGCGTTCGTATCGTTCGTGGCGACCACGACCTTCCTGCTCGCACCGATGAAGCAGCTGGCCGAGATCAGCGGCCCGTTCGAGCGCGGCCTCGCCGCGGCCGAAGGCGTGTTCTCGCTGATCGATCAGCAAGTCGAGGACGACCGCGGCACGACGGACCTCGGGCGTGCGCGCGGCGAGATCCGTTTCGCGAACGTGTCGCTGCGCTACGCGGAAGACGTGAAGCCCAAAGACAGCGAAGCGTTGATCGGCAAGGCGGTCGACGAGCCGCGCACACGCCGCGCGGCGCTCGACGGCATCACGCTCGACATCGCGGCCGGCGAAACGATTGCGCTGGTCGGCTCGTCGGGCGGCGGCAAGACTTCGTTGGCGAACCTGATCCCGCGCTTCTATCACGCGACCTCCGGACAGATCCTGATCGACGGCATTCCGATCGAGGACATCGAGCTCGCCAGCCTGCGCGCGCAGATCGCGATGGTCAGCCAGGACGTGGTGCTGTTCAACGAGACCATCGCGCACAATATCGCCTACGGCGCCAATCGCGACGTGTTGACGCGATTGAAGGGCGAACCCCTGAGCGCCGCGGTTCGACGCGCGGCGGAAGCGGCGCATCTCGCGCATGTCATCGACGACATGCCCGACGGCTTCGCCACGATGGTGGGCGAGAACGGCGTCAGGCTCTCGGGAGGTCAGCGGCAGCGGCTCGCGATCGCACGCGCGGTGCTGAAGGACGCGCCCATCCTGATCCTCGACGAAGCGACCTCGGCGCTCGACTCCGAGTCCGAGCGCCACGTACAGGCCGCGCTGTCCGACCTGATGCGGGGACGAACCACGGTGGTGATCGCGCATCGTCTGTCGACCATCGAGAACGCCGACCGCATCGCGGTGTTCGACAAGGGCCACATCGTCGAAGTCGGCGCGCATGCGGCGCTGCTCGCCGCCGACGGCATCTACTCCAAGCTCTATCGCATCCAGTACGCGCTCGATGGCGACGGAGCCAAGCCGGTGAGCGGCACGATCGGTGACGCGCCGGTCGATGCAAGCGCGCACGGGCTGCATCCCGCATGAAGATGCCGCCGCCGGCGTTTCGCCCGCTGCACATCGTGCACACCGAGTCGTCGTGCGGCTGGGGCGGTCAGGAGTTGCGCATCCTGGTCGAGTCGCGCGGCATGATCGCGCGCGGACACCGCGTGACGCTGCTCGCGCCGGTGGCCGCGCGCATCTTCGCCGAGGCCTCGCGCTATCGCGTACCGGTGATCGCGCTGCCGATCGAGAGGAAGCGACTCGGCGCGATCGGCGCGCTGCGCGACTGGATGCGCGCGCATCCGGTGGACGTGATCAACACGCACAGCTCGACCGACAGCTGGGTTGCGGCACTCGCGTGGGCATCGCTGAAGCACGCGCCGCCGATCGTGCGTACCCGGCATATCTCCGCGCCCGTGCCCGAGAACATCGCGAGCCGCTGGCTGTATCGACGCGCGTGCAGCTACATCGTCACGACCGGCGCCTCGCTGCGCGACGCGCTGGTGGCGCGCCTGCGGCTCGACCCGTCGCGCGTGCTCTCGATCCCGACCGGCATCGATACGGCAGCGTTTCGTCCGCCGACCGAACGCGAGCGTCGCGCCGCGCGGGCGGCCATCGGCGCGAGCGACGATGCGTACATCGTCGGCATCGTCGCGACGCTGCGAAGCTGGAAGGGTCATCGCTATCTGATCGAAGGCTTCGCCGATGCGCTGCGAACGACGTCCGATGGCGCCGCGAACCGGATGCGCCTGGCGATCGTCGGCGACGGTCCGCAGCGGCAGGCGCTCGAAGCGCTGGTCGACGCGCTCGATTTGCGCGCACACGTGCGCTTCGCCGGCAACCAGCCCAACGTGATTCCGTGGCTGCACGCGATGGACCTCTTCGTATTGCCGTCGTATGCGAACGAGGGCGTGCCGCAGGCGATCCTGCAGGCGATGGGATGCGGCGTGCCGGTCATCACCACGGACGCGGGAGCGATCGCGGAAATCGCGTTCGCGTCCGGACCCGATGGCGATGCCGGCAAGGCGACCGCATGGATCGCTCGCAAGGAGAACGCCGCTGATCTTCGCGACGCAATCCTTGCATTGAAGCTCGACGTCGCGCGTTGCGAGCTGATGGTGAACAACGCACTCGTATTGGTCCGCACGTCGCATGGCATCGACGGCATGCTCGACCGCATGGAAGCGGTGTTCCGCGCAGCCGCGGGGCAGACCGTCGTCGCAGACGTTGCCGTTCGATAGAGGAGAGTTCATGAACGCACCCACCGATCCCGCCGAACGCAAGACCGAGGCGCGTCCCATCAGCCGTTATCCGGTGCCCGAGTTGAAAGACCTGCCCGACGACATCCGCGAACGCATACTCGCGGTCCAGGAGAAGGCGGGCTTCGTGCCCAACGTGTTTCTCGCGCTCGCGCATCGGCCCGCGGAATTCAGGGCTTTCTTCGCCTATCACGACGCGCTGATGGAGAAGGAGACCGGCAGCCTGACCAAGGCCGAGCGCGAGATGATCGTGACGACCACCAGCGCGCGCAACGGCTGCCTGTATTGCGTGGTCGCGCATGGCGCGCTGGTGCGCATCTATGCGAAGCAGCCGCTGCTCGCCGACCAGATCGCGGTCAATCATTCGAAGGCCGACATCACGCCGCGCCAGAAGGCGATGCTCGATTTCGCGGTGAAGGTCTGCCTCGAATCCGAACGCGTCGACGACCAAGACTTCGCCGCGCTTCGTGTGCACGGCTTCGACGACGAAGACGTCTGGGACATCGCCGCCATCACCGCTTTCTTCGGACTGTCGAATCGCGTCGCGAACGTGACCCGCATGCGACCGAACGACGAGTTCTATCTGATGGGGCGGGTGCCGAGGCAGAAGTAGGGTGGAACAGTCGCGGACATCAGCCTGTCAGTTCGAGTCGGCGCGCGCCGCATCGATCGCACGGCACATGGCCTCCGCGCCGATCAATATGCGCGGCGTGTGTCGCGTGATCAGCGCCGGATCGAGGAACAGATAGCGATGATGCCGCACCGCCGAGACGCTCGTCCATCGGCTCCATTGCGCGATGTCGTTGCGTCGGTCGCCGTTCTCCGATGCGGTGACGATCAGTTGCGGATCGGCGGCGATCACGGCCTCGGCATCGATGGTCGGTGCGAGCATGCCGACCGATGCGAATACGTTGCCCCCGCCGCAGAGTTCGATCACGCTCGTGATCAAATGCGGGCCGCCGATCGTCATCAACGGGTTGCTCCAGACCTGATGGAACACGCGTACCGGAGCGCGCGCTGCATAGGTCGCGCGCAGTGCGGCGACCTTGCCGCGAAATTCATCGGCCTTCGCCGATGCTTCGCGCACATGTCCGGTCAAGCTGCCCAGGCGTTCGAGCGTCGTCGCCACGTCGGCCAGCGTGTGCGGCTCGCTGCGAAAGACGGGAATGCCCAGTCGAACCAGCGCGTCGAGCTGCGTTTGCGCCGTGCCGCTCTGCCAGGCAATGACGAGATCGGGCTTCAGGGCCACGATGCGTTCCAGGGCGATGCCCCCAAGGCCGCCCACGCTCGGCAGGCGCTTGGCGGCTTCCGGATAGTCGCTGTATTCGGTTGCGGCGACGATCGCCTCGCCCGCGCCGATGTCGAACAGCAATTCCGTGATGTGCGGCGCGAGGCTGACGATGCGGCGCGCGGGCGCCGCGAGGCGAACCTCGCGGCCCGTGTCGTCGCGCACCGCAACGGCTGCGACGACCGGCAAGCACAGCGTGAGCAGGAGGACAGTCGCGAACGCGCGGGCGATGCGCATGGATCGTGCAGGCATGCGGCGAGTCTAGCGCGCGCGTCCGCGACCCCTCGTCGGGCCGCACCCCCGAAAGCAGCCTG
>JBBQCA010000222.1:0-4766 GCA_038318315.1 Burkholderiales bacterium | reverse complement strand
GACCAGTGCGCGGCTGTCGGCCAGCGTGCGCAGATAGTGGACGTGAGAAAGATCGGAGCCGGGCACCTCCAGTCGAACCGGCTCCGCGCCGGTGGCCAGCAGTAGTGCGTCGAAGTGATGACGAGTGCCGTCGTGCAATTGCACGTCGCGCTTCGCTGTATCGATAGCGACGACGCGCGCGTCGAGCTTCACGTCTATGCGGTGTTCGCGATAGAAGGCTTGGGTGCGTAGCGGGTTGGAGTCTTCATCGGCCGTACCCGCGAGGTAGCCCTTCGACAGATTGGGACGATCGACCGGCAGTGAAGGATCGGCGCTCAGCAGGGTGATCGTGCCGCCATAGCCTTCCTGCCGGAGCATCTCCGCGGCCGCGTTGGCCGCCGCGCCGCCGCCGACAATCACGATCGCCTTGGGCATGTCCGCCGTCGCAGGCGAAGGCCGCTCCGTAGCGGCCAGCTTTTCCCGAACGTGGACGATGCCGTCGCGCTGCTCGACGCGCCAGCATCCGATCGGATTCAACGCGGGAGCGCGGAGTGCCCCGCCGTCATGCAAATCGAAACAGGCGTGATGCCACGGGCAACGAAGCGTGTCGCCCACCACCAGTCCATCGATCAGGGGTGCGCCGTAGTGGGTGCAGATCGCTCCCACAGCGACGACCTTCTCGCCTCGTCGCACCAGTATCAGCAGTTCGCCCTGTGCATGCCCGAGCAACATCGCGCCGTCCGCGATCAAAGAAAGCGGAACGCCCTCGGCCAGATCTGGCCCGTCGAGCTGGGTCTTTTCTTCGCTCATGCAATGCCCCCGGCTTCGGGATCGTATTGCCGACTCGTCTCGATGGCTTCGCGAGTCACCGGCTTGACGCGCCCTGGGCACGGCGATCCCGAAAGAGCGGCGCCGGTACGCCGCAAAACCAAATAGACATCGGCAGTACTCGATCGTTCAAGCTGTTTCGATACTCAAAACAATTCGGCGATAGGCGGATACGTGATGCGCGTCCCGTCGACCCGGGCGAACGCGGTCAGAACATGCGGCTTGCGATCTTTCGGTCCGATGATGTCCTCTACCTGCACGCCCCGAACCAGTAGCGCATCGCCGATCATCGACCGGTGACAGCGCCAGGGAACGGCTTCGGCGCACATCAATACGCATCGTTCGATGCTCGCCAGTTCCGCTACCGAATGCACGTTCTCGGCAAACTCGGGCGTCTGCATGTAATCCGCATAGCCGCGAAACGAAAGATTGTGCCAACCCGTATTGACCGAATCCGCGCGCGCGTGGCGCAAGCCACCGAGGCCCGGAAGGTGCGTGTACGCGATTTGAAACGCGGCCAGCGACGCGGGAAGTTCGTCGCGATTGAATTGCGGATTGTGGCGCGAGCGCGGCACGGTCCTAACGTCGAGGACATGCACGACCTGATTGGTCAACAGCAGATCGACGAAGGTCTCGATCGGCCGATTCGAATGGCCGATCGTGCAGATCAGGGGCCGACTCAACTTGAACTCGCAACGCGGACCCGCGAGGAACTACGCGCCATGCAACAGGATGGTGACGAGAACCGATGAATCCTCGACCGCCTTCAACGCGTGTTCTTCGCCGCCGGCCAGGCAGATCAGATCACCCTCCCCCATCGACCGGCTGGTCTGCGCGAACCTGAATTCGATATGGCCCTCGAGGCATAGCACGGTGATTTCGCCGACCACACTATGCGAAGGCATTTCCTTTCCTGCCAACAAAATCATTCGAAACACTTCGAGGCGATTCGATTTGTAGAGAGTCTTGGTAATCGCGTTCTTCAACTCACTTTTCAATGGACGAATATCGATCAACTCGCCCGACGATGCGTGATGAATGGCCATGAGTGCTCCTGCGAAAAACGTTCCTAACCGGGTTTGCCGTCGAGCCGCGAGCGAGACAACACGGGCCAATAGCGAACCGAGAAAATCGCAAACGCCAGCGACCAGCAAATGCCCGAGACGACGACGGTTGCGAGATAGGCGTGGGCGAACAGCATGGCGCCGAGGACGCGGCTCAGTGCCGCGAGCTGGATCAGGACGAAGCACGCCAGCTCGAAGCCGTCGGCCGCAAGCGAGCGTCCGGTGTGGCCGCGCGCGGTACGCGTCATCATGCCCATCGTCATGCCGCCGATCGCCCCTATCGTCAACGCATGAATCGCGAGCGGCATGGCAACCAGCCCGGCCGCCGCAAGCGATCGCAGCAAGAGGTACACCACGATCCAGCCGTACGACGCGTGGAGGATCCACACCAGCGGCGTTCTCGATGTGCGCCACGGTTGCCAGAGATAAAGCCGCGCAGCGTGCGCGACGGCGACGGCAAACGCGAGCGCCTCAATCATGTTCGACGACGCCTGCAGAGCATCGGCTGCCAGCAACAGCAGAACGCCACCCAACGCAGATTTTTCGACGATCGCATTGCGGGTCGCTCGAGTACCCGGAATGCCATTGTTGGTGAACATCGGAATGACCCGCCCGCCCACCACCGCGATGATGAACAGGACGAGATCCAGGCCGATCTGCAAGCTGGTCAGTGCGGGAAGGTCCAGTACGCCGAGGAACGACAAGTGGTACGCCAGCGCGGCCACGCTCAGAAAAAATAGCAGCAGCACGAAAAAATAATTGCGGCGATTGCCGCTACGCGCCAACGGAATGCCGATGCCGATCGCCACTGCAATCGGGAATGCAGCGTTCACCAACGCCGCGGCAGTTTCGTAAGGCGTCGCGGCCAGCACGCGGCCTGCGATCCACAACAAGACGAATGCTGCGAGCGTGACGCCGGTCGGGGTTGCTTGACCGGTCCATGCGCGCACGGCGGTGAAGAGAAATCCGGCGATGACGGCGAGCACGTAGCCGAACAGCATCTCGTGCGCGTGCCCGAACATCGAGTGCGACCAGGCGTCGGGCAGATAGCCGGCGTATTGGCCGATCCAGAACGGAATCGAGATCGCCGCGAAAATGCTGGCGACCAGATAGAAGGGACGAAACCCCAGGTCCCAAAGTGCGAAGCGCGATGCTGGCGCCGAGCTCGCGCGGGTCACTTCCATTGCGATGTCGTTGTGCTACGCGTCCGATACCGCTTCCACGGTCTTCACCAGCAGCTCGCCGACCTTGACGATCTTGAGCGTGTTGGTGCCGCCGGCCTGACCCATCGGCTCGCCGATCGTCAGCACGATCAGGTCGCCCGACGCGACCACGCCCTTTCTCAACAGCAGTTGCACCGCTTCGCCGCGTGCCGCGTCGCGATCGAAATTCTCTTCGAGCTCGAACGCGCGCACGTTGCGAAACAAGGAGAGCTTGCGCAAGGTCGGCAGACGCGGCGTGAGCGCGAAGATCGGCACGTCGACGTCATGCCGGCTCATCCACAACGTGGTAGATCCCGAGTCGGTCAGCGCAACGATCGCCTTGCAGCGCAGGTGATAGGCCGTGAACAGCGCGCCGTATGCGATCGACTGATCGACGCGTGCGAAGGTCTTGTGGAGAAACTCGCTGTCGAGCTCGACCGTCTCGGACTCGTCGGCCGCGGTCACGATGTCGGACACGGCCTGCACCACCGCGACCGGATAGCGTCCCGACGCGGTCTCGGCCGACAGCATCACCGCGTCGGTGCCGTCGAGGACAGCATTGGCCACGTCCGAGACTTCGGCGCGCGTCGGGATCGCGTTGACGATCATCGACTCCATCATCTGCGTGGCCGTGATCGCGAGCTTGTTGGATGCGCGCGCCATCTTGATCATGCGTTTCTGCAATGCGGGCACCGCCGCATTGCCGACCTCGACCGCGAGGTCGCCGCGCGCCACCATGATGCCGTCGGACGCGTCGAGGATTTCCTGCAGGGCGGGAATCGCTTCGGCGCGTTCGATCTTCGCGATCAGGTAGGGATGCGGCATTTTGGCTTCATCGGCCGCGGCATTGGCGAGCAGGCGGGCCATCGCCATGTCGGTCGCGCTCTTGGGAAACGACACGGCGATGTAGTCGCATCCAAGCCGCATCGCGGTCTTCAGGTCCTCCATGTCCTTCAGGGTCAGCGCGGGCGCGGACAGGCCGCCGCCCTTGCGATTGATGCCCTTATTGTTGGACAGCTCGCCACCGACCTTGACGGTGGTGACGATGCGCGGGCCTTCGACGCGATCGACCACGACTTCGATCAGGCCGTCGTTGAGCAGCAGCACGTCGCCGCGCTTCACGTCGCGCGGCAATTCCTTGTAGTCGAGGCCAACGTGGTTGACGTCGCCCATGCCCTCGAAGCTCGCGTCGAGCACGAAGCTCGCATCGGACTCGAGCGTGATCTTGCCGCCCTCGAACTTGCCGATGCGGATCTTCGGACCCTGCAAGTCTCCCATGATGGCAACCTCGCGACCCGCGTTGCGCGCGGCGGCGCGGACGCGATCGGCGCGCAGCGCGTGATCGGCGGCCGTTCCGTGCGAGAAGTTCAGGCGCACGACATCGACGCCGGCCGCGATCATGCGTGCGAGTACGTCCGGCTCGGTCGATGCGGGACCGATGGTGGCTACGATTCTGGTGGCGCGTGGCATGAGGGGTGGGGCCTTGATTGGGGAGGTGAGCGGCGGCGGGCTACTGCCTGGCCCGCTCTTCAAGAATCGCAACCGCAGGCAGGGTCTTGCCCTCGAGGAATTCGAGGAAGGCGCCGCCACCGGTGGAAATGTAGTCCACGTCGTTCTCGATGCCGAACTTCGAGATCGCCGCCAGCGTGTCGCCGCCGCCCGCGATCGAATAGCCGGGGCCGGCCGCGATCGC
>JBBQCA010000221.1:0-4782 GCA_038318315.1 Burkholderiales bacterium | reverse complement strand
CGGCGTGCTGCTGGTCGGCCCGCCCGGCGTGGGCAAGACGCTGATCGCCAAGGCGCTGGCCGGCGAGAGCGGCGCCAACTTCATCGCGGTCGACGGCTCCTATTTCACGGCGATGTTCTACGGGCAGGGCGTCAACAAGGTCCGCGAGCTGTTCGCATATGCGCGCAAGCACGCGCCGTGCGTCCTCTTCATCGACGAGATCGATGGCATCGGCAAGCGCAGCACCGGCGAGATGCGCGGCGCCGAGGCCGAGTCCAATCGCATCATCAATCGCGTGCTCACCGAGATGGACGGCTTCTCGGCGCTCGACAACGTCACCGTGGTGGCCGCGACCAATCACGAGTCGAACGTCGACGAGGCCATGCGTCGGCCCGGCCGCTTCGACATGCTGGTGCAGCTGGGCATGCCGACCCTGCCCGAACGCGCCGCGCTCTTCGCGCTCTACATCGATCGCGTCACCCACGATGGCTCGGCCGACACGATGTCGCTGGCCCGGATGACGCAGGGCCTGTCGCCGGCCGACATCGCCAACGTCGTCAACAAGGCCACGTCGTCGGCAGCCGAGGCGGGCGATGCACAACTCACGGCCGCGCATCTGATGCGGGCCATCGAGACCCATCAGATGGGCGGGGAGGTTTCGTCGATCAAGGATCTGCTGACCGAAGCGACGCGCAAGCGTCTCGCGATCCACGAGGCGGGCCACGCGCTGGTCGGCCACTGGCTGGCGACCGGTCTGGTCGAGCGCATCACGATCGAACCACGCGGACAAGCGCTAGGCGTGACCTACATCACGCGCGAGACCGAGGATCCGATCTACCGCCAGAGCGAGCTGGCGAGCCGCATCGCGATGCTGCTCGGCGGCCGCGAGGCTGAACTCCTGGTGTTCGGCAATGTATCGACCGGCGCATCCGACGACCTCAAGCGCGCGTCGGAGCTGGCGATCGACATGGTCGGCTCGCTGGGTTTCTCGAAACGCTTCGGATTGTTGAGCGTCGCGGGCGTGCCGAAGGAATTGCTCGGCCCCGACGTGCAGGCGGCCGTTCTCGATGAAGCTCGGGCGCTGCTGGAAACGGCGCAGGCGACTTGTGTGCGGTTGTTGACGACGCAGCGCGCGCGGCTCGAGGCGTTGGCAGAGCGGTTGCTTGAGATGGAGTGCCTCGCCGGCGATGAACTGGTCGACCTTCTCGGAGTGCGGCGTTCGCTGGAGGTTGTCGAGGAAGCGGAGGCTTTGGCGGCGTAGGAGCCAACCGATCGCGACCGATTCGGTTTCGCTTCAGTCCGAGGCGATCGCCAAGCTGCGTTTGAGTGCACCCCTGTCCCGGCGCAGGGATTTCAGATGGCTCGCGATTGCTTGTACATTGGCGCGGGATTGCATCGCAGTTGGTGATTGCGGACTTCCTTGCAGAGATCCTTTCTTCGGAGGCTTCGCGTGCCATCGATTGAATACGATCCGCGCCGATCGGCGCTCTATACCCCCGCCCTGCGCCCCACCCTGTTCGCGGCCGGCAAAGCCTGCGCACCCTTCGCCGTGTGAGACGGGCTGGGCGCTCCGAAGCCGCTGCGCGGGATCCGGCCCGTCATCGACCAGTGGCTCGGCACGGTAGCCGCGCGCGATGGTCTGCTCCTGTGCGGACACAGCCTGGGCGCTGCGCTCGCAACGCTCGGCGCGTAACCAGGTCCACGTCGTTTCGGGCGACCGCGAGGCGCCCACGTGGCGGATGCGATCGAAGAAAACGCTTGCATGATGGTTCTCCCGCGGTCCGCTCAGTGGGACGGTTCCGAGCGACGGCCCCAGGTCGGCGCATCGGCCCATGACGGGTATGCGCGTTCGGTCCGAGGCCGAACGACGGTACCGGCCAGCCGGGGCAATGGCGCCGGCAACACTTCGACGGACGAGTCGTCCAGTGCCGACACGATGGCCTCGCCCTCGCGGTCCAGGGTGAAGCTCTCGCCGGACGTCAGCACGATGTCGCGCCTGTCGTTGTCCTGCGTGATCCACACGGCGCCGCGTTGGCAACTGATCAGCGATCCCCGGGCGTCGGTCAAAGCCAGTGCCTGATCCTTCACGAGGCACACGGCAGCGGTATCGAGACGGATGTTCATGTTCAACTCCTTGCATGTTGTGCGCGCATCCCACGGGTGCAACCTTGTGCTCGCGCTTGTGCTGCGGTGTAGGAATGGTCCCCCCAATGCTAAGGTGCCGGCAAACGTACAATTCGAATGTCTCGCATGCTCTGAAGGAATGCGAATGAGTCGCTTGCTACCGTCGCTGGACCTGTTGCGCGGCTTCGAGGCCGCGGCCCGCCACCTCAGCTTCACGAAGGCGGCGGCGGAGCTGTTCCTCACCCAGTCGGCGGTCAGCCGGCAGGTGCAGACGCTCGAAGAGCAGTTGGGCACGGCGCTGTTCGAGCGTCGTCACCGGGAGATCCGCCTCACCGAGGCCGGACAGAAACTGTTTCGCGCCGCCGGGGAGGCGATGCGCGCGCTGACGGATACCGCGGCCGAAATCCGTGCCGGTACCAGTGCCGCCGTGACGGTGTCGTGCACGATGGGCTTCGCGTCGCTGTGGCTGGTGCCGCGACTGATGTCCTTTCGCACCGAGTCACCGGACATCGACCTACGCATCGCGGCCAACAACCGCATCGTCGACATCGATCGCGAGCGCATCGAACTGGCAGTGCGCTATTGCCCGGCGGACCTGGCGCCCGCCGGGGCGCTCCGGCTGTTCGGGGAAGAGGTGTTCCCGGTCTGCGCACCCGGGTTGAAGGGCATCCACGGCCAACCTCTCCGCGTGCCCGAAGACCTGCACGACCACGTGCTGCTGGAGCAGGAGCATGCGGACACGGACCGTCCCTCCGGTTCGTGGACCCTGTGGCTCGAGGCCATGGGGCTGCATCGCTTCAAGAGCGGCGGCACGCTGCGCTTCAGCCACTACGATCAGTTGATCCAGGCTGCGATCGATGGCCAGGGGGTCGCGCTCGGCATCAGTCCGCTGGTCCGTCGGCACCTCGAGCTGCATCGATTGGTCGCGCCCTTCGAGCATCGCATCGCGTCGCCGCGTGCCTACCATCTCGTCACGGCCAGGCATGCGGTCGGGCGCGCTGACGTGGCGGCCTTTACCGATTGGCTGCTGCGCAATGCATCGCTGGAGAGCGAAGCTTAGGAGGCAATCGGCTCACGGCGCGGTGTAGTACGCTCATTGCCTGCAAGCCCGCACCCTCGTACGATGCGCGGCTCCGCCAAAGAAGGAGCCGTCATGCGAACCATCCTCGCCGCGCTGTTGTCGTTCTTCGCCGCGCTGCCTGCGTACGCAGTCCCCTTCACCGGCATCTACTTCTTCGGCGACAGCCTGACCGACACCGGCAACGTCACGGCCACCTACGCGACGCTGCCACATGCGCCGGGCGCACCGGCCACGATTCCCGGGGCACCGTACTTCAACGGACGCGCGAGCAACGGGCCGCTGTATGCCGACGTGCTGGCCACCGGCGTGGGCTTTGATGCATCGGCGTCGGCCACGGGCGGCAACAACTTCGCCTTCGGCGGCGCGCGTACGCGCTATCAATTGTTCGGACCACCGTATCTCGGCCTGATCGATCAGGTGGCGCAGTATCGGGCGCGGCCGGGTCCGGCCGACCCCAACGCGCTCTATGTGGTGTGGGGCGGCGCGAACAACCTGCAGGACATCCTGGTCGGTCGCACCACCGATCCGCTCGGGCATGCGATCCCGGGCATCGGCGGCACGCTCGGTGATATCGGCGGCCTGCTCGCGAGCCTGTACGCGGAGGGCGCGCGCTACCTGCTGGTGCCCAACATTCCCAACCTCGGCCGCGTGCCGCGCATCCGCGAGGCCGGCGCCGCAGCGGCGGCGGGAGGAACCTTCCTCGCGCAGACCTTCAACTTCGGCCTGACCGGACTGCTCGACAGCTTCGCTGCCGCGCACCCCGACGCGACCCTGATCCGCTTCGATACCTACAGCGCGTTCGAGGGCATCGTGGCCGATGCGGGCAAGCTGGGCCTGACCAATCTCACCGATCGCTGCTACACCGGCGACGACCTGGGCTTCACCGGTGGCGGCTCGGTCTGCTCCAGCCCGGCCTCGTATCTGTTCTGGGACGGCATCCACCCGACCGCGTTCGCGCACAACATCCTCGGACAGGAGATGCTGGCCGTGGCACTCGCGGCGCCGGAGCCGGCGAGCATCGCGACGGTCGCGCTCGGCTTGCTGCTGCTCGGTTTGCAACGCAGGGGCAGGCGATCCGCGACGCGAGCCGTCTGAGGTCCCGCTCGCATTCGACAGCGCCACAATCACCTACGACCGCAGGCTGTCCTCGAGATCGACGGCAGGCGGCGCCGCGATCCGTCCGGTGTGCTCGAGGCGCTCGTACTGCGCGATCACCTGCGCTCCGAAGAGGACCAGCGTCGCGGCGATCTCCAGGCTCAGCAGCACCACGATGGCGGTGGTTAGCGAGCCATAGACCACATTGACCTGCGACAGCGTGCTGAAGTACCAGACCAGCAGATGCCGCGTCACCTCCCACAGCAGCGCCGCGGTCACCCCGCCGATCAGCGCGTGTCGCCACGACAGCTTGCCGACCGGCATGACCATGTAGACCGAGGTCAGCAAAAAGACTTCGCCGGCCAGCCCCAGCAGGTAGAGCAGCAGGCCCGAGACGCCACTGAGCGACCATTCGCGCCCCAGCACATCTACGCTCTCCTCGCCCATGGCGCGCAGCCCGCCCGAAACCAGCGTCATCACCAGCAGACCCGCGCCCAGGCTGA